>DAIPMC010000114.1:0-4812 GCA_036768895.1 Prevotella sp. | reverse complement strand
TCCAAGAAGATGTATTTCTGGCCTGTACTTCAGGAAGAACTGAAGCGTGACAAGCGGATGACTCAGGCTCCGGGTTGGAAGAGCTATGAATGATTCAAGCAATATGGATAATTCAAATAAAAAGAATATGAATATGAAACATCCATGATTAAAAAGAATCGTCAAAGCGAATGAAAATATATTGTTATAGCTATCTTTGTGGAGAATTAATAACCCCAAGGAGGCAATTATGGCAAGAGTTGAATTCGCCCAGGTCGTATCGCACGGTTGCGGTATGGACATCCACAAGGAGGTAGTGGTAGCGACAGTAAGGACCCCGTCCCATCAGGAGACGCGGGAGTTCAAGACCTTCACGAGTTCTTTGACAGAGATGAGAGAATGGCTGAAATCATTGGGAGTGACTCACGTAGCAATGGAGAGCACGGGTGTATATTGGAAACCGATATACAATGTGCTGGAAGGCTTCATTCCGGAGATATGGGTAGTGAATGCCCGTCATATCAAGAATGTACCGGGTCACAAGACAGACAGGATGGACAGTGAATGGATCTGCAAGCTGCTGATGGCAGGTTTGCTGAAGAACAGCTACATCCCTCCACGTGAGCAGCGTGAACTGCGTGACCTGACCCGTTACCGGCGTAAGCTGGTGCAGTCGGTGACCGCAGACAAGAACCGGATAATCCGGGTACTTGAAGACGGAAACATAAAGTTGTCAAGTGTACTGTCGAGTACGAGCGGCGTTACGGGAGAGAAACTGACAGCCCTGCTTTGTACAGGAAAGAAGCTTACGATAGAAGATGTCCGGAGTGTATACCATAAGAAGATACAGGCGAGTCCGGAGGAGATACTGGAAGCCTGTACGGGCAATCTGACATCGCATCAGATCTTCATGGTTCAACTGATCCAATCGAATATAAAAGGAACCCGTGAAAGCATCCTGTTACTTGACGACCAGATAAGGGAACTGCTCGTCCCTTATGACAATGCCCTTGAAGCGATATGCGGGATTCCCGGTATAGAACGTAAAGTGGCAGAGGACCTGATAGCAGAGATAGGCCTGGATATGGGCAAATTCCCTTCAGAGAAGCATCTTGCCTCATGGGCAGGTATGTGTCCTGGCAATAATGAAAGCGCGGGTAAAAAAAAAGTTCAAGAACGAATCACGGAAACAAACAAGTGAAGGCGGTAGTAACAGAAGCCGCATGGGCAGGGTCCCGAACCAAAAACACGTTCTTCAGCGAAAGATACCATCGCATAGCAGCCAGGAGAGGGAAGAAAAGAGCCTTGATAGCCATAGGCCATGCCCAGTTAATAGCCGTATATATGATCTTAAGTACCGGAGCAGCCTACCATGAACTGGGAGATCAGTATGTTCCAAACAAAATCAGGGCAAGACGGACCGGCTATCTTACGGGCGAGCTTCATAAGCTCGGGTACAAGGTAAGCCTTGACCGACTCGAGGCAGAATCAGAGAAGAAACCGGCATAGACGGGACAATTATACTTCAGGCCGATTTTTACTGGAACATCCCCAGTCCGGATATGAAACTGGTCCCGACAGCTAAGCGGCAAAGACTGTGACTTACGGACACGTGTATGAAAATTTAAATTCTTAGCTGTTATCACATAAAAAGCCGATCATTCAGCCGCACTTGCACACCAACAAGTGCTATCTTTTCTTTTGTCTTAACTCTGTTAAGTTATTAAAAACGATTAAAAATAGCCCCTTCTCAATAGGTGGGGCACAAAATATTTACGTATGAAAAGAATATTTTATTTGCCGGCCTTGGTGCTGTGCCTTGCCCTTTTGCTCGGTTCATGCAGCGATGACTGGAAAGGAGAATTATACGATCAGATGGTTTCATTGAAGGCCCCTGTAGGCACGGAAGGTGTATACGACATCTACCTCCGTTACAGGACGAACGGTAAGGATACTTTCAACCTGCCCGTCATCATTAGCGGTACTCAGGCCAACAAGCATGACATGGATGTGAAGATACGGGTGGATAGTGATACCCTAGCAACATTGAATAAGGATCAGTACAATGATCGTACGGACCTGTATTACCGCCAGCTTTCACAGGAGCATTTCAAATTGTCCTCTGATATCTGCCATATCCCGGCGGGTACGTCAGTGAAGACCTTCCCGATAGACTTTGATTTCACCGGCCTCAATCTGGTCGACAAGTGGGTGCTCCCTCTGACGGTAGAGGAGAGCAATTCCTACACCCGCAATAGGTACAACGGCCGAGACAAGGCCCTGCTGAACATCAACCTGTTCAATGATTATTCCGGGAGCTATTCCGCTTCTGGCATGAACATCTACTTTGACGGGGAAACGAACAACCCTGCAGTTGTGGATACTCGTTTGTCGAAGGTCGTCGATGAGAATTCCATATTTATCTATGCCGGTACTGTATGGGAGGAGGACGTGAACAGGGATCTGTACAAGGTGATCATCAAGTTCGGTCCCGGCACGATGCAGCAGGATAGTACGGTTACGGGAAAGGTAACGCTGAGTGCGGGCGACCCGGAGAACAGGTTCAATCTGGAGACATCGGGTGCATGTACCTATAAAATCCAGAAGGTCATGGATACTAATCAGCCTTATCTGATGCACTATTATGTTATCCTGACACTGGATTATAAGTATTCAGACATAACGTCAGACCCTGACAATCCGGTCCGTTACAACGCAAAAGGAATGTATACGTTGGAACGCAAGATCAATACCTTGATACCTGATCAGGACCAGGCTATTCAATGGTAGTAGGAGAAATAACTCCGGCCGCGAATGCCGAATAAAGATTTACAGAACAGTACTGTATGATGAATGTTACCATCCAGTGCTGTTCTGTATTCTTATAATTACAGTTGAATACAATAATTTAGTTTTTCAACTCAATGTGAAACGTCTTCTTCTGGATTTTAGAAACTATATCAATACAAAAAAGATCGTTCATTTATCAGTATCATGGAAGATATGAACAATATAAAGTTATATTATTGTGAATGAAGCGAAGAATTCACCTTAAGACAGAAAATAAGATAGTGCTATATGGAAAACAGAAATGTTTGTGTATAGAATGTCTGTTTGCTATCAGAGTCTTGTTAGAGCATTGCGATATACCTGTATAGAATTAGCATTCTTTGTTATATACGAATCTTAAGTTTTAGATGAGTAGTTGATTTCAATATCTGTGTCTTTGAAAAAACACTTTTAACGGACTGATGAATCTAAGTCATTGATTAAATTAGTTTAAATATTATAGCAGTAGTGTAGTTTAAACATAAACCTTATTATATTCGGATATCATGTACACCAGAAAATTGATCATATTAGTTGCGGTAATAATGTGTTCTTTAGGGACATTCGGTAAATCGTTTCATGTCAGGTATTATTCCAATCCTTTAAGGACAAATGATGGTAAGTTTTTACATGTTGCAGATCCTTATGTCTATCGTTATAAGGGAATCTATTATTTGACGGGAACGGCAAATATTTCTGGAGGAGTAGGATTCCCATGTTATATATCAAAAGATATGATCACCTGGACTTATAAAGGAGCTCTTTATAAGAGACCTGCAGAACATGAGGATAATTCAGCGTTTTGGGCTCCAGAAGTCAAATACTATAATCATAAGTTTTACTTGACCTATAGTTGCAGCTTTCCCGGGCGTAATCTGTTATTGACGTGTTTAGCAGTCAGCGATTCTCCTGAAGGTCCTTTTAAAGATCTATATACGCCTTGGTTCGATTTCGGTTATTCAGCAATAGATGCAGACATTTTAATAGATACGAATGGAACACCATATGTCTACTACAGTCGTAATGCAACAGTAAATAAGGTTGGAACAGGATCTCTATATGTTGTTAAAATGAAGAAAGACCTTTCAGGTCCTGATGGGCAACCTGTTTATATCTCTACGGCTTCCCAAGAATGGGAAAAAGTGAATTGGGCGAAAAATAGATGTAATGAAGGCCCTTGTGTGTTTAAAATGAATAACAAATATTATATGACCTATTCCGCTAATGATACGGGATATGAACATTATGGGATAGGTGTTGCCGTGTCAGACAATCCGGTGGGGCCGTGGGTAAAAGACAGTCATAACCCTCTGATGACAACTGAGATGGATAAGGGAATCTCTTCCCCCGGCCATAATTCAATTGTGAGGTCACCTGATGGGACACTTTATATCATTTATCATCGCCATGAAGATCCGAATTGCAAGAAGCCTAATTGGGATAGGATAGTTTGTATGGATCGTTTATATTTTGATAAAAGTGGAAGGTTGAGAACTGATGGTCCTACTAATACGCCTCAGAAGATTGGGTGGTAGAATATCTGAAATAGTTTGATTTGGGTTTAGAACTAAAAATGGTTAACTGAATTCAGAGTCTATGCCTTAGTTATAGAGGATGTGCCTGATCTAAAAATTAAACGTATTGATCAAATTATAAAAACGATTGTAGTGTATAGCAAAATGACAGAAAGCAATGTTATGAAAAAGGAATTAGAATTCAAAATACTTTTGATCTTTTCACATGATGATAAATGCCTTTCTACGAAAATCAGTAACCGAAAGTCATTAGTATTGGAAGCGAAATATTTTAGAAATAAATTAAAATAATATATACTATGAAGAAAATGTTATTGTCAGGATTAATGATCCTTTTATCGCTAAGTACTTTTGGGCAGGAGAGGGATTATACATCAGAAAAGATGTCCATGTATCGTTCCCAAGCAACGATAACTCCCCGTTTTGTTCCATTGGAAGTAGGCGAGATTCGTCCTAAAGGATGGCTTCG
>DAIPMC010000012.1:33214-35412 GCA_036768895.1 Prevotella sp. | reverse complement strand
TATGTAATTCCTATACCGTGGTATTATCCTGAGGAAAGTGATAGTACTACAACAAAATATATGAATTCAATGAAAATAGTCGCAAAAATTGAAAACAATTGTAAAATAGATCCTCCAATTACAGTGCTGGACCTTACAAAAAAGAACAAATTCACTTTTACCAATCCTGAAGGCAGTCAAAAAGATATTACCATTTCGGGGAAAATGACAAAGTCAAATAAATGCGCTATTAAATCTTTTATAGCTTCACCTGGCGATTTATCTGGTGTCATAGATGAGAACAGCAAAACTATCTCACTTGTATCTGTTGCAGACTTATCAGAAATGACAGCTGAGGCTACGCTCTCACCCCACGCAACGATCTCCCCTGATCCATCAAAGACACATAATTTTAATAGTGGATTTCAATTTAAAGTTATTGCTGATAATGGTAAAGATTTAGCAATATACACAGTAAAGAAACAAATACCGAACAAATTACAAAATGGATATCGTAATGGCAGTGAAACTAAACTTTTCTCTAATGATATGACAACTTTAGGGGTTACAAATCCAAATAACATACATCCCACATTAGCAAGCATAGAGAATTATGTTATTTTGAATTTAGGCAATGGATCTTCACCTCAATACTTTAAAATTGCTACTGGGACGAAGATCGGTACAATAAATTTAGGCTCAGCAAATGCTACAGGAGCTATAACAAGTGACAATTCTGGAAATATGCTAATATGCAATTATGCTCCAAATGGTTCTATGTTGAAAATATATAAAACCAGTTCTGTTACGGAAACACCAACACTGTTTATTTCATACAAAAACACTTTGGGAGTAGGCTTAGGGTCACGACTTCATATACAAGGTGACTTAAATAAAAATGCCATTATTATTGCAACCGTCGATAATTCCACGAACTGCATACGCTGGATAATCTCCGATGGGAAAATAGGTAATCCTGAAAACATAACCTTCAGTGGGATCTCGGCATGGGGCGGACAGGATAATAATGCTAAAGTTATAGCCTGCTCTTCGCAACTATCTGATGGCTGTTTTTTTGACTATTATCAAGGTGGTAAGTGTATACTTTATTACTCAAATAATTGGAACAATGCCACTGAACAAATAACTGGTGACAGCAATCGTAATGGTTGGGGATATAATACAGCAGCAATTGACTCAAGAGATTTTAACCACAAAAAATATTTCAGCATCTTTGAAATGGGCTATTGGCCAGATTGGGGACTACCAGGACATTTGTTCTTATATGATGCATCTTCTATTTCCTCACTTACAGGAGCGATTGATACAAGTAGTGCATTGAAGTATAGTTTTAAAGTTGATGATGATTATGGTACTGTCGGATATGCGAGTGATGGACGTTTTGGTGATGTCCTAATAAAATCTTCTTCCGATGGCTATTTCATGTACATATTTTATACATCGAATACTCATTTATCATTTGGAGGAATACAAGTTGATTGTATTGATAAATAGGAAATTGATTAATGGCATAATTTAGGAAAAGATCTTATGATATTAACTAATAAATTAAATATTTTTTGCTTAGTGCTAACAGTTACTAGCAGTGCCTTATCAGCATGTAATACCACTGATAATGGAAACTCATTAACAAAATGGGAATGGAAAGATACAACTAAAAATGAACAAATAGCTAAACCACGCTTTATATGGATAGATGCTGCCGCTAATTTCCCCCGTTATGCAGATAGTAAAGATAATATCCAAGAAGATCTGGAAAAGGCAAAAAATGCTGGTTTTACAAATATTGTTGTTGACATACGTCCCAGTATGGGAGATGTACTATATAAGACTTCGTATACCGATCAAATAACAAAATTAGATTATTGGGACGATAATGATTCTTATAAATTTTATACGCGTAAGGCTACCTGGGACTATTTGCAGGCATTTATAGATATTGGGCACAAATTAGGGCTTAAAGTTGATGCCGCATTTAACACTTTCGTTGGAGGAGACTTATATCCTTATGGGTTAGGTGAACAAGGCATGGTTTTCCGAGAAAAGGATAAAAGGTCCTGGATTTCGACATTAAATAAAAAAAGAGGTTTAACCAATGAGCTCGATCTTACGTCCACAGACCCATCCAATGAAGACTATTGTGGAACAAAATTTCTGAATCCTTGTAATGATAATGTTCAAATCTACGTTTTAAATCT
>DAIPMC010000012.1:15731-33195 GCA_036768895.1 Prevotella sp. | reverse complement strand
GTAAGTACAATATAGATGGTATATTTCTCGATAGATGCCGATTTGACAATCTTGAAGCAGACTTTTCCAAGGAAACAAAAGAAAAATTCTTAGACTATATAGGGAAAAAGAACATTTCTTTTCAAAATGATATTATGGCACCAGGGACATCATCTTTGCCAATTATCCAACCAATATATTTTCAAGATTGGTTGTCTTTCAGAGCAAAAGTAATTTATGATTTTATAGGAAAAGTTGTAAATAGAGTACACAGTATTAACAGTAAGATAAAAATTGGTGTCTATGTCGGTGCATGGTATTCAAATTACTATGAAGTTGGAGTCAATTGGGCAAGTACATCCTATGACACTCATTCCTCTTATCCTATATGGGCAAATGAGGATTATCATAAATATGGATATGCCAATAAGCTAGACTTTATGTTAGTTGGCGCATATGCTAATGCAGACAAGATATATGGTAATACAGAATGGACGATGGAAGGTTTTTGTAAGCAAGCAAAAAAACTCTTATGCGGAAATGTTAAATTTGCCGGAGGTCCAGATGTTAGCAATTCTTTGGGATTTGAAAACGAGAGTGATTCTTCTGCCGTAACAAAAAGTATTGACGCATGTATTAATGCTTCTGATGGTTATTTTATTTTCGATATGATATACATACGCAAATATAATTATTGGAATACATTAAAAAAAGGATTTGACAAATACCTAAACTCAATTAAACAATAATAGCAATGGATAAAAAAAAGTACTTGGAATTTTGGGCAAAATCTTACAAAGAAGACCTTACGAAAAACATCATGCCTTTCTGGATGAAACACGGATGGGATAAAACATACGGAGGCGTTTATACCTGTGTAAACCGCGACGGTTCCTTGATGGACTCAACGAAATCGGTTTGGTTTCAGGGACGCTTTGCCTTTATCTGTTCATTCGCATACAACAACATCGAACCTAATCAGGAATGGCTGCAAGCAGCAAAAAGTACTCTGGACTTTATGGAAAAATATTGTTTTGATAAAGATGGACACATGTATTTTTCTATAACTGCTGACGGACGCCCCTTGCGCAAGCGCCGCTATGTTTTCTCGGAAACTTTCGCAGCTATAGCCATGTCGGAATATGCATTGGCCACGAAAGACATGTCATACGCCAAGAAAGCCATGAAGATTTTTGAAGACACACAACGCTTTCTATCTACTCCTGGATTTCTTGAGCCAAAGTATGAATCTTCTGTCAATTTGCAAAGCCATTCCATCATTATGATTCTGATCAATGTCGGATCACGAATTCGCACTGTGATTGACGATCCGAAAGTTACACAGCAAATAGACCAGTCTATCGCTGCATTGAAAAAATATTTCATGCATCCTGAATTTAAGGCTCTGCTTGAGATGGTTGGGCCGAACGGAGAATTCATTGATACCAACATGACACGTACCATCAATCCCGGACATTGCCTTGAAACTTCCTGGTTCATCATGGAGGAATCTCGCCTGCGTGGATGGGATAAAGACTTGATGGATATGGCTTTGACTATTTTCAACTGGTCATGGAACTGGGGATGGGATAAACAGTACGGTGGAATTATTAATTTCAGGGATTGTCGCAACTTGCCCCAACAGGACTATTCACAAGACATGAAATTCTGGTGGCCTCAATGTGAAGCCATCATTTCTTCCCTATATGCTTATCTGGGTACCGGGGATGAAGAATACCTGTATCTGCACCGGCAGATCAGCGAATGGACGTATGCTCATTTTCCAGACAAGAAATATGGGGAATGGTACGGTTATCTGCATCGTGACGGAACGGTTGCACAGCCGGCCAAGGGGAACCTATTCAAGGGGCCTTTCCATATCCCCAGGATGATGATAAAAGGTTATACTTTATGTCAGGATATTTTAAAGACACTATAGAAACTCTGGAGTAAAAGTGGCTCATGATATAAAATTTATAATTAACTTTGCCAATGGGATAAGCCAATGACGTATTTATATCCATCTGAAGAAATTAACAAACAGGATAGAAATAATCATTCCGTCTTGTCCCATTGATATAAAGAGAATAATATAGTAAATCCTAAGGCAGATAATCTATTTTATCACGATCGGGGTAAGAATTGATGATCTTCACGATTGTTTGTAGACAGAACAGTTTAATAAATTTCAGATATTATGATTAACAGAAGAGATTTTATAAAAAAAGCATTACTCGCAAGTGCCTCAGCTATCATTGCACCTTCTTTGCTGAACGCGAAGAAAAGTTCATCACCAAGCAGTAAACCTTTTTTGAATATTAATAGTAGAGATCATCAATCACATCTGATCGTCCCAAAGAACAACGGTATACGGATTACCGGTACATTCTTAGACGAAATATCCCATGATATACCTCATCAGAACTGGGGAGAAAAAGAATGGAACCAGGATTTTGCTTACATGAAAGCTATCGGCATTGATACGGTAATCGTTATCCGTTCCGGCTATCGGAAATTCATCACTTATCCTTCTCCTTATTTGTTAAAGAAAGGATGCTATATGCCTTCTGTGGATCTTATTGATATGTTCCTTCGTCTTGCGGGGAAATATGGGATGAAGTTCTATTTCGGCCTTTATGATTCGGGACATTATTGGGATACAGGAGACATGAGCCAGGAGGTAGAAGATAACAAGTATGTCATTGATGAGGTTTGGAAAATGTATGGAAACAAATATAAGAGTTTTCAGGGCTGGTACATCAGTACAGAAATCAGTCGGCGAACAAAGGGTGCTATCAGTTCTTTCTATGCAATGGGTAAACAATGCAAGGATGTATCAGGAGGACTGCCCGTCTTTATATCCCCTTGGATAGATGGGAAAAAAGCGGTTATGGGAACGGGTAAGATGACGAATGACCAGGCTATCTCTGTGCAGGAGCATGAGAGAGAATGGAATGAAATATTTGACGGAATCCACGAAGTTGTAGATGCCTGTGCCTTTCAAGACGGACATATAGATTATGACGAGTTGGATGCTTTCTTTTCAGTAAACAAAAAACTTGCAGATAAATATCACATGCAATGCTGGACGAATGCTGAAAGTTTTGATCGTGATATGCCTATACATTTCCTGCCCATCAAGTTTGATAAACTACGTCTCAAATTAGAAGCAGCCAAGCGTTGTCACTATGACAAGGCCATCACTTTTGAATTTTCCCATTTTATGAGTCCGCAATCGGCATACATTTATATGACCGTTATAAAGAATACTTTAATATCAGATAGGCAAGATTAGTTATTTTTCATACAACTCATTTGAGATAAAGACATGAAAGCGGAATACAGATTAGGATACATCGTTTTTCTATCCTTAGTTGCAGCCATTGGAGGACTGCTGTTCGGATATGATACGGCAGTAATTTCGGGAACCGTTGACCAGGTCACGGAACAGTTCAGCCTAACCGTTATGGAGCAGGGATGGTTCGTCGGCTGTGCATTGATCGGCTCCATTATTGGAGTGGCCTTTGCCGGAATTATCAGTGACCGGCTAGGAAGGCGTATGGCCATGTTCATTGCGGCCTTCCTGTTTACGGTCTCCGGGATATGGTGTGCTTTGAGCTACAACTTTAACAGCCTTGTCCTGGCCCGTGTCACAGGAGGAATCGGCATCGGGGTCATCTCTATTGTTGCTCCAATGTATATCTCAGAAATAGCAATAACAAGATACCGAGGACGGCTGGTATCGCTCTACCAGTTAGCTGTAACTTTCGGTTTTCTGGCAGCATACCTCATGAACTACATTCTCCTATATATCTCAAAGACCGCTTCTTTTACTTCAGGTGTCTTGCAACTGGTATGCGTCAATGAGGTATGGAGAAGCATGTTCGGCATGGAATCCATCCCCGCCCTGATCTTCTTCATTATCTTGTTTTTTATTCCTGAAAGTCCACGGTGGCTCATCGTACACCATAGGGAGGACCTGGCATCCCGTATATTCAGTCGTATCTATTTTTCCGGCAAAGAAGTTACGCGCCAGATTGAGGACACAAAATCCACAATTTCCACTGCTTCCAAGTCCGAATGGCGGGACCTCTTCAAGCCTGGCATATTCAAGGCTGTCATCATAGGGGTATGCATAGCTATATTAGGCCAGTTCATGGGGGTCAATGCCGTATTGTATTACGGCCCCTCCATTTTCAAGGATGCAGGGATGTCCGATCCTTTATTCTGCCAGGTACTTGTCGGTATCGTAAACACTGTCGCTACGATTATTGCGATGTTCATCATTGACAAGTTGGGAAGGAAGAGACTTGTTTATTTCGGGGTGTCCGGTATGATCCTGTCTTTGATCTTCATCTCTTTCTATTTCACGGAAAGAGATTCCATGCACCTGTCCGTATATTTTATGCTTGCGTTCTTTTTACTATATGTTTTCTGCTGTGCCGTCTCCATCAGTGCAGTAGTGTGGGTGTTGCTTTCTGAAATGTATCCCAACCGTATACGGGGACTGGCAATGTCTATAGCTGGTTTCGCATTATGGATAGGCACCTATCTTATCGGGCAGCTCACCCCATGGCTGTTGCAGAATCTTGCTCCTGCGGGAACTTTCCTGCTCTTTGCGGTCATGTGCATCCCCTATCTCCTCATTATGTGGAAACTCGTTCCCGAAACGGCAGGTATGTCTTTAGAAGATATTGAACGGTATTGGACTAAAACAAAAAAACAATGAAAAAGGGAAAATTACTTTTGAAAATTCTTGTAATCATATTCATTATCGGATACCCTTTATTAACGAGTAGCCAGAGTATATCAAAAACTAAAAGGGCCTTTATGTGGTTCGATGCTGAAGCTAATTTTCAGCGTTTCAGCTATCCTGACAGCATTGATTTCTATTTAAACAAGATTAAACAGTTGGGGTTCACAGATGTTGTCGTTGATGTAAGGCCTATTTCAGGAGAAGTCCTATTTACGACGAAGTACGCACCACGTATGAGAGAATGGCGTCATTTTGTACGCCCTGATTTTGATTATCTTGGTCGCTTTATTGCGACATCACACCGTCTAGGCATGAGAGTACATGCATCATTGAATATATTCTCTGCCGGACACAATTATTTTGATAGAGGGCTCATCTATTCCGGACATCCGGAATGGGCTTCGACGGTATACACACCACAGGGATTAAAATCAATTACGGAACAAAAAGAGAAATATTCCGCAATGGTCAATCCCGCCAACAAGGAGTATCGCAGGTACATCGTCAAAGTCTTGTGTGACTTGGTGCGACAATATCCCAGATTAGACGGAATCGTCCTCGATAGAGTAAGATATGATGGTATTGATGCTGATTTCTCATCATTGTCTAAGAAAGACTTTCAGAAATACTCCGGCATAAACGTAAAACATTTCCCTGATGATATTTTTATATGGAAGAAAGATCCTAATGGACAATATAGCGTTCAAAGGGGCAAATATTTTAATCAATGGATAGAATACCGGTCCTCTGTAATTTATCATGTAATGAATGACCTTAGGACAGCTGTTAAAGCGATCAATCCTTCTATTTCTTTCGGCACATATACCGGTGCATGGTATCCATCCTATTATGAAGTCGGCGTGAATTTCGCAAGCAGGAACTATGACCCAAGTAAGGACTATGATTGGGCTACTCCCCATTGTGCGAAGACAGGATATGCAGAATTAATAGATACCTATATGGTTGGCAATTACTATACTGACATTTCAATTGCGGATGCGATGCATAATAAAGAGGGAGTACGTAATGAAACGGACTCAGAAACACAATTCGGATCCTGGTATTCGGTAGAAGGTTCTTGCAAACATTTGCGTAACGTGCTCTGTGGTAGAAAATTTTATGGTGGCCTATTAGCAGACCAATTCTACAATTGCCCTGATAAATTATCGCAATCCATAGAAATGAATTTAAAATATTCCGATGGTGTGATGATCTTTGATATTAGTCATCTCATCCTCCAGGGCAGTCTTTGGGATGAAGTCAAGAAGGGCATGGTAATGTCCGGAATGTTAAAATTATAATTATTAATTCTATGAAACAGACACGAGCTTTCTCTTTAGATGCTTTGAGAGGGTATGCAATTATGACTATGATACTGTCAGCAACCGAAGCTTTCTCAATATTACCTGCATGGATGTATCACTGCCAGGTGCCGCCTCCTTCTCATATTTTTAACCCTCATATTTATGGGATCACATGGGTGGATTTAATATTCCCCTTTTTCCTTTTTTCCATGGGAGCAGCAATACCTCTCTCTTTCCGGCATCATATAGCCGAAGGGGTTAGTTCTTTGCATTTAGCTTATAAAAGTGTAATACGCTGGCTCAAGTTGGCCTTCTTCGCAATTTTCATTGCTCACATGTTCCCTTACATGCTGGCAGGAGGGAATGTCAAATACATGGTTCCTGTGGGAGCCTTTATCCTGATGTTTTTCATCTATATGAAAAACCCTTTTAAGGTTTCCAAGATCTGGGCGAGAATCATCAATTCAGCAGCTTATGTAATAGCAGCATTATGGATGTTGTTTCAACCAGAAGCTGAAGGGAAGGCCTTTTCCTTGTATGATAGTGATGCGATTATCCTTATATTATCGAATATGGCATTATTTGGTTCAATCGTTTATTTATTAACCCGGAAAAACACTATGGCGCGCTTATTCATCATGCTTGTTGTCATTGCATTATTCGTCTCTGCAAAAACAACAGGGTCATGGCCCAAGGCATTACATGGCTACTCACCATTCCCATGGCTTTATCGCTTTTCTTATATAGAATATTTGTTGATTATTATTCCTGGCACATTTGCAGGTGACATTCTTTTCAATTGGCTGAACCATAATGAGACCGAAGACAAATATCAGACAAGACTAAAAAAGATCCGCTCTCCGTTTATTCTTTTCATTTCTCTGTTACTCATTATTGGGAATGTTTGCTTTTTATATAACCGTCTTTTAGTGATTAACGTTATTTTCTCACTAATTCTATTAGCAGCACTTTACTTCCTGTTGCGCACAGATGACACAGAAATGAAAACATGGTCACAACTCTATCATTGGGGGGCATGGCTTTTAATGATCGGACTCTGCTTTGAGCCTTTTAAGGAGGAATCCGCAAAGATGATGTGACCATAAGCTATTTATTTACGACTTCAGGCTTAGCTTTCTTTGGATTACTGTTCTTCGCACTTGTAAGTGATTACTACCAATGTAAATGGATCTCGCTGCCTCTTGAATTGGTAGGCAAGAATCCTATGATCGCTTACGTGATGGGATCTATGGTCGTTATTCCCTTGCTGGAATTTTCGGGTATCTATCAGTGGATGAACATAATGGATACCGCACCATGGTCCGGCTTCTTAAAGGGAGTGATCCTGACCGCTTTATGTATGGTACTTACCTCTATATTTACAAGGAAGAAAATCTTTTGGAAAACTTGATCAGGCCTTATCTCTCAACTTGTTTTTTTAAAAAAATAAACCATTAAAACTAAAAGGATTTTTTAAAGATCATAAGATGAAAAAATATTTTCTTAATTTCAGTATATTCGTCATTCTATCCATATTCTTTCCTGGATACATCATGGCTTATCATAATTCCGGGCAATTCATCAAGGCTGATGATCCATCCATAACCTACAACGGAAGAACCAAAAAACTTCTGGATGGATCAGTACGCTATGATTGGGTAGGAACCTATTTGCAAACTTCTTTCCCCGGCAGTTCCATTGCTGTTTCCATATCTGAATCCGGCAGGAGCTTTCACAACATTTTCATTGATGGGAAATGGATCCGCAAAATCGAAATAACGGGCAAACAGAAACATACTGTCGTTTTAGCCAGTGGACTCTCTAAAGGATTCCATGTGTTGAAATTGCAGAAATGTACGGAAGGCGAATTTGGATGTACCACTATTCAGGGCTTTTATATCTCCCAAAAGGGGCCATTACGTGCAGTAAAGAAAAAAACTCGCTTGATTGAGATCTATGGTGACTCTTATACTTGCGGCTATGGAAGTGAAGCACAAGGCCCGCAAGAACATTTCAAACTGAACACTGAAAATTGTGATCTGTCCTATGGCTGTATCATTGCTCGTTATTTTGATGCTGACTATGTCTTAATAGCTCATTCAGGAAAGGGCCTCGTGCGCAATTATGGAGAGAACCGCCAAATATCCAAAAACACGATTTACACAAGATCCAACCATGTTTATGATGACTTCGACACATTGACCTATAATTTTTCGGCTTACCATCCAGATTTGGTAATGATCAATTTAGGCACGAATGATTATTCCCCAATAGTGGCACCATCCGTAGAGCAATATGCAGAAACATATATCAATCTCATTCATTCCATCAGGAAACACTATGGGAATATAACGATACTCTGCATTATTCCTCATACGGCAAATGATTATCTTAATTGTGGGCTCAATGAGGTCAGGAGGAGGATACGGGCAATGAAGGGAGTGTATATGTCGAATCCTATGCCCGGAATATTATCCTCCAGTAATTTAGGAGCAGATGATCACCCTAACTATCTCGGGCATCAGAAAATAGCAATGAATCTTATCCCCACCATCTCTACCATTATGAACTGGAGATTAGAGGATAAAACCGTAAAATAATTTTTACCCCTGCTTATGCTGATCCATGGACAACAGGTTAATTTACATCCTTGCCCCTCAATTTGTCTTGAAAACTTCATACTGAATTTATAAACGGATGCTTATGTTGAAAAGAATTAGTTTAATTTGTGTATTGTTCTGTCTGGTAATATCCCTACCAGCCCAGGATCTCAGGTTCCATCACGGACAATTTAAAATCATACAGTTTACAGACCTTCATTACCAGCAGGATAATCCGGCCTCACAACAAGCTGCAGAATGTATAAAAGAAGTTGTCAAGTCAGAAAGACCTGATTTGATAGTCGTCACAGGAGATATCGTGTACTCTCAGCCTGGAAAAGTTGCCCTGCAAACCGTGCTTGACATCTTCAGAGACACAAAGACTCCATTCTGTATGCTTTTTGGCAACCATGACCCGGGAGAAGGCACTCCCCTCGATACGCTATATAATATGATGCAGGCCGCGCCTTATAGTGTGCAGCCCCACAGAGAAAGTGCCCTGTTTGACTATACCCTGCCTGTAAAATCAGAAGATGGCAGCAAAACAGAAGCCGTAATTTACGGTATGGACACCCATGACTATAGCAAGATAAAAGGCACGGGGACCTATCAGGAGTTCTTCCCTGAACAAGTAAACTGGTACAGGAAGACCAGTGCTGGCTATACCCTGGAGAATGGCGGCAAGCCCCTGCCGGCTGTCGCCTTCATGCACTATCCCCTGCCTGAATATAATTATGCCATGACTAATCCGGAGATCATCATGAACGGTACCCGCATGGAAACGGGCTGCTCCTCAGATCTTAATTCTGGAATGTTCGATGCCATGAAACAATGTGGAGATATTATGGGGGTGTTTTGCGGACATGATCATGACAATGACTGTTCCATGATGTATTACGGCATCCTCCTGGCCTATGGACGTTTCTCAGGTGGCAATACTGAATATAACCATCTGCGCAATGGGGGCAGAGTGATTGTGCTGAAGGAAGGATCACGGAGCTTTGATACCTGGATTCATGAAAGAGGAGGACAGGTACTGAACAGGACTTCCTACCCCGCAAGCTATACCAAAGATAATTGGAAGGAAAGAAAGGGGACAAGATAATCCCATTATACTTGGGAAGAACTTGAACGAGTCCGCGAGACCTTCGAATAAATGATATTAAATCTTATCAAATTACCTTATTTTTTACTTTGATTCACAAGACTTACAAAAAAAATAATTAGATTTGTATCTATTAAATAATTTTTTGATGATATGTCCGAGAATCTAATAAAAGAAATCATAGAAGGAAGCAAGATGTCTCTCATCGAGAAAAATGTTATCACTTACTTCATCCATAATGGAAATTCAACGATTACCGACCTTGCTCAAGAATTAAACCTGAGTATTCCAACAACTACTAAATTCGTCAATGAAATGTGCAAGACAAAAATTCTCAACGAATTTGGCAAACTTGAAACCAATGAAGGGCGACGTCCTAATTTATACGGGCTCAATCCAACATCAGGATATTTTCTCGGGGTAGATATCAATGAATTCTCCGTGAACATCGGGATGATGAATTTCAAGGGTGATATGGAGGAGTTGAAGATGAAAATCCCCTACTCTATAGACAACACGATGAGTTCGCTGGATGAGCTCTGCGGGTTGATCACTAATTTCATCCAGGAATCGGAAGTTGACGCGAACAAGATCATCAACATTAACATTAATTTCTCGGGAAGAGTAAATCCCGAGACAGGATACTGCTACAGCATCTTTAACTTTTCAGAGAGTCCGCTTACCAAGATCATTTCTGACAAGATAAATATGCACGTATCCATCGACAATGACTCGCGCTCAATGGCTTACGGTGAGTACCTCAAGGGATGTGTAAAGGGTGAGAAGGATGTGCTTTTCATCAATATAAGCTGGGGACTCGGCATGGGCATGATCCTTGATGGAAAACTCTACAAAGGAAAATCCGGTTTTTCCGGAGAGTTGGGGCATGTCCATACCTTCGACAACGAGATTCTCTGCAAATGCGGGAAAAAAGGATGTCTCGAGACAGAAGTATCCGGACAGGCTCTGTGCAGGATAGTCAATGAGCACATCAAGGCCGGAGAATCATCCATCCTGTCAAAAAAGCACTCCGAAGAAAAGCCCTATACACTCGAAGAAATCATCGACGCCACGAATCATGAAGACCTGCTATGTATAGATATTGTCGAAAAGATGGGGCAGAAATTAGGGGAATCCCTGGCGGGCCTCATCAATATCTTCAATCCGGAGCTGGTAGTTATTGGCGGCATTCTGTCCCTGACCGGTGATTATCTCTTGCAACCCATAAAAACCTCCGTACGCAAATATACGTTGAATATAGTTAATAAAGACACCTCCATTGTCCTTTCCAAGCTGAAGGAAAAAGCAGGAATCACTGGAGCCTGCATGCTGGCCCGGACACATATATTCGATGATTGAAAGCAAGAGTGCATTATTCTCACACTTTGCTGACATACTATTTATAGAAAAATAACCTTTAAAACCATTACAACTATGAATTTAGGAATGCCTGAAATTTTACTGATTGCCTTAGTAGTATTACTGCTCTTTGGAGGGAAAAAGATCCCTGAACTGATGAAAGGTTTAGGAAAAGGTATCAAGAGCTTCAAGGAAGGCATGAATGAAAAAATCAATCTGGACGATTCTGAAAAAGAGGATAAAAAAGAGGATCCTGAAAGAAAGAAAGAACAAGAATGAATCATAATAAGCAGACTGATAGCACAGAAATGAATTTCTGGGATCATCTGGACGTACTCCGAAGCAGTCTTCTGCGGGCTCTTGGAGCAATTATATTATTCAGCGTTTTAGGTTTTATCTTCAAAAGACAACTCTTTAACTTGATCCTTGCACCAAGCCGTTCTGATTTCATCATCTATCGCCTGATAAGAGCAAAGCCTTATTCCATCGAACTGATCAACACACAACTCACGGAGCAGTTTCTTGTCCACATGAAAATGGCTTGTACTTTAGGGGTTCTATGTGCATCTCCTTATATCCTCTATTTACTCTATAAATTTATCTCTCCGGCGCTCTATACCAATGAGAGGCGATTCTCCAAGATGCTGGTATCAAGTGCCTACTGCATGTTCATCATAGGAATATTAGTCAATTATTTCCTCATCTTCCCCATCACCCTTCGTTTCCTCACCACATATAATGTCAGCAGCACAGTCCATAGCTTTCTCACTCTGGACAGCTATGCTGACACGCTGATCATGATGAGCATCATTTTTGGAATCATTTTTGAGATACCTGTCATAAGCGCGATATTAGGAAGATTAGGCCTTCTTCATTCAAAGGCCATGGGACGATACCGGAGACAAGCCATAGTCATTATTCTTGTCGTTGCTGCGATCATCACACCCACGAGTGATGCTTTCACTCTCCTTATCGTCTCCGTTCCAATGTATTTTCTATATGAAATCAGCATTACTATTGTAAAAGTAGAAGAGAAAAAATTGTTGCGGAATAAGAATGTTATAACAAGCTAAAATAAATTTTGTGAATAGGAAACAAACACAACAACAAAGAACAAGGATACATTTACCTAATATATCGAAAAATACAGACATTAAAAACAATATTAATGTTTTATATTTTGCTTTTACCAATCTCAGCTTTATGAAATTGGAAATAATTATCGTATGTGGATTTCCAAACCGTGCATACCTTTACCGGAAATTCACCGAAATACACAATTGCTCTCCTAAAGACTTTAAAGAACAGAAAAGAAAAGAACAAGTATAACCGAAACATAAGAACTATCCGCCAGCCCTATTATAAATCAATAATGATATGATACGTCTTATTATGTTAACTGATTTCACAGAAGCTTTTTCTCATAGGCTCCTATATGGAATCCTACAGTACTCCAAAGAACGTCAAAAGCAACGCTGGGTCGTTTGCCGCATGCCCCCATCGTTTAAGGAAAAGCATGGGATAAAAGGTGTCCTGGAATGGGCTAAGAACTGGAATGCAGATGCTATAGTTGGTAAATTCGAACCGAATGATGATTTATCGTTATTTACCAATGCTGGTATCGTAACCTTAGCTCAAGACCACAAGGAAAAATTCGATTCTGTTCCAAATGTAACCAGTGACTATTTGGCTACCGGCAGGATAGCAGCAGATTTTTTCATTAATAGAGATTTCCATAGTTTTGCTTTTACCGGTTATTATTCTACCATTTGGTCAGATGAACGTTACCAAGGATTTAAATCTCGCATTAAGTCAGTTAATCCCAACTACGAGTTTAACTCTTTTTTTGACTATAATGCTGATCAACCCTGGCAGCCAGACGACGGCAAATTAATGCACTGGCTACGTAGCCTACCCCGCCACACTGCTATTTTCTGCTGCGATGATCGACAAGGTTCCATGGTCATAGAAGCATGCAATGAAGCAGATATTAACGTTCCTTCTGAGATAGCTGTATTGGGAGTTGACAATGATGAGCTACGAGATGAGCTTTGCGAACCTACGCTATCTTCTGTCAATTTAGATATAGAACGTGGGGGGTATAAACTTGCAAAAATGATTGAAAATATAAAAGTTTGCCATGCCAGCCATCAGAAAGATATTATCATTCCTAACTTATCTATTGTAAGTAGAGCCTCAACCAATACGTTTGCGACAGACGATCCTTATATACAAAAAGCAATAGACTTTATTCACAGTCACTTGGATCATACTATTTCCGTAGAAAATTTACTTCAACATTTACCATTATCCAGACGCCTTTTGGAAATTAAATTCAAGCAAGCTACAGGCCGTACAATACACGATTATATTATCTCGAACAGGCTAAATCTCTTTGCTTCTACTCTTCTGGAAAGTTCGCGTCCCATTAAAGAAATTGCATTGGATCTCTCTTTTGAGAACTATGGTAATCTGATTCGACTTTTCAGACAGAAAAAAGGATGTACCCCTACAGAATATCGAACAAGAAACAAACACATGGATAAATAAAAATCTGGTTATTAAGTTTTAAAATTACGGATCACAGTTCTGAAAACAATTATCAAAGGATATCATTATCAGTTGTTACTCTTCTCTTTTCAAACAGGAATACTTTATACATTTAAAAGAATATGCGCAAATTCGTATCTCAAATACGTTATTTCGTTACAAGATATAATCATAAATAAACTATTTTTGTCATAGTAATTCTCCTATCAAATAAAAATAAGAACTATGACAAAGAGCAGAAAATAGAAAAGCATTCTTCACCCTTTTTACCCAAAGGATTTGTTCAGATTAAGGAAAATGCTATTAAAATTGATCACCGATGCCTTTAAATTATAGCGGTATAATAGAATATATAATGAAAATAGTTATTGACTTAGGAGGTACATCTATACGTGCCATGCGTATAAGTGACACTAAATTCGTAGAAAATATTAAGAAAATAAGATGTCACTCAAATGGTACCGTTGATGATGTTATCGCACAAATAGAAAGTCTAATCGAAAGCTTCTCAACAGAAGGAATCTCTCAGATAGGTATCGCTGTTCCTTCTGTAGTGGATGTACATAAAGGCATTGTATATGACGTTACAAACATTCCCTCTTGGCATGAGGTACATTTAAAGGATATTATCCAACAACATTTCGGTATAGAAACGCTTGTGGATAACGATGCTAACTGCTTTGCTTTGGGCGAACAATATTATGGTGAAGGAAAAGATTTCAATAATTTTATTGGCATCACATTAGGTACTGGTTTAGGATCAGGCATTGTCATCAACAAACAACTATATAGAGGAAGCAATGCAGATGCGGGGGAAATCGGTGCCTTACCTTATTTAGATTCTGATTTTGAACACTATACGAGTAGTCTCTTCTTAGCAAGAAGGTCAACAATGGCAGGAGAACAACTTACTAAAGCAGCTGTAAAAGGCGATGCATCAGCATTATCTATTTGGCATGAATTCGGAAAGCATTTGGGGCATCTTCTCCAAGCTGTCCTATTGACGTATGACCCGGAAGCAATCATATTAGGCGGAGGGCTAAGTAATGCAGCATTTCTATACGAATCTGAGATAAAGAAATCATTAGTAAATGGATTTCCTTATACAAATACTCTTAAACACATCCATATTACATTTACGAAATTGCAGAATGCTAATTTATTAGGAGCTTCAAAACTTAGATAAAGAATCAACAAAAATCTTCAAAAAATAAGTGAATTATAACATTAAAATCATATAATGAAGCTATATTCCATCAAATATTAAAGTTGCTCAAAATCCAGATACAGAGCCAACCTCTCTCATATTTTTATAAATTTGTAACAATAAAAATTCAATCCAAATCATTTATGAAAAAAATATTCGTAGTAATGTTAAGCCTATTATTGGTAAACACTGCATTTGCTGAGAACAAAGTAGATTACAAAGTAGTTCCACTGCCTAAATCTATCATAATGGTCAACAAGATGCCATTTCAATTAAATTCCCAAACAGCTATCGTTGTATCGGCTAGCGATAAAATGCTACTCAAGGACGGTCAATTTCTTGCTGAATATATCGGAGAAACTACGGGCATTAAGCTCCTCGTTACTACGGAAAAAAGCAAGAACGCGATCCATCTAGGCCTTAACAAAAAGATCAAAAACAAGGAAGGATATACCATTGATATCAATCACAAAGAAGTAACTATTTGTGGACAAACTCCAGCAGGAGTATTTTACGGTATCCAGACCTTACGCAAGTCTTTACCTGTAGACAAGAGTTTAACAACCATTGAACTTCCGGCAGTAAAAATCAGCGATGAGCCACGCTTCTCCTATCGAGGCATGATGCTTGATTGCGGACGTCATTTCTTCCCCATTTCATTTATCAAGAAATATATAGATCTTCTTGCATTACATAACATGAATGTCTTTCATTGGCATCTTACAGAAGACCAAGGATGGCGTATTGAAATCAAAAAATATCCCAAACTTACAGAGATTGGCTCTCAACGTGACCAGACGGTAATCGGACGTAACAGTGATGTTTATGATGGCACACCATACGGAGGTTACTACACTCAGGAACAAGCTCGCGAAATCGTAAAATATGCAGCTGACCGTTATATCACAGTAATACCTGAAATTGATATGCCAGGACACATGTTAGCAGCTCTTGCCGCTTATCCTGAATTAGGATGTACTGGTGGTCCCTATAAAGTAGGTCAATCCTGGGGAGTCTTCAAAGATGTACTGTGTGTGGGAAACCCAAAAGTCTATACCTTTGTGGAAGATGTACTGGACGAAATCCTTGCCATTTTCCCATCCAAGTATATTCATATTGGAGGGGATGAAACACCCACTGACAGATGGAGCCATTGCCCGAAATGTCAGAAAGTCATGGAGGACAATCATTTAACCTTGAACACACTTCAGGGATATTTCACGAACCGCATAGAAAGGTACCTTAATTCCAAAGGCCGCGTAATGATTGGCTGGGACGAGATTCTCGGGGGACATCCTAACAAGTCGGCAGTAGTGATGTCCTGGCGTGGCGCAGAACCGGGCACACAGGCTGCAAAGTTAGGGCATGATGTGATCATGTCACCTACCGATAATGACTACTTCGACCATTACCAGACAAACAACACATGGAACGAGCCATTGCTCATCGGTGGTTATCTGCCTGTTGAAAAAACCTACAGTTTTGAACCTTATGCCGATCCCAAAGATGTCGAAGCCAATAAACATATTCTCGGTGTCCAGGCTAATCTTTGGTCAGAATATATCACTTGCCCAAAATTGGCAGAATATCAAGTTCTCCCTCGTATGGCAGCTTTATCTGAAGTCCAGTGGATGCAACCTAAGGCAAAAAACTTTCAGGATTTCAAAAACAGATCCGTAAAGATGAGAGATTTATATGACGCCTATGGTTTAACCTACGCAAAATTCCTTTGGGAACAAACAGAAAAAAAATAAAAGAACATAAAGCATTTAAGAGTCATTACTTAGAAAGTCTTTATTTTAATTGATAAAACAGATAGTCCTTTTTCATGACCAGAACTTTCAGACTTGATTGAGAGAAAGGAAAGAAAAACGACTAATAAAGTATTTTTATAACTACAATATTATGAGATTAATTATTGAGAGCAACTACGAGGCTCTATCAAAGTGGGCTGCCAGATATGTAATAGACAGGATCAATGCAGCTAAACCAACTACGGAACATCCATTTATATTAGGATTACCTACAGGATCTTCACCTGAAGGTATGTATGCCAGCTTAGTAAAGGCCAATCAGGAAGGACAAGTTACTTTTAAACATGTCATCACTTTTAATATGGATGAATATGTAGGGTTACCAGAGTCACATCCTCAAAGTTATCATTCCTTTATGGCAAATCATCTTTTTAACCACATTGACTGCCCAAAAGAGAACATTCATATCCTCAATGGCAATGCCCAGAATTTAGAAAAAGAGTGTGCCGACTATGAACAAAAAATCAAAGATGCAGGAGGCATAGACCTGTTTATCGGTGGCATCGGCCCTGACGGCCATATTGCTTTCAATGAACCATTCTCTTCACTTAATTCACATACACGTATAAAGACTCTGACTACGGATACAATCATTGCAAATAGCCGATTCTTTGATAACGACGTTAGTAAGGTTCCTCAACATGCTTTAACAGTTGGTGTAGGAACAGTGATGGCCGCTAAAGAAGTTTTAATTCTTGCCAACGGCCATAATAAAGCCCGTGCCGTCCAGGCTGCCGTTGAGGGACCAGTAACACAGGCTTGGACTATTTCTGCATTACAGACACACCCT
>DAIPMC010000012.1:13989-15721 GCA_036768895.1 Prevotella sp. | reverse complement strand
AGTATTATCGTTGTTGATGAAGCTGCTACCGATGAACTAAAACATGGTACATATAAATACTTCAAAGACATTGAAAAGGATAATTTGTAAAAATTTAATATGAGAAAGACTGAAAAAGTCTATGTATTCTCAATGATCTATCATAAAACCAACATCAACTATGAGTTTAAATTTAAATCTAAGTTCCAGAATCGTACTTAATAAAGTATCTGAAGAATTTTACAATCCGAAAACAGCTGTCGAACGCTCTGAACTTACTCAGAGAGAAAAGATACCAACCAGTATTTTTCCGAGTGAAGAAGAAGGAGCCAAACGTATTGCTGATGCCATAGAAGCAGAAATCAAATCACAAGCACAATTAGGCAAGAACTGTGTACTAGGAATCGGTACGGGCCAATCTTTGACCCATATTTATGAAGAACTAGTCCGGCGTCATAACGACGAGAAACTGAGTTTCAAAAATGTTGTCGTTTTTAATGCCTATGAATATTTCCCCCTCAATGGCGACAAACACAGTAGTATCCAACAACTGCGTGAACGCTTTTTCAGCAAAATAGACATACCAGAACAGAACATTTATTCTTTAGACGGAACCATTCCTCAGGATAAAGTTCAAGAACAATGCCGCTTATACGAGCAACGCATTCAGGAACTGGGAGGAATCGATATCATGTTGTTAGGTATAGGACGCAGCGGAAATATTGCAGCTAACGAACCCGGTAGTATGATGACCTCCGCCACGCGCCTTATCCTTGTTGATGCTATGTCCAGACAGGAAATGACCATGAGTTTTGACGGACAGGATCAGGTCCCCCCCTGCTCTATCACTTTGGGCATCGGAAACATTCTGGCTGCAAGAAAAATCTTCTTAGTTGCCTGGGGTGATGAAAAGGCAGATATTATCAAAAAGACTGTTGAGGGGCCATTTAAGGATACCATTCCAGCATCATACCTGCAAACACATAATGATGCACACGTAGTTGTTGATTTGGCTGCTGCTGCGAGACTCACCAGGATAGAACATCCATGGTTGGTAACTTCATGCGAGTGGACGGATCAGATGATACGTGCAGCCTTAGTTTGGTTATGTGGCGTTACTCACAAACCAATTCTTAAATTAACCAATAAAGACTACAACCAGAATGGACTCTCTGATCTTCTGGCCCTATATGGATCTGCCTATAATGCAAACATAAAGATCTTTAATGATTTACAGCATACCATTACAGGATGGCCAGGCGGCAAGCCGAATGCAGATGACACCTATCGTCCAGAACGTGCGAAACCATTTCCAAAACGCGTAGTTGTATTCTCACCACATCCTGATGATGACGTAATTTCCATGGGTGGAACCATACGCCGGCTGGTTCAGCAAGGACACGAAGTCCATATTGCCTACGAAACTTCTGGTAATATAGCTGTAAATGATGAAGAAGTAACGCGGTTCATGCACTTCATCAATGGCTTTAACCAGATCTTCTGTGATGACAAGGATCAAGTCATCAAAACTAAATATCAAGAGATCAAGAAATTTCTGGCAAATAAAAAAGAAGGAGATATTGATACTCGTGATATTCTGGATATCAAAGGACTCATTAGACGTGGAGAAGCTCGTACAGCATGCACCTATAATGGAATACCTCTTGATCATGTTCATTTTCTCGACTTACCATTTTATGAAAGTGGACATGTAGAAAAACTGCCTATGACCATTAAGGATGTTAACGTTGTT
>DAIPMC010000012.1:0-13979 GCA_036768895.1 Prevotella sp. | reverse complement strand
ACTATACCATTAAGAAAATTTATTCTGTGAATTAATGAAATTTACCGGACTATGAAATTTGTTAACGTAATTGTTGTTAGAAAATTTTTACAACAAGTCCAGCCTCATCAGATCTATGTAGCTGGAGACCTCGCTGATCCTCACGGGACTCACCGCAAATGTACTAATGCAGTTCTGGCTGCTATTGACCTTGAAGAACAAGAACAAGCTAAATGGCTAAAGGATTGTCGCATCTGGATGTATCGTGGTGCCTGGGCCGAATATCCTGTTGAGAACATAGAAATGTGTGTACCAATGAGTCCAGAAGAACTTCGTGCAAAGCGTAATGCAATCTTGAAACATTCTTCACAAGGAGATTCAGCTCCATATCTTGGCAATGACGAAAGACTTTTCTGGCAACGAGCAGAAGACCGCAATCGCACTACAGCAAAACTCTATGATGATTTAGGACTTGCATGCTATGAGGCTATGGAAGCCTTCGTGGAATACCACCCTCAAACATACGATAAATAAATAGAGAGATTTAGTGTTCTCCTTTTTAGTCTTGGCAGCAATAGCTGCCAAGACCCTTTTTATCTCATAGATACTATACTCAAAGCAAGATATATCTTATAAGCAATAACAAGATTTTATCAAATCTATTTTTCAAACTTACCAATATAAAGAACTATGACAATTCAATCTGAGAAACCATATACAATCGGTCTTGATTTAGGAGGTACCAATTCTGTTTTCGGAATTGTAGACCA
Source organism: Prevotella sp. (assembly GCA_036768895.1). Classification (GTDB taxonomy): domain Bacteria; phylum Bacteroidota; class Bacteroidia; order Bacteroidales; family Bacteroidaceae; genus Prevotella. The sequence goes on along the minus strand of DAIPMC010000012.1, from coordinate 13,230 downwards.
TCAAGGACAAATTATTGCCAGCACTTCCATTAAAACACAAGCTTACAAAAAAGTAGAAGACTATATACATGCTTCCGTTATTGCTCTCCAATCTATTATTGATTCTGTAGGAGGAATAGGAAGTATCCAGTCCATGGGAATAGGAGCTCCCAAAGGTAATTTCTATCAAGGCACAGTCGAGTATGCTGCTAATTTAGTTTGGGCACATGATTGTGTAATTCCTCTGGCAAAATTGTTTTCCGAACAATTGAATCATATTCCTGTAGCATTAACCAATGATGCTAATGCAGCCGCATTGGGAGAAATGACTTATGGAGTAGCACAAGGAATGAAAAACTTCATCGATATCACATTAGGTACAGGAGTAGGATCCGGTATTGTTGCGAATGGACAACTTCTATATGGCTGCGATGGTTTCGCAGGCGAACTCGGACATATTATCATGGATTTCAGCGAAGATGCTCGTCCATGTGGATGTGGAAGAAAAGGCTGTCTGGAAACTTATTGCTCTGCAACAGGAGTAGTGCGCACTACTCTTGAGTTTTTAAGGGAAAGTCCTGAAGAAAGTTTGTTACGCCATATTAAACCAGAAAACATCACATCACTCGACGTAAGTATTGCTGCTGGAAAGGGCGATCAACTTGCAAAACGAGTATATGACTTTACAGGATCAATGCTCGGCAAAGCTTGTGCCAATTTTACAACCTTTTCCAGCCCTGAAGCCTATATCTTTTTCGGAGGTCTGACTAAGGCTGGAGACTTGCTTATGAAACCGCTTCAAGAGACTTACAACAAATATGTTCTGAACATGTATAAAGGAAAAGCAAAATTTCTGATTAGTTCTCTTCCTGGCAGTAATGCCGCCATACTTGGAGCTTCGGCTGTAGGGGAAGCAGCGTTAAACGTATAGATCTCGCATTCAGGATCATAACCCCTTAGTAAATGGCAACGAATCATAAAACCATCTCCTCAAAATATTAAGCTTCGTTCCTTTGATATTATCGGAATCCAAGTAATCACAATTATGAAAAAACTATTTGTTCCCAAACTTTCACATATCCCCCAAACAGCAGAAGAAATACCAAGGATATTAGATCAGGAGGATGTCATATGGCAACCCATAGAGAACGTAAATTGGTCAAACTATTCTTATCACCCCATCACTTACTTTCGCATCGCTCACTCCGGAGATACAATATATATCCATTATCATGTAACAGATAAGGGCCATTAACTCACAGGATAACGGACCAGTCTGGGAAGATTCCTGTTGTGAGTTCTTTTCCAAATTTAAAGACAGTGACACCTATTATAATATGGAATGCAATTGTATAGGGACTCTGCTAATTGGTGCTGGAGAAAGTCGAAAAAATCGAGAACGAGCTTCCTCTGAAATTCTAGGAAAGGTAGACAGATGGTCTTCTAACGGACGCCACCCATTTGCAGAGCGATCAGGACTCATTACTTGGGATATGACATTAAAGATTCCTGTAACGACTTATTTTAAGCAGCATCTGCAATCTATTTCAGGAGCGATTATTTATGCTAATTTCTATAAATGTGGAGATAAATTAGGAAAAAAACATTATCTCTCTTGGAATCCCATAAGTACACCTACTCCCGATTTTCATCAACCCATTTTTTTCGGCGAACTAAATTTCGAATAAATTTTTGCCTTCCGTCTGTATATCTATAAATATTCTACAAAAAGTAGATCTTCTCTGGAAAAACTGGCAAAGAAGATCTATTTAGACCAAACTGTACTTTCTACATAATCGAAGACTCGTTGTGTAGCACCAGACAGACTCCTTACAAATGAGCCAGCTGCCTCACCTGCTCTTTTTAGAGCAGACTGATCACTTAAGAATGTGTTCATTACTTGTTCAAAATCTTCATAGGATTGGATTTCAAATCCTCCCCCAGATTTGAGAAGTCCTTGTGCTTCCTGAAATCTTTTATTATTCGGCCCAAAAATAACCGGTACATTCCAGACGCCAGCCTCAAGAGTATTATGTATTCCTACGCCAAAGCCACCACCAATATATGATACATCTGCATAATGGTAAATACTAGAAAGAAGTCCGAAACAGTCGACAATCAAACACTCTGCACGAGATGCTTCTCCAGGCGTCGTCTTTGTATAACAAACAGTAGTCCGATTAAGTTTAGACAGGATCTGTTCAAGATGATCCTCAGAAAGAACATGAGGTGCTATAACTAAACGCCAATCTCGATGTTTGTTAAAGAAACGAATAAAAATATCTTCATCAGGTGGCCAACTGCTACCAGCAATAAATACTTTATAATTTTTCTTAAAAGCCTCTATGACAGGAAAAGGTTTAGCTGCTTCCTTAATTTGAAGAACCCGGTCAAAACGAGTATCTCCAACTATGTCTACATCTTTTACCCCAATGCTCGCTAATAAATCCTTACTCTTCTGATTTTGAACAAAAAGACGGGTAAAAGATTTTAACACACGAGCATAGACACGACCATACCATCTGAAAAAGATCTGATTCTTTCGAAAGATACTACTTACACTATAAGTTGGAACATTACGTTTTTTAAGAATTAAGAGATAATTTCTCCAAAACTCATATTTGATAAAAAATGCCATAACAGGATTCACCAACCTCAGGAACCGTTTTGCATTTATTGGCGTATCCAAAGGAAGATAACAAATGATATCAGCACCCTCATAGTTCTTACGCACCTCATACCCTGAAGGAGAAAAAAAAGTCAGCAGAATCTTATATTCCGGATGAGCTTTGCGAATACGTTCCATCAAAGGTCGCCCTTGCTCAAATTCTCCAAGAGATGCAGCATGAAACCAGATATATTTTGCTTCAGGATCTATCTTCTTTCTAAGTATATCAAAAGTCTGGTGCTCACCACACCACATTCTTTTGACTTTCGCATTGAATAGACTATCTATAGCTACGCCCAAAGAATAAAGATAGAGAAAAAAATTATACATATCGGATTCTGTTTACCTAAAGCGTTTATTTCAATATTTCTATAGCTCGACGCATACGTTTGATACATTCCACCTTACCAAGGAAAGCTGAGATATCAAACATTCCTGGCCCCTTCCCGATTCCAACAAGAGCCAAGCGAAAAGCATTCATCACATCACCTAACTTATACTGTTTTTCACTAATCCACTTCATTACAATCTCTTCCTGACCCGCTGCAGAAAAATCATCAATATTCTGAAGTACATCTATTAATTCTTCCATTTGCTTTGCAGAATATTCTTTCCAACGCTTACGAACAGTTTTTGCATCATATTCATCAGGAGCGATGAAGAAAAAAGCACATAATGGCCATAAGTCCCTTACAAAATCAACACGATCCTTCATCATACGAACGACCCAGGTAATACGCTCTGGAGTTTCCTTCACACCATGCTCTGCTACAATCGGAGCAAATAGTTTCACTATATCTTCTTCACTCTTGCGGAGCATATATTCATGATTGAACCATACTACTTTTTTGTAATCGAAACGGGCCCCCGACTTTGAACACTTACTAATATCAAACAGTTGGATCAATTCATCCAAAGAAAAAATCTCTTGATCCGTTCCGGGATTCCAGCCCAATAAAGCCAAAAAGTTAATGACAGCTTCAGGGAAATAGCCTTTCTCCCGATAACCAGAACTCACTTCACCGGTTTTCGGATCATGCCACTCTAAGGGAAACACAGGAAATCCGAGCCTATCACCATCACGCTTGGATAACTTTCCTTTCCCTTCCGGTTTTAAGAGTAACGGCAAATGAGCAAAACGAGGCATATCCTTTTCCCAACCAAAGGCGCGATAAAGTAAAACATGCAGAGGAGCACTTGGCAACCACTCTTCCCCACGGATAACATGAGTGATTTCCATAAGGTGATCATCCACAATATTAGCCAAGTGATATGTCGGAAGCTCATCAGCACTCTTATAGAGTACTTTATCATCAAGAATGTCACTTTTGACACACACGTCTCCACGAATCATATCATTGACATGTACTTCCTGTCCTGGCTCTATCTTAAAACGGACTGTATGCTCCGAGCCCGATTCTAAAAGACGTTTTACTTCATCTTCTGGCAAAGTCAAGGAATTGCGCATTTGCATACGCGTATGACAGTCATATTGGAAGTTATTAACACTCTTACGTTTTTCTTCCAATTCTTCCGGCGTATCAAAAGCATAATAGGCCTTACCTTTATCCAGAAGAATCTGAACATATTTCTTATAGATATCGCGACGCTCACTTTGGCGATAAGGACCATACTTTCCGCCATAGTTTACACCTTCATCAAATTGGATACCTAGCCAATTGAAAGATTCAATAATATATTTTTCAGCTCCCGGAACAAAACGACGAGTATCCGTATCTTCAATCCTAAAAACCAATTCGCCATGATGCTGACGAGCAAAAAGATAGTTAAACAATGCAGTACGTACACCACCGATATGTAAAGGACCTGTTGGACTTGGTGCAAAACGCACCCTGACTTTTCTTCCAGTCATAATATAAATCTACCTAAACAATTATTTTTGTGCAAAATTAATATTATTTTTCGAATATTGCAATTTTTTTTGTACTTTCGCAAAGTATATTACAGTATTACAGGACATTCATGAATCTATTCAAGAAACAAGAAGAGCACTATTGGCGCAATTTCTTCACCCGGGCGGGTCTCGTTATTGCGACTGTCGCCATTATAGTATGGTTTCTGCCACATAATGAAGGCCGACAGTTTCAGTACGATATTGGTAAACCATGGATGTACGGATCTTTTATCGCTAAATTTGATTTTCCTATTTATAAAACGGATGAAACAATCCAAAACGAAAAAGACTCGCTATTAAAAAAGTTTCAGCCTTATTACAATTACGACTCTCAGATTGAAAAAGAAAACATCGGTAAATTCCTTAATGATTTCAAAGATGGCATCCCCGGTTTACCTAAAACATATACGTCAATAATAGCCAATCGACTGCATTTGCTCTACCAATCGGGCATCATGAACACACCGGAATATAATAGCATCTATAGGGATTCGGCTAAGATGATTCGGGTTGTTATAGGGAAGCAGGCACAAAGCACAGTTATCAATCGAATTTTCTCTACACTTGCAGCATACGAGCAACTATTTTTGGATGAGAAATTAAGCAACGGACGGATGATACTACAACGCTGCAACCTGAATAACTATATTGAGCCGAATCTAATTTATGATAGAAACAAAAGTGAAACTGAGAAGAATGATCTGCTCAGTGGCATTCCATTAGCCAGCGGCATGGTATTAAGTGGGCAAAAAATTATCGACCGGGGTGAAATAATAAGCAACTATGACTATCGGGTACTAAATTCCTATGAAAAGGAAATGAAGCGTAGAAGTGCGACTCAAGACGAACTAAGCATGACAATTACCGGACAATTGATTTTTGTCTTTATATTAGTCACACTTTTCACTCTATATCTGATTCTATTCAGAAGAGATTATTTCGATAAAACTCGAAATATTCTGATACTATATTCCTTGATTACCATCTTTCCTATTCTGACATCACTTATGATTAAACACAATTTTCTCAGTGTTTATATCATTCCCTTTGTCTTAGTGCCAATTTTTGTCCGTGTATTTCAAGACTCTCGAACAGCTTTTGTCACTCATGTCACAATGATTCTCATCTGTGCCGCAGCTGTAAGATACCAATATGAGTTCATTATCGTACAATTAGCTGCCGGAATGATGGCGGTCTACTCTTTGAAAGAACTTTCTAACAAATTACAAATTCTCAAGACAGCATTACTTACCACTATAGTCAGTATAATGGTATATTTTGCCCTTGACTTGATGCAAAGTAATGAGGTTATGAAGATGGACCATAGCATGTATACCTATTTTGTTATCAATGGAATATTTCTGCTATTAGCAAACCCTCTGCTGTATCTCATCGAAAAGTCTTTTGGCTTTATCTCTGATGTGACACTCATTGAACTATCAAACACAAACAAAGGTATCTTAAGAAAACTCCGAGATGTTGCACCAGGTACCTTTCAACATTCTATTATGGTAGGTAATCTGGCAGCAGAAATCGCAAATAAGATTGGAGCAAAAAGTCTGTTTGTACGTACAGGCGCGCTATACCATGACATAGGGAAAATCACTAATCCTACCTTTTTCGCGGAAAATCAATCAAGTGCAAATCCACATGAAGAAATGGGTTATAAGGAAAGTGCACAAATCATTATTAGCCATGTTTCTGAGGGCATGAAAATCGCGGAACAGATTAATCTGCCAAGTATAGTTAAGGATTTTATCGTTACACATCATGGTACAGGAATTGTAAGATATTTCTATATAAAGTACAAAAACGAGCACCCGGATGAGGACGTAGATCTATCAGATTTTCAATATCCTGGTCCTAATCCATTTACTCGCGAACAAGCTATTCTGATGATGGCTGATACGATAGATGCAGCTTTACAAGCATTACCGGAATATAAAGAAGAAAATATTACTGACTTAGTCAACAAACTGATAGACGGTCAGGTGGAACAGGGATTCTTTAAAGAATGCCCCATTACCTTCCGAGACATCGCACAAGCAAAACAAGTGCTTATTGAAAAACTTAAATCGATCTATCAAACACGTATCTCTTATCCAGAATTGACCCAACCAAGACAAAATTCAGAAAAGCCAGAAACTCAAATTGAATCTAAAAACAGTCAGGATATTGAAAGCAAACCAAATGCCTTAGAACAAGACAATGGGAAAAACTCCATCGAAAATAATCATGCAAAACAGACAGACCATATTCTCTGATTAGAGAAACATAATCTATATGATGTTTGCTTCATATATCAGCAACTCTTTGCTTGACTAAAAAGTAAAAAGAGACTCTAAAATCACAAATAGATCAAATTTGAAGTATAAACGAACAATATAAAAGTCTTTTTGTTGCACATATATACTATTTTGTGCAATAAAAAGGTCTTATCAAGTTAACATAACTTAAATAATCTGCAATATATTAGGAAATTCAGAACACTTCATGTAACTTCGCGACCAATTTATTTTTAATTATTAAGATGAATAAGATAAAATTAGCCATTTTGGTCCTCTGTTATTATATGACCACTACAATTCCTGCCTTTGCAGGAGGTCTGCTTACAAATACCAATCAGAATATCGCCTTCAACAGGAATATGGCTCGTGACGGAGCAATTGGTATTGATGGTGTTTACAGCAATCCAGCAGGAGTAGCCTTTCTACCTAAGGGATTACATCTATCATTTAACATACAAAATGTTTACCAGACACGTACCATCATGAGTGGTATGGCAGTTCCTTCTCTTAAAGGTACACCATACTACCAGCCCTTCAAATTATATGGTGGAGATGTGAATGGGATAAAGCAGTTCCGAGGAAAAGCATCTGTACCAGTTTTACCGACTTTTCAAATAGCATTGAATTACGATAAAATTGGCTTCCAAGTTGGTTTCTTTGAAAGCGGAGGTGGAGGCCAATGCACGTTTAACCGGGGACTAGGCTCCTTTGAGCGACAAGTAGCCTTGATTCCTGCACTGCTCTATAGCCAAGGCTTTCAGACAACACAACCAGGATATAGCGTAGATAGTTATATCAAAGGCCAGCAATATGTTTTTGGCCTTCAGTTTGGTACAACTTATAAGTTTAACAAACACTTAGCAGTCTACGGAGGTTTCAGATTTAACTATGCATTTAATAAGTACCAAGGAAACATAACAAATATTGCAGCCGAAATTAATGGAACCCAAGAAAACTTATATAATTATTTCGGGGATCAAGCAAACACTTATAGTCAGATGGCTTTTTATTATAAGATGAGGTCCTCTGAAATGACAGATCCTACTCAAAAAGCAAATTATGAAGCATTATCTCAGAAATATACCCAAGGGGCACAGCAGATGGGTAATACTCAAAAACAATTTGCAGATAAATATCTGACTTGTAATCAATATGGCTGGGGAATCACACCTATTATTGGTATTGATTACAAAATTGGCAAATGGAATTTCGGCACAAGATTGGAATTTACGACACACATGAACATCGAAAATGACACAAAACGTGACGATACAGGACTATTTACGGATGGAGTCAACACACCGAACGACCTACCAGGAATTTGGACTATAGGAGCTCAATACTCTATACTTCCAAATGTTCGTGTCATGGGTAGTTATCACTATTATTTTGACAAAGACGCAAAGATGGCAAATGATAAACAAAAACTTCTTGGTGGTAATACCAAGGAATTTCTTTGTGGCGCAGAATGGGATATCACTAAAAATATTCTGATCAGTGCCGGTTGCCAACATACACAATATAATTTAGGAAACGGATCATATTTAACAGACATGAGTTTTGTAACAAGTAACAATTCGTACGGTTTCGGAGCAAAATTCAAGATACTGAAAAACACCAGTTTAAGTATCGCTTACTTCTTTACGGACTATGAACATAAAAAGAAAGAATATGATCAGACTATTACTCAAGGAGGACAAGAAATAAAAGTCCAAAACAGTGATGATTTCTCTCGCACCAATAAAGTATTAGGTGTTGGTTTAGATATTGACTTATAACATCACATCTACCGATAAATAATAAGTCATTAAAGTCATTAGCCTTACCAACAAGTCATTTTTGACTTTTCGGTAAGGCTAAAATAATTATAACACAGCATCTCTAATTGTATGTTAAACCATTCATAAAGGATCAACATCATAATAGATCAACAAAGCTCCATAGCGTGAATCCTTTTGCATCTTCTTTTGAAGTTGCAGAAGGCATTTTCGAACACGTATCTGATTAATGCCATTTTCAAGTTTAATAACCAATTTTCTTATTTCCATTGCATTAACACGTGACACTGATGGCTTATCCGGACCCAGGATCCGATTACCAAACCACTCATGAAGTTGACACCCCACCTCCATGGCTGCTTGCTGAACTACTTTTTCATTCTTATGTTTTAAAAAAACATTTATGAGTCGATAAAAAGGAGGATAATGAAAAGTTTTACGCTCCACCATCAAGTTGAGATAAAAATCTTTATAATCATGACGCACTACTTGTTGGATTACAGGAAGTTCTGGATTCTTGGTTTGCAATAATACCAAGCCCTGTTTACCCTTCCTGCCAGCTCTTCCACTTACCTGAGACATCATCATAAACGCATGCTCATAAGCACGAAAATCAGGATAATTAAGCATGGTATCGGCATCTAAAATACCTACCACACTCACATGATCAAAATCCAAACCCTTGGATATCATCTGTGTACCAATTAGAAGATTTGTCCTTCCAGCAGCAAAATCATTGATAATCCGTTCATAAGCATGACGGGTACGCGTGGTATCAAGATCCATACGAGCAACACGAGCATCAGGAAAGATATCTTTTATCTGATCTTCTATTTTCTCTGTACCATAGCCTATACCTTTTAACTCCGTACTACCACATTGAGGACATACAGAAGGAACCTTATAGGTCATACCACAATAATGACATACCAATTGATTAAGATTCTTATGCAGAGTTAAAGAAACATCACAATTGATACATTTAGGTGTCCATCCGCAAGCTCGACATTCTATCATCGGGGAAAAACCTCTCCTGTTCTGAAAGAGTATAACCTGTTGCCCGTCATCCAGAGCCTTACGCATAGCAGCCAACAAAGACGGCGAGAAAGGTCCTGTCATCATTTTACGATGCCTCAGGTCTTTTATATCCACCAATCTGATTTCCGGTAATCGAATATCTTGATAACGTGTTGTCAGGGTTACCAATCCATATTTCCCAATTTGAGTATTATAATAACTCTCCATGGAAGGAGTAGCAGTTCCTAACAAAGTTCTGGCATCATACATCTTAGCTAAAACAATAGAAACATCACGAGCATGATAGCGGGGAGCAGGATCTTGTTGCTTAAAAGATGTCTCTTGCTCTTCATCAACAATTACTATGCCTAATCTTTGAAATGGCAAAAAAACGGCACTACGAGCACCAAGGATTACATCATAAGGATGCGAAGATAATTGTTTCTTCCAGATTTCCACCCTTTCAGCATCACTGTATTTTGAATGATATATCCCTAATTTACTTCCAAAGACACGCTGTAGCCGTTCCATCATTTGAACAGTCAATGCAATCTCAGGTAAAAGATACAGTACCTGTTGGTGTTTTGCTATAGCCTCTGCGATAAGATGAATATAAATTTCAGTCTTCCCACTCGAGGTTACACCATGAAGCAATACAACATCCTTCTCATTCCACTTTTCATGGATTTGATTTAAAGCTATTTGCTGTGCCTTATTCAGAGGTTGAATACGTTCAGGATGCATGGTTCCAACATGATTCAACCTCCCAACCTCTTTCTTATACAAGTATAATATGCCACGATCTGTAAGGGCTTTGACCTGCGCAAGTGTACAATGGCTAGAATTCATAAGTTCTTCACGGGTAATCTCTACGACAGGTTCACGAGTGGTTGCATTTTCTAATGTATCCCAGTGAGATAAAGCTAAAAATTCTATAAATACCTTTTGTTGACGAGCTGCACGAGCCAACATATCCAAGGCTACACGTAACATCGTCTCGTTTTGATAAGATTCTGCCAATCCTACATAAAGTTCCAGCTTGGGTTTATATTTATCCAGACTCTTAAGTCCAACCGGCATAGCTACAGAAAAAATGTCGCCGATTGGAGAAATATAATAATCAGACATCCACTGCCAGAGACGAAGTTGTTCTGCGAGAAGTATAGGCATATCATCTATGACTGACAAAACTGATTTACATTTGAACTTCGGTTGCTCTTCGTGTAATTTCATCACAATAGCAACATACTTTTTAGTGCGTCCAAGAGGTACGAGAACTCGTACACCTACTTGAACTTTCCCCTCAAACGTTTCTGGAACAGAATAGGTGAAATAGCTATCTAATGGTAGAGGCAATATGACGTCAACAAATTTCATTAAGTGCAAAGATAAGAAGAAAAAAGCAGATACCTCTAAAATGGGTATCTGCTTTTTTAAGTATTTTACAGTTCGTAATTTAAATTCTATCTAGTTTAAAAATAATATACTAATGCAACCTGCCAACTATTATTATGACTCTTATCCTTATTCTTCAAGTCTTTCTCAATCGTATGCAAATTAGCATCAGCTGATTTTCCACAAGCCACATTGTAATTCGCTGATACCTGGAAATGCTTAAATAGCGTTGTTCCTAAACCAAGATTGATGCTAAGATCCGTTTTTTTAAGAGAATAACTTGAGCCATCGTTCCATTTGAAACTCTTATCTCCGACATTAATTCCCCATTGTGGTCCTCCAAAGAGATAGATATTTACCAAACTACCTAATCCCCAACCATAACGGAGATTAACAGGAACAGCTATTTTCTGCTGCTTTACAGTTATCTTTTCCAACAAAATAGAATTCTCAGTTGCATTCACTTTTGCAGAACGATAGTCATATAATGCTGAAGCATCAATGCCAAGTCCAGGAAGAGGAAGAGAAAATTTTATAGTAGGGCCAACAAACCATCCTGACTGATTAGAAGCATCAAATACATCCTCACTAAATGACATATTCATTATATCAAGCCCACCTTTAACACCGAACTTAATCTGTGCTTTTGCAGAAATTGTACAGAATAATCCTACTGCACAAATTAGAAGTGAAAATTTTTTTTTCATATTAATAACTCTACACTTTTAAAAATTTATAAACGTCATCAAATCTGTTCCATCTTTGGGAATCATGAATCTTACTAAAAAAATGGAAGTTTTACTAACTTCTGTATATTTTTACTGTCCCTCGTTTAATGATCAAATAGAATTTCCCTTTATAATACGACAAATAATAAGATTAAAATATTTTAAGGAACAATCATAGAGAAAGCAAAAACTTAAAATTCTTTTAAGAAACCAGTTTATAAAATGAACTCATTAAATAAAAGAGGTGTACCAAAAACTTGACACACCCCTTCATTTATTCAATATCAGTATTCATCCTCATTCCAAAGAAAATCCTCTTTTGTAGGATAATCCGGCCACAAGTCCTCAATACTTTCATAGACTTCGCCATCATCTTCTATTTCTTTCAAATTTTCCAAAACTTCATCAGGAGCTCCAGAACGTATAGCGTAGTCAATCAACTCATCTTTTGTTGCAGGCCAAGGTGCATCTTCCAATTTGGAAGCCAATTCTAGTGTCCAATACATAGCATCATCTTTTTTACTTAATTTGCGTGCAAAAATAATAAATTTTCAATAAATAGCAAGTATTTGTGACAATATTTTTCTTATTATATATCAATAAAACTTAAAATGTAAGAGTTCTTCAATAACACAAAACTTATAAATCATTATAAACTTAGATCAACTAATAATACAAAAACTCTATCTCAACATTAAAATACAACAACAGAAAATAAAATAAAGACAAAAAGAAGATTCAGAAATTAACTATAAAACTCTGCTTTGACTTAGTTTGATCAAAAAAAACAATACCACAATAATAAAGATCAAAGGTAACACAAGTAAGAGGACTGTCTATAATATGTTTCCAAAAATTTCTATTTCTGGGATTACTATGAATTTTCTCAAGAATCAGAATCGAATGTTGATCCGCAAAATCTAAAAGTCTTTCACAAACTGAGAAATACTTTTCTGAAAGAGTTATACAAGCCACATCAAATACTCTCAATTGGAAGAACCTATCACCCTTATCCATTTCCAGATCAATATTAAGAATTTGGGTATGATTACAACCAGATTGAATATAATGACGATAAACTTCCGAAGAATGCTGGTAGGAAAGCCATAATCTTGGTTGCATTGAATTAGCAATTCGGAAATAAAGTTTCGCCAATTTCCGAGAACGATTATCTACACTCGGAAATTGAGCTTCTAAGTCAGAATAATCATAATATGGATATGTTCCCTCAATCACATCTCGTATAAAATTATAAGCAGAAGGAGATTGGACACCAAAACCATGTCTGTGCCATAATCTTCTTACTCTCAGGAAAAAGTTATTCATCCGATTCAACATATCTAAATTACACCTTTAACGGATTCAAAAAGAGCAATCAGGGAATTAGTAACCATCAGTCCTGTACACAAAAAAGAAGGGCCCCGCCGGCACGCTGTGCTGACAGGGCCCTCCGGGGGTTCTT
>DAIPMC010000011.1:30295-35501 GCA_036768895.1 Prevotella sp. | reverse complement strand
CTTGGTATTGACCTGACAAAGGTATTAGGTATGGTAAATGTAAAGACCACAATCACCTATGGCAATGATGACAAGGGTGCAGAAAACAACGGTAATGATACCCGCACTATTGACGGTCAGTCAATCATTACCCTGAGTGAAAACGCAACATCTGAAAAACCTGTACTAAAGATGGTTACGAATCCGATGGGGATGGAGTCTTTCATGTATGAGAAACTTTTACGTTGTACAACCGAAGACCCGGATGGATATTTCTCTGCTGACCCGATTTCTGCCGCTCTAACAAATGTCGTAAGCTATAACAAGAGTACAGAAACCTTTACTTCGTCCCTTGACAATATTACTTTGAATAATGATGGGACACTAAACTTCACGAAAGCTACCAGCAATGAAGATGGTTCTACTATAACAAAAGTTCCTTTCAGTTACAACTACTCAGTATGGACAAGACTTAATGAGATGGCCAAGGCAGGAAAAACGGTCAATATATCTGAAGGTAAAAATACGGTCGAATATTCCATTCAGGATCTTATTAACCAATACAACACTTTCAATCCATCATATTATCTTGGAAACAGTGATATATCCAAAGACGCTTATGGAGCAAAACTCAGTAACTTTACTACACCAAGTGCAAAATATGATTTCAACAAGGGTACCATGTCCTTCAATTTCTCCTGGGACTATGGCTCCGGCATGATTCTTAATGACTATATAAAAATCAACGTGAACTACACCATGCATAAGTAATCAACAGATGACGACATTGAATAAAAAAAGATTAGTCACAGCAGTTCTTTTGCTCATATCTATACTCAATATTGGAGCCCAAAACATCAATTCCATCAGCCTTCCCCCTTCCACAAGGGAAGGCTTTTTGCCTAATGGCTTGCATTATATTATCAAGAACAATAGCCTTCCACGACATAATGTAGAATTCAGACTGGTAATGAATGTAGGCTCAATAGATGAAAACGAGAACCAGAAAGGTGTCGCACATTTTCTGGAACACATGTCTTTTAATGGGTCAAAACATTTCCCCGGTAAAAATCTAGTTGACTTCTTTGAAAGACAGGGCATGAAATATGGACGTGATATCAATGCCTTTACAGGTTTTGACCGTACTATATTCTGGTTTACTCTGCCTATTGACAAACATACAACCAGCATTGTAGACTCTACTCTCCTTGCTATTGGTGATATTCTCAGCAATCTCACCATCAATGCAGAAAGAGCTAAAAGGGAAAGAGGCATTATTCTGGAAGAACTCCGAGGCTACAGTACCCACGACGATTTCTATGGTCTGAAAATTGGTAAAGGCCGATATGCACAACACATGCCACTTGGAAGAGCTCAGGATATTACTAATGTTTCCCGATCCACACTGGTGGACTTTTATAATCACTGGTATGCACCTGAACGGGCAACAGTGATTATCGTAGGTAATATTGATCCCCAAACCACTGAAGCCAAAATAAGGCGCATATTATCTTCCGTTCCTGCTAAAAAAACAGAAAAAGCTACTGTCTATCCATTAATATATGATTCAGGCTTATCTACCATGTCTGTTACTGATAGTCTGGAGAAACAGATTAAGATAGACTTTATTATTCCGCACCAGACCATCTTGTCAAGCGATATAAAAAATGTGGTGAAAAAGATGAGAAACGATATGCTTGTCAGTATGCTGGAACAGCGCATTTCCGCACACCATATCCATGCCATGGTATCGGATGCATGGTACTTAGCTGATAAAAATCACTTGGCCTTCACTTTTGAGAATGCCTCAGCGGATACACTGCTGGCTCAGGTGACAACCATTGCTGATGAACTCAAATTACTAGCCCAAAAAGGACCTGAAAAAGACGAACTTTCATGGGCCATCGCTAACAAACTTCTGAAGATAAAAGCTGATCCTACCGATAAGATGTCAAGTGGATGGTGTGATGATTTTATAGACTATACTGTTCTAGGTGATAAGCACATCTATGACCAAAATGAAATCCAGAACATCAAAGAAGAAGTAAAGAAGACCTCTGCCAGAGACATCAGACTTTTAGCCAACGATATTCTCGATGCGTCCAAAGAAACCATATTGGTAGGAATAAGAGATGTTCCTTCAACTCATACGCCTATTACTAAAACTACTATTTTAAAGGCCTGGGATAAAGGAAACGCCAAAGATGCCTTACACTTTGTTAAGCCAAAGGAAATCGAAGAAGAAAAAGAGCCGACAGTTAATATTCCTGCTGTTCTCAAGGTAACTCATCCTTATAACGCCAATGTCATTACATCAAAAAGACATTATGATGAATTGGGACTTGATGAAATAAAACTTGCCAATGGAACTACGATTCTGTTACGCCCGACCTTTGCAGAAGGACACAGCCTGAGTATTACAGCTATCGCCAGAGGAGGTGTAGGAGATGTCCCTGACAGTCTCTACAACCATCTTAAGGATGCCATAGGATATGTAGATATGGGTGGAATTGCAACTATCAATCAGGACACCCTGACAGATGTGATGGCTGACAAGAAACTGATGATGAACATAGGTATGGAAAACTACTGGCATCAAGCAATGGTTACTGCTTATACTGAAGATGCTCAGGAGGTAATGAACTTACTTTATGAGAAAATGAATCATCCGGGCAAGGATTATGAAGGATTCAAGACTAGCAAACAAGAAGAACTTGATGCTTATAGTCATGAAAATATTCTGTCACAGATGATGAAAAGAGACCAGAGCAGGGTCATCGATAATAAAATAGACTCACTCTTAGGTAATAATACTGTTGCCGCTCAGTATATCCCATATACCAAAAAGGATATAAAGAATCTCAATCTTGACGACATGACAGTTTTTTACAAAAGGGCTTATACAGATCCCTCACAATTGAAACTTATCATAACAGGCAACTTTAATACTGACAGCATTTGCAAGATAGCAGTTTCAACCTTCGCAAGAATGAAAAGACCTGCCAATCCACTTAATCTGGATACAACTCCTTTCAGTCTTCCTGATAAATCGATTGTGATGAAATTTCCTAATGAAGATCCCACACAAACCGTTTGCAACTGCATCTTTACAAACAATTATAAACCATGCCTGAGGAATACTCTCTTGTTCAAGGTTATGAGAGATATTATAGAAAATCGTCTACTCAGTATCTTACGTGAGAAGGATAATATGGTCTATTCCCCATTTGTCGATGTTCAATATCATGGCGTACCACAGGAAATCAGTTTCTTCCGCCTATATATTGATGTTAAGAACGAGAACTTCACCAGGATGATGACCGAACTGAAAGGCATAATCAACGAACTTCGTTCCACACCTGTAAAGAGCGATGAACTCAACAAAATAAAACGTTCTTTCATCGTAACTAAACGCCAGGCTTTAACCGATGTAGCTCCAACCGAATGGAAAAATGCACTTATGGAACTCATGAAAAATGGAGAGACAATAGAAGACTACAATAACTATGATGATATCCTATATGCCATTACGCCAAAAGATGTAATGGAAGGATTCCGTAAATACATTGATTTTAACAAACTTATCCTATTATATCAGAAAAAATGAGAAAATTATTCAGTATCCTATTTATACTGTTTTTGGTAGTACTCAATGCTCCTGCACAGAATTCGCCAGAAACTTATCGTCTCTATGACGCCAAAGGCAAAGCTATAAGTTATGAAAAGATGATCAATGAATTAGCTAAGGAAGACGTAGTGTTCTTCGGAGAGATGCACAACTGCCCGATAACGCATTGGTTGGAATATAAGGTATTGGAATCTCTCTATCAAGCACATAAAGGCAATCTTGATGTAGGAATGGAGATGTTCGAAACTGATAACCAACTTATTATTGACGAATATCTAAAAGGAACGATCAAGGCCTCTCAATTTGAGGATGAATGCCGATTATGGCCTAACTACTCAACTGACTACAAACCCATCGTCGACTTTGTTGACGAACATCACTTACGTCTGATAGCTACCAATGTACCACGTAGATATGCCAATATTGTAAAGTATCATGGACTTGCATATCTTGATTCTCTGTCAGCGGAAGCCAAAACTTATATGCCAAAACTTCCTATTCCCTATAAGACTAATGAGCAAGCCGATCAGGCATTTAGTCTGATGGCCATGATGGGAAAGACCAAAAACACCAATCCGAAATTCCTTGGGCAGTCACAAGGCTTGAAAGATGCTACTATGGCATGGTTCATTGCCAAAAACATGAAAAGGCCTTTTATTCACTTCAATGGCAATTACCACACCGATGCAAACGACGGTATTATCAGATATTTAAATATCTACCGTCCAAAAACAAAGTTTAAAACTATCTATAGTGTAAAACAAGAAAATATCAATAGATTGGACAGCACTTATCTTGGTCATGGTGATTATTACATCTGTATTCCGGAAGATATGGTAACGACCTATTAAGTAAATCATTACTCTACTTTTATACTTAGTAGTGTTCTCAAGAACACACTATATATAAAAATTCCCTTGTCCCATATTCAGGCTTGATTTCTGAATACAAGGCAAGGGAATTCTTATTTTGAAAGGATTACATGTTGACATGATAAAGAATAATATAGAATATGGACAAAAAAACATTATATATTTCAAAAAATTATAAATATATTTGTAGTCAGTTCCTAAATTAAATATTATACGTATGAAAAAGTACAGATTATTTATCTCTGCCATTATGCTTATGTCCGCATCCATGATGATGGCACAGTCAAAAGTGTATCTTACTCGTGAAATTACTCCGGAATCTCTGGTTAAGATCTATGAAGCTTTGGGCGTCAAAGCTTCCGGACGTGTAGCCGTAAAGATCAGCACCGGAGAAGGTCCTAACCCCAACTATCTCAAACCAACACTGATCCGCAATCTCGTGGACTCCGTCCATGGCACAATCGTAGAATGCCGCACAGCTTACCCCGGCGACCGCATGAAGACAAAGGACCATTGGAAAGTTATCCACGAGCATGGTTTCGACTCCTTATTTGCTGTTGACCTGATGGACGAATACGACGAAATACGCATCCCAATAAAGGATCATACACACCTCAACTATGACATAGTGGGTGGTCATTTAGCCAACTATGATTTTCTAGTATGCCTCAGCCATTTTAAGGGTCATCCAATTGGCGGCTTCCGAGGTGCACTGAAAAATCTTAGT
>DAIPMC010000011.1:0-30265 GCA_036768895.1 Prevotella sp. | reverse complement strand
CATTCTGCAGGTAAGGTACAGAGCCCTGACAGTCTCTGGAGAAATCTCGGAGAGCAGGATGACTTCCTTGAAAGCATGGCAGCTGCCGCTCAGAGTGTTGTCGACTATTTCAAGGCTGAACGCGGTGTCATTTACATCAATGTAATGAATAATATGTCCATCGACTGCGACTGTGTGGCTCATCCGGCACCTGTAAAGCTCAAGGACTATGGTATCCTTGCCAGTACTGATCCCGTAGCTCTCGACCAGGCTTGTGTGGATATTATCAAACAGGAGAAAGTAACAACTGGAAATGATCCTAGCGACATGCTCAAGCGTATTGATAAACAAGACGGTACACATATCCTTGACTGGGCAGAAAAGATCGGTTTGGGAAGTGAAAAGTATCAGATTATTAATATCGACAAGAGATAGTCCTCATGAGAAATGTCAAGAGGGCAATAGTGCTGTCTATTCTAATCAGTTGTATATCCATAATCTATGGTGCTGAACCATTAGATTCTATCCATCACCTTAACAATGTTGTCGTAACTGGAACAAGAAATGCTACAGATGTCCGTCATCTCCCTTTTACAGTAGATGTCATCGGACGGGAAAAATTGACAGAGAATCACCGAATGAGTATCCTCCCTACTCTTACGGAACAGATACCGGGACTCTTTGTCACATCACGGAGCATGCTGGGCTACGGGGTATCCACCAATGCAGCCGGCAGTATCAGTCTACGTGGTATCAGCGGCAGCAATGGACAAATGATGGTACTTATTGACGGACATCCACAATACCAAGGTATCTACGGACATCCTATTTCAGACAGTTATCAAACCCTGATGGTCGACCATATCGAGGTAATCCATGGTCCCGCATCTATGCTCTATGGTAGTAACGCCATGGGTGGTGTGATCAATATCATCACCCGTGGCATGCATAAGAGTGGTGTCAAGACGAACGTAAATCTTAGTGCAGGAAGCTATGGTACCTTCCAATCAGAAATAAGCAACCAGGTCCGCTCAGGGAAATTCTCTTCTACTGTGGCAGCCAACTACGAACGTAGTGATAACCAGCGTCCCAATATGGGATTTGAACAATACAGCGGATACGTAAGACTCGGTTATAACCTTTCTTCCTATTGGAATCTGAATATGAACGCCAACATAACTCACTTCAATGCTTCCAATCCAGGGATGGAGAGCCAGCCGCTCTTCGATGCCCGACAGTGGATTACACGTGGAGAAGTAAGCATGGCTTTGGAAAACCATTACAGAAGAACAAGTGGCGGTATTAGCATTTACAGCAACTTCGGCCGACATAAGGTCAATGATGGAACGAAAAACATCCAACAGCCACAGTCGCGCTATTTCCGGTCCAAGGATGCACTCTCTGGCATAAGTCTTTACCAAAGCGTAAATCTCTTCTCAGGTAACTGTGTCACCATCGGTTTTGACTGGCAAAATATCTATGGGAAAGTTTATTATACCTCTATCAAGACTGGTAAAACTATTGACACACCCAACAAGCAAAGTGGCCATAGTCATCCGAATGAGGTGGCAGGATATACAGACTTCCGACAGGACCTTAATTCCTGGTTGACTGTCGACGCCGGTATCCGTCTGGACCATCATTCTATTACAGGATCAGAATGGGTGCCACAAGGTGGTATCGTTGTCAGACCAATGGAAAACGGTGAACTCAAAGCCATGGTCAGTAAAGGATTCCGCAACCCGACAATGCGTGAGATGTATCTCTATCCGCCATCGAATACTGACCTTAGGCCGGAACGGCTCATGCAGTATGAACTATCGTGGAAACATCGCATCAAGGAAATGTTCACTTATGGACTTAATCTTTTTTATATCAATGGTGATAACATGATAGAAACTGTAAGCGTGGACGGCCGCCCTCGCAACGTCAATACAGGTAAAATAGAAAATACGGGGGCCGAACTTTCTGTATCTTGGCGTATCAACAATCATTGGGATGTGAATACCAACCACAGTATACTGCACATGAGCCATCCTGTCCTTGCTGCACCAGAATACAAAGGATATCTTGGAGGTGATTACCAGAAAGACAAATGGAGCGTCCATGCCGGACTCATGCAGATAGCCGGACTCTATACAATTACAGGGAAAAATGCCAAGAAGGAAAATGTCACATTACTCAACATGACGACAGAATACCAACTATTAAAATCAACTCATCTATGGGTTCGCGGTGAGAACCTTTTGGCACAGCATTATGAAGTTATCGATGGTTTCCCCATGCCAAAAGCTACTTTCATGGGAGGGGTTTCCTTCACATTTTAAGCTAACTTGAAAAACAACTTATAAGAAGAGAAACTATTTTATGTCCCGTTATCGGTACAAGTTATAATTTCTCTTCTCCAGAAAACCCTGATATAAGGATATTATCATCCTACAGTGATCACATATTCACTCATAAAACTTGAACCAGGAAGAAGTTGGTTCATCAGATCCTTCTTACGAAAGTCACCTTCGTAGCTTACTTCATCATGGATACCATACCAGGGTTCAATGCAGATGAAAGGTGCATGCTTTCCTGCAGGACTCCAGATACCCAAAGCAGGTGCCTTTGTATCAAGAGTAATAACAGCCTTGCCCGATTCATCCAAAAGTTCAATATGTTGCAATTGACTGTGGTCAAAAATCAAGGCATCATCAATAAAATCATCTTCGGTAAAGTGCAAAAGTCCGTGATCCGTCTTCATTGGATGACGACTTTTTGTAATACAACCACCAATATTTCCGAACAGACGTTCAAGCCGTGTCTTATCCACTTTCAACGTTCCTTTTAGCGGTTCACCCTTTTTCGCTCCTGGCACTCGAAATGCAGGATGACCGCCTATCTGAAAATAAAGGGTCTGAAGATCCGTATTCTCTACATGCCAAATCACATGAATATGATTGCCATCAAGACGGTAAGTAACGGCCAGGTTAAAGTGGAAAGGATATGCTTTCAATGTTTCCTCATTCTCATGAAGTCCATAAGTAATGGAGTTATCGCTTTTCCTGATTACTGTAAACTCACTATCACGGGCAAAACCGTGACGCGTCAAATGATAAATCTTATCATCCAGGCGATAGGTGTCTTTCCAGAGTCCACATACAATAGGAAAAAGAATAGGAGAATGACGATTCCAACAATCCTTATCTCCATCCCATAGATATTCCTGTCCATTTACATCCCTGATATTCTGAAGTTCGGCTCCTAAAGAAGACACGCACACTGTGAGTTTGTCATTTTTGATTTGTTCCATATTTCATCATTTAAGACTGCTCCACAAATATAGCACTTTTATTTTAAATGAAAAAACATCTATGAAAATAAAACTACAATTTCAGCTGATATTGGTCTTCAAGTACACAAATAGAAAAAACTGATTTCAAGAACATTGTCCTAGAAACAAAAAATCGGATAAGGATTACTCCCCTCCGACATCTAAGGTTTCCGCCTCCCGGCGTTCACCTTTTTCAACATAAACTCATTTTTGATAATCCTGAACTAACTACCATCTCATTATCCCTAATCAATCCTAATTTTACCTTATCACTAACACCTAAAAAACAATCTTAATTTAACTTTACCTTAACCTAATACCTTGTTCTAATCCTGAATCGTTCTTTTTTACCTCAACTAATACCAAACAATCTTTAAACCTTCTATTTTCCTATTGACAATGCAAAGGTAATCATTGTGTACGAACACACCAAATGTTTTCAGTATTTTTTGCATAAATAAATGATGATTTTGATTTACATCAAGAGAACGTCTGTCATTATAAGATTAGTTAACCATTATACACGTCCATGGGTCCTGTTTCTGCACCAAACTAAAGAAAAGCATCAAAATCAAATAGTTTCTATCAACTTTTTATTATTTTTGCTAAGGAACAGAAATGGGATCATTTTTAAAACCGTTTCTACCTTTCTCATAATATCACTCAAACTAGAATTAAATATTCATTATAAGGAAATACCTATTATATAAAGGTGGCCAAAATCAAATTTGGCATCAAAAAGAAAAACCATAAATAAAAATACAAACGAAAGTTAAAGATTTGGCTCTTCAGTTAGATTTAATTAACTTTGCAAAACTTACGGAAAAAGATATGAAAACAGTCTTCATCGCCGGTCCCTGCGTTATCGAGTCTATGGAACTTCTAGAAACTGTAGCAAAGGAACTCGTGAGAATCAACCGTCAATTAGGTACAGATATCATCTTCAAGGCCTCTTTTGACAAGGCTAACCGTACTTCCATTCATTCTTTTCGAGGTCCCGGCTTAGACCATGGACTTCAGATGCTTTCTGACATTAAAGAAAAGTACGGACTTCGGATAACCACAGATATTCATGAAAGTTATCAAGCTGCTCCTGCAGGCGAGGTATGTGATGTCATTCAAATACCTGCCTTTTTATGCCGGCAAACCGATCTTCTGGCAGCTGCCGCGCATACAGGAAAAATCGTGAATATCAAGAAAGCCCAGTTTATGAGTGGTCATGATATGCGTTATGCAGTAGAAAAAACGCAGGATAGTGGTGCAAAAGAGGTCTGGCTGACAGAAAGAGGCAATAGCTTCGGCTACAATAATCTGGTAGTAGACTTTCGCAATATCTCAGACATGAAAGAGATTGTGCCAACTGTCATCATGGACTGTACACATAGCGTACAACGTCCAGGCGCTGGAGATGCAAAAACGGTCGGAGACAGAAAATTTGTCCCATGCATGGCTCTGGCGGCAAAAGCTTTTGGTTCTACAGGTTACTTCTTTGAGGTTCACCCGGATCCAGACAGAGG
Organism: Prevotella sp.; assembly: GCA_036768895.1. Taxonomy (GTDB): domain Bacteria; phylum Bacteroidota; class Bacteroidia; order Bacteroidales; family Bacteroidaceae; genus Prevotella. Next base: position 25,450 of record DAIPMC010000011.1, on the reverse strand, counting down.
TCTTAGTGATGCTGCCAACATGTTGGAGCTTAATAAACTGGAAGGAATCATCAGACAACTCCTTTCCTGAGACCCGACATTCAAATCATTCATTTCAATTATTTATTCAACTCCTCTCAGATAAGATCAGAAAATCATGACTACAACAATCATAAAAGAAAAAATACAAAATGTCCGCCACGTCGGTGAACAATGCCTTCGGGATGAAGCACAGGCTCTTCTGGATCTGATTCCACACATGGACGATAATTTTGATAAAGCCGTAGACATGATGTACCACTGTAACGGCAAAATCATAGTCACAGGTGTAGGTAAAAGTGGCAATATAGGTGCAAAAATCGCAGCTACCCTCGCTTCTACAGGAACACCAGCTTTCTTCATCAATCCACTGGATATGTATCATGGAGATCTCGGTGTAATGACTGAAGGCGACATTGTCATGGCTCTGTCTAACAGCGGTCAGACCGATGAATTGTTACGTTTTATTCCAATGGTCCTGCACATGAATATCCCCATTATCGCCATGAGCGGAAACAACAATTCTCTGTTAGCCAAATATTCCACCATTCACATTCTGGTCAGCGTAAAAAAGGAAGCCTGTCCTCTGAATCTCGTTCCTACAAGCAGTACTACAGCAGCATTGGCCATGGGTGATGCTTTGGCCGTTGCACTCATGGAGGTCCGGGACTTCAAGCCGCATGATTTCGCACAATTTCATCCGGGCGGAGAACTGGGGAAACGACTCCTGACAACAGCTGAGGATGTGATGAGAACAACTGATATGCCTATTATTCCACAAGAGATGCACCTGGGTGAGGCCATCATTCACGTCAGCAAGGGTAAACTCGGACTGGGAGTATCCGTCAATGAAGAAGGAGAGGTCATCGGACTGATTACAGATGGTGATATACGCCGCGCAATGGAACGCTGGCAAGCTAAATTTTTTGACCATACAGTGAGCGATATTATGACACGGGAACCGAAAATGGTTTCACCAAATACTAAGGTCGTTGAAATTCAGGGGATTATGAACCATAATAAGATTCACACGGTATTAGTAACAGACAAGGACAAACACCTCTTAGGGGTCGTAGATCACTATGCCTGTATGATTTAAAAAGGTGTCTAAGGAATAATAGAAGTATTTACAGGTGACCCATATTCAAATACGAATCATCCAATAATGAAATATTTAAAAACTTTTCTTCTCTTTCTTTTTTCTATATTATGCATAACCGCCAATGCTGAATCGGAAGAGTATTTAGGCAAGTATAATAGTGATTCCCTCTATCAAACAGAAACTGCAGACTCGCTGCTTGCAAATACACTACGCTTGCATGGAATCAAATTTACACATAACAACTCAGTAGTCCTTCTCAAAACCGGACAGGAAAAATTTGATGACTTATTCAAAGCTATCCGGGATGCCAAAAGCAGTATACACATGGAATATTTCAATTTTCGAAACGATTCCATCACTCATGCATTGATTGGACTCCTGGCAGAAAAGGTAAAACAGGGCGTAGAGGTCCGACTTCTTTTTGATGGATTCGGCAACTGTTCTAATAATAGGCCTCTCAAGAAAAAGCATATTGATATTATTCGCAAATTGGGGATTGAGATATATGAATATAAACCCATTCGTTTCCCATGGATAGACGACATCTTTAATCGTGATCACCGCAAGATTGTCGTTATCGATGGGAAAATAGCCTATACAGGAGGAATGAATATAGCTGATTACTATATTAAAGGCAAACTAAAAATTGGATCCTGGCATGACATGCACTGCCGCATTGACGGTGATGCTGTAAACACCTTACAATCTATCTTCCTGAGAATGTGGAATAAAGTGAGCCATCAGAATATTCATGGCTGGAAATACTATAGAGGAGGAATACCTGCTGACTATTTCACAGACCTCAAACCAGACACAACTCCTACACGCTATCAGAAAATGGTAGGTATAATCAATCGTGAACCGCATACCAGCAATGATATCATTCGTGTTTTTTACCTCAATGCAATCAATGATGCTCATGACAGTATTAAGATCATCAATCCCTACTTCACATTAAGTCACAAACTGGTCAAGGCTTTGAAAGATGCAGTAAAAAGAGGTGTAAAGGTAGAAATCATGCTTTCTACGAGATGTGATGTCCCACTGACACCGGATTGTGGACTTTATAATGCTCACTTATTAATGGAACATGGTTGCAAGATATGGATGTATACGGCGGGTTTTCACCATACTAAAATCATTATGGTAGACGGACGCATCTGCACAGTTGGCTCTGCTAACCTTGACTCACGAAGTCTACGCTGGGATTATGAAGATAACGCCGTCATCCTGGACAAATACACGACTCAGCAACTCTGCGACCTTTTTGACAGAGAAAAGCAACAGAGTTTTCTGCTCACAGAGGAGAAATGGAAAGAATGGCGCACACCATGGCAACGCTTTCGAGGTGCTTTCGCCAAGATGCTCTCACCTTTTCTCTGATCGATAGAAAGCCGTGAGCGTCCGACTGATTAACGCCATTACTTCTTCAGAGGAATCAGTATCTTACTCAATTTTCATAGTTCACTTTCAGCATCTCATTGAAAAAGATAATCAAGTATCCATCAGGCAAGTAAAGACAAAAAGATCGTGATATATAAATTGAAAAGAAATGGAAGATAAGGAAAATTCTGTTTTCATGTCTATAATGAAAGGACGACCAAAACTTGCCATTATAGACCCTAATACGTTGGCAGAAATAGGTCTCAAGCAGATGCTGCATGACGTCATACCAAATATGGATATAGAGACGTTCTGTTCTTTCGAAGAACTGAAAGACCACCACCCCGACACTTTCTTCCATTACTTTGTGGCTAACAACATTGTCTTAGCCCATCGCCTTTTTTTCCTTAAAAGGCAGCACAAGACCATTGTACTTACGAATTCAACCGACCCAAACTCATGGATGAATGATTTCCATTATCTCTGTGTCAACGTTCCGGAAGAACAATTGGTCAAATCACTGTTACGTCTTGAGCAGTTTGGTCACCCTCATGGCAAGAATCTCCCACCCATGCCACAAGCAACTGACTCCAGAATTCTGACTGACCGGGAAATTGAAGTCCTATCCCTCATCGCCCAAGGTTTCTTGAACAAAGAAATAGCTGACAAACTGAATATCAGTTTGACAACTGTAATCACACATCGGAAAAACATTCAGGAGAAATTAGGCAAAAAAAGTGTTGCAGCACTAACTATTTATGCCGTAATGCATGGATACATAGATATCAATAAAATCTAAAGTGCTATCCTACACCCCCACTATCAGTTTGAGAATATACCCGATAATAAAACTGAGACCAGCTACACTGAAACTGAGAATCGCCATCTCTGTAAAACGCTTGCGAAAGCTCTCGCCACGTGCCACAGAATAATAATAATTAAAGGCTGCAATGATCAATAATGCTATTGTCAGCATAATAAAGAGGGCAACAATTACGTTTTTGAGAATCATAAACGGTGCTATCAATGCAACCACCGTCACAAGATAAGCAAAGCCTGTATAAACAGCTGCCTTAACTGGCTTTTTGCTATCACCTCCATCAGATTTTGTAGATAAATATTCCGAAGAAGCCATTGATAATGCTGCAGCTACACCGGTGATGCTACCTGTAAGGGCAATCAGCGTACTGTTATTAAGAGCCAACGTATACCCTGCAAGTGCACCGGTAAATTCTACCAGTGCATCATTTAAGCCAAGTACTACAGAACCCATATAGTTTAATCTCTCTTCATTGATCATTGCTATGAGTTCATCTTCATGCTTACTTTCATCTACAGCTATATCGTGAATATCCGGATAGTCCGTATATACCTGATACGCCGATAAGGAGTCTATCTCAGATGATTCCATTTTCTTAATGGCAAATGTATTACCAAGTATCTTTGCCATCCAATAAAATTTGTTTACGACCTTCATATCTGGCTTAACGTCAGTCTTCGTATAACGCCGTAAAATATTGTAGTGTTTCTGTTCCTCATGTGCAATACGAATCAAGACATCTTTGTTTGCTTTATCTTTTTCAATAGATGCCAACTTCTGATAAACATAAGAAGCTGTCAATTCTCCCCGCTGATAACGAAGAAAATCGACTCTGTCTTTTTCTAATAGATCCATCATCTGCATATACCTTTGTAATTTATATTTCAAGAATCATAACTAGACAAGTTGAGAAGAGAAAGAACCTCAACACTTTCAAATACAAATCTACAAATTAAATATCGTATAAACTCACAAAATCAGAAAAATATATGAATTCTTCGATACAACGATTAATACGATCCGTTTACATTCCATTTATAAGTCATCCAGCAAAGCCGTACTCTTGGCATAAGCCGTACTTTTAGCTTCAAAAAAGTCAGTCTTTACCATGTTGGCATTAGAATATTGCGAAACCCAAAGCATACTATCCGGTTCCTTGTGGTTATCCTCAAAAAGATAACCAAAGCCCAGACTATGCCAACGAAGATTGCCCAGATACCGGATATAATCTAAAACCATCTGTATATTCAATCCGGCAATTTCATCACCTATCACATATTGTCCCCATTCTATTTCCTGCCTGACTCCCTCAAGCATCATATCCTGATAAACTTTTACGAAATCATTTGTAAAAAGATCCGGCTCTTCCTTTTTCAATTCCAGTATAATGTTACGGAACAACCACAGGTGTGTATTTTCATCCCGGTTGATATACCTGATTTCCTGTGCAGACCCAGACATTTTACCATTTCGGCTCAGGTTATAGAAGAACATAAAACCACTATAGAAATAGATGCCTTCCAGGATAAAATTTGCCATCAGAGCCTTCATCAACCTGAATTTGTCGCGATGGGCATGAAATTCATTATAGCAATCTCCGATAAATTGATTTCTCCTCAATAGATGGTTATCATTCTTCCATTGGTATAAGATATCATTGCGCTCCTCAGGGCTGCATATTGTATCCAGCATATAACTATAGCTCTGGCTGTGGACGCACTCTTGAAAAGTCTGGATATGCAGGCACAAGTTTACCTCGTTGGCAGTGATATACTCACTTACTGTGGGCAAATTATTACTTTGAAGTGAATCCAGAAATACCAAGAAACTTAATATTTTGTTATAAGCCGTACGTTCACAGGTTTCCAGCTTAGGATAATCTTTCACATCCTGAGATAAATTGATCTCCTCTGGAATCCAGAAGTTATTCATTGCCTGCCGATACCAGTCACTTACCCATTCATACTTAATATTATTGAAATCATTCAGATTGGTACTGTTCCCTCCAATCATTCTTCTTAACCGCAGATCGGTATCACCACCAGGATTAAAAAGTGTATTTCTTTTTAATTGTTCTGTTTCCATCATTCGTATACTTTCCGTAAAATTATTCTAAGCGGAACAACTCTCGCACTCTTCTACTTCAAGAGACTTACTCCGTACATAATAAAGCGTCTTTATCCCACATTTCCAAGCCAGGAGGTATAGATTCAACACCTGCCGCATGGTATAATTATTAGTGATATATAGATTCACACTTTGAGACTGGTCAATATGCCGCTGTCGTGCTCCTGCCGCCCTGATACTCCATTTCTGGTCTATCAGATATGCTCCTTTATACATCCAATAGGTAGCATCAGACAGATCTGGAGCTACACGTGGCAGCATGACACCTTTCTTTTCTTCCAGAAAGAAACGCTTCATCACAGGATCGAGGCCTGCTGTCGTCCCCGCAATGATACTAGTACTGCTAGTGGGAGCTACTGCCAATAGATATGCATTACGCATGCCATTTACCGAAACTTTCTCAGCAAATCCTCTCCAGTCTTCAGATTCATAACCTCGTTTCTTGAAATATGCTCCTGTCTGCCAGTCACTACCTTTAAAATATTTATAGGCACCCTTTTCCTTTGCCAATTTGCAACTAGCCTCTATGGCTGCATAATTAATCATTTCAAACACCTTATCAGCAAATTTCAGATGTTCTTCACTCTCCCATTTTATTCCTCTCTTGGCTAAAGCATGATGGTAACCACTTACGCCCAAACCAATACTCCGATATCTATGATTCGTAATTTCTGCAAAAGGTACAGGATAAAAGTTAAGGTCTATCACATTATCTAAAGCCCTGATCACCGTCTCTATCTTATCTGTCATGGCTTTTTTATTCTCAAGAGGTAATCTGCCAAGCGTAAGACTGGCAAGATTACATACCACAAATTCACCTGCCTTGACGGAATTCACAACCACAGTGTCACCATCTATCGTCTTGATCTCCTTGGACAGGCTCTCTATCGGGGATATATTCTGAGCAATCTCCGTACAAAGATTGGAACAATAGATCATACCTTGATGAGGATTCGGATTTGCCCGGTTTACAGTATCCCTGTTAAAAATAAAAGGTGTACCTGTTTCTACAGCAGAACGCAAGACCAATCGTATAATATCTTTAATACAGATAACACGGCGTGACAAATGTCGGTCAGAAATACATTCTTTATAACGGGTCTCCCACTCTTCCCCGTAAAAATCTTCCAGGCAGAATCCCTTTATACGCATGATCTCATTAGGGCAGAAAAGATACCAATTCTGGTCCATATCTTCCGCCGCCATTTTCCAAAACAGATCCGGAAAACAGACAGCAGGAAAGACATCATGAGCTTTCATTCGGTCATCTCCGTTATTGGTGCGAATTTGCAGAAATTCCGGTAAGTCCTTATGCCACACATCCAGATACACCGCTACAGCTCCCTGTCGCATACCCAACTGATCTACTGCTACAGCGGTATCATTCACCAGTTTGATCCATCTGATAACTCCTCCGGCAACACCTTGGAATCCCCGGATGCTTCCCCCCATAGCGCGGACCTTACCAAAGTACATACCCATTCCACCACCGAATTTACTGACCTGTGAAAAATTGCCAATGCTACGATAGATACCTTCCAAACTGTCAGGAACCGTATCTATAAAACAACTCGAAAGTTGATGGCAAGGCTTTCGGGCATTAGACATCGTAGGTGTAGCCATAGTCACCTCCAGACTACTTAACAAATCATAGATCTTTCTCACCCATTCTAAACGATTATTCTTTTCAGGCATCGCCAGATGTAAGGCTATCCCTAAGAACATCTCCTGAACTTTCTCCACAGGTTGCCCATTGAAAGTACGGATCAGATAGCGTTTTATCAATAAGTCCAATCCTGAATAATTGAGTAAATGGTCACGATCTGCTTGCATAAAAGTAGCAGCCTCCTCTATTTCCGTCGAAGTATAAGACTTGAGAATATAATCACCATAAAGCCCTTGTTCTGTCAGATAAACCACTTTATCATAGAAAGAATGGAGGTTCAGTCCTGCTTCCAATTTATCTATATCCCTATTCAGCATAAAGTCAAGCAGACGAGATGAAATCATTTCCCATGCAGGTGCCTCTGATGTGGTGAGTTCTACCGAAGTTTTTACTAGGGCAGTCAGTTTATCCCTGGATTTCATTTGAGGTCGGCAAGAACCAGAAAACTTATCTGATAGAATAATCAGACTATATTCTTTAGCCTTAAACTCACGAGACACCGATTTCAAGACAGTATCCAAACCAGAAATGCCTACCAATCCTGAAATATGTGTGATAGCTTTACGCTCCTCATTACGGTTATCACGAAACAGGATATAACTCTTTGCTTCGTCATAAAAACCATGCGCCATCAGACATTTCTCTACCTTATCCTGAATGCATTCTACATTCCTCTTAGTTGGATAATCAGAGATGTACTGTTCCACCTCAGATACAATGGAACATAATTCATCATCTGTTATAAAGCGGCTTGTACTTGCAAAGCTTTTCTTAATGGCCAATGAAATTTTCTGTCCGTTAAAAGGCTCTGCAACTCCATTTCTTTTTACTATTTCCACAATATCTAATTCTTATTGTCAGGAAAAACAGAAATATCACTTTTTCCAAAAACGAAAAGTGATATCCACGAATTCACCATTTTCCGTTTTCTTATAAAGTTTCTGATTCGTTGTCTTTTCCTTTAGTCCTCCCAACTGACTCCTATACGGTCCCAGTTTAATAAAATCGAAATGTTCTTTCTTAACTTCAATAGATAATTTCTGCCTGCCACTATACCACCCTACCTTATATTCAGGATAAGTCTGATGGATATAACAAGCAAGCCGATCTACTGATGCAGGATCACTGTCACCACCCATAAAACTGATACAGGTGATATCTGTCCCCAATTTCTTGACCCAGTGATCAATCACTTCAGACGTAAGCTCTTCACCAATATCTTCCCATAAATAAGAACTATGACAATCCGGACACTTGATGGGACAGTTGGAAAGGTTTACGGCCAAAGTGACTTCATCAGGAATCTCCTGAAAAACAATACCGGTATTTACATACTTCAGCACTGCTCTGCCTCCTCGGATTTCACCTCATGCAGTTCTTTTTTGACAGAGCCAACATGATCCGTCGAAGCATAATAACGACGATAAGCTTCCTGCTGACGTGCCTGAGAGAAATTGCTCACACGCTTCAGATAACCGATAACACGAGTCAGATAGTCTACATTCTTTGAGTGGCAAACCGGACATTCATGAAGGTAGCGCTTATCTATATGCCCACAGTCATTACAAACAGTATTCGGGATATTATAGGTGAAATAATTACATCCTTCCTTGGCTGCTACTTTGAAGAGTTGCCGATATTGAGCCTTGCTCAAATGCTCTTCCAGATTCAGATGCAAAGCAGACCCACCGGTAAGATGTTCTATAAAGGGAGCCCCATGTAATTTGAATTTATCAATGACACTCAGACTATTATCTTCAACGACATAAAAGTAACTGTTATAACAGTCTCGGGGAACAAAATAACCATCTTCACGATCCCATTTCGCATGCTTGACACCCACATTCTCAGCTGGAATCATCTCGCAATTGAACATAACATCCTTAGAACGGTATTTTTTATTATATGTTTCTACGATTCCCAATACACTCTGTACAAAATGCAGATAGTCAGGATTGTCATTAATCTTCATGCCCAGAAATTCAGCGGCCTCTACCAGTCCGTTAACACCAATGGTCAGATACTGGCGTTTGATATTGATATAACCGGCATCAAAAAGCGGCAGCATGCCATGCTTCTTCAACTCCTTAAGATTCTCATTATAAGCAAGTTGAACCTTGTGGCATAGATCCACCACTTCACTGAGAACCTTCTTATAGTCCATCTTATGATTGACAGCATACTGGATGGTACGATTCAAATTGATCGTAAGAACGCTCTTAGAGCCTGTACTGACGCCTCCGGCGCCTAATGTATAACTGAAGCCATTGTCCTGAATTTCATTTCTCAGGCGGCAGCAACTGCTTAGCGAATCAGGCTTGTCACTCAGATAAGTGAAAAAGCTATGACCTTCCGAATACATCTGAGAAGCGAAGTCTGCCCATTCTTTATCCTTGCAATCTCCATTTTCGGTCAGCATCGCCATGGTTTCCACAGGAAAAGTCAAAACGGTCTTTGTACGTTCTTGATTGAACCATTTCATAAAGCGCTTCTGCAACCAGTTTACACCATTCCAATCGGGACGGCTTCCGTCAGGAAAATAAAAGTTGTCGAACAGACTTTTAAAATAATATTTGTCATAATAGGATATATTCCAGAATACTGCCTGATAATTACGGGCACCGGTAGGCTGATTGAGCGAATATACGATTTGTTCAAAACTATCTGTGATGACTTTATCTAAAGTACGCTTTTTCAAACTCAGGTCTATAACTTCATCTGCGTGCTTATAATAATCTTTCCCATATTCCTTTTCTACGAAATAATTCATATACATCAGAAATTCAGGTGTTGCACAAGCACCGGAAAGCATTGAACTGACCATAAATACCATATTGATAAACCCTCCGCAGAAACTCTTCAGATTTGTCGGAGCGGAAGAATTTCCTCCGATGGAGTTCGTTCCCCCAAGCAACCACGGATACATGGTAATACTCGCACAATAGTTAGCTAATGAGGTCTCATCATTCTTGTAGATAAAATGATGAGTAAGAAGATCAAGATACCGGTCAGAAAGTTCCTTATCATACATTTTCTTAATCCGATCAGTCAGTAAACGCCTGTTCAGACGGATAAAACCGGCCTTGGGGAGCTCACCGATCAAAGTGGCGATATTCTTGTGTTCTACATTGGCATTGGCGTCATACTTAGAACCGGTAGCCGCATTGGAAGCTTCACAATAGTCTGTCAGAAACTTCAACTTACTTAACGTCTCACGATCTTCTGCATGTTGCTGACGATAAAGCATAAAACTCCTGGCCACTTTATAATACCCTTCACTCATCAGTGACTCTTCTACTTCATTCTGAATATCCTCCACCTTTATCCCTTCCTGAATATTCAGGTGACTGATAATTTTGGACATCGCACCTAAATCCACAGACTCATTTACAGAATCAAATGCCTTTATAATGGCATTCATGATTTTGTCAAGAGAAAAGCGCTCTTTTTTTCCATCGCGCTTCGTAATGGTAAAACTTTGTATTTCCATAATCCTTGATTGGTATAAAATTAAAACTGTTGGCAGGCCATGGTTCCTGGCAACTTTTTACTTATCTAATTCAATAAAATTATATTTTTTGATAACTTTTTTGTTTCCACTTTTCAAAAAGTTTTCTTTTTAATCAACTCATCTATCTGCAAAGATAGGATAAAAAATCCGAAAGGAGAGTCAACCAACATCACTTTAATACATAATTTTAATTAATTTTAGCAGTCAAAATATGCCAAATTTTCCATAGAATTAATAAACATATTAATAATAACGCCTTTGATACAAAGATTTAAAGTTTTACAACAAGGACATCTTTTAAAGTTCGAAAACAGTGACTATTGCCTGTCCTATATATACCACATGCTGGATTTATTGATAAGTTCAACAAAATAAAATATCCAGAACATAAAGGAATGTGATATATCTAAAAAGATATAAGTATATTTCTTTTCTTATTTAAAAAAAAACAAATTGTATACAATCTTTATAATTGGAAGCAGATAAAAGGTTAACCAGAGGTTAGGTCAATACAAAAAGGTAAACTTATTAGTTATCCATTTACAATTTTACAGCAGAGATATCCACCAGATGATTGACAATAGCATAGATTGTCAAACCTGCAGGAGAATGTATCTGCAATTTCTTTGCTATATTTCTGCGATGTGTAATCACGGTATTGACTGAAATAAAAAGGTGATCAGCTATTTCTTTATTCGTCATTCCTTGAACTAAAGACACGATTACTTCCTTTTCCCTGTCACTTAAGGATTCATTACTTCCTTGATTTTTATTAAGCATCTTGGAAATATTAACACTCACATTATCCTTTTTATTTTTCAGTTCCAGATCATGAATAGCCGGTATAAACATATTATCCTCGACCTCAGCATGCTGACTTAACCATTCCTCATTATTATATATATCATATAAGGTAGCACTCAAAATATTATTATGCAAGCCATCAGAAGGCAGATATTTTATAATAATATTCTTCAATTCTTTCAATTTCTGGTCAATCTGCCCATGGTGCTTGGAAAATGTCTCGATATTATAATCAGATATCGGATTACCTTCGAGAAGGCTATGTACGTATGGAAATGCTGTCCGTTCCTCATATCTCATGTGATTGATAACACTATGTGCATAATCATCATAAAGCCGAAGAATGAGCCGGGCAAGTTCATTACTCTCATCAAGTGCCTCCTGAAGTTCTTTACGGATAAAAGGCAACTGAAAATCAATAAAATATGAATGTGATGCCGTGAGATATTGTAAAAGTGTTGGAATAGACAACTGGTCAAGTTTTTCACGATCCAGATATTCGTTGATGGTAAAATTTACAACTGCAAGAAAGGTATACGTATCCACATTTTGTTCCTCACAAACCTCCTGTACAGTCTTGTCACCAAAACCTAAATTGATTCCGAAAGCGCCAAGGCTCTGCAGGATGTTGTAATTGTCGCTGATGATAGAGATCATCTTATCACTGGCTTCATACTTCTTCAAATTCTTCATCACATTTTACATTGTTATTCTAACCTGCAAATATAAGGATTTTCATCCAGCTACACAATACCTAGAAATAATTATACGACTTTACAGACAAGATGACTTATTGATCAATCAAAAGAACATACAACAAACCCTATAGCACAATAAAGGCTGCCCTTCCGGACAGCCTTTATTACATTTTTATAATCATGCTCAATCACTTTACCAGTGCCCGAGCTTGTTTATTTTGCATAGGCGACACTCCGCGTCTCCCTGATCACGGTAATCTTAACTTGACCGGGATACGTCATTTCACTCTGTACCTTGGAAGCAATCTCATCACTGAGTTTAGAACTTTGATCGTCGGTCATCTTATCAGCTCCTACGATGACACGCAATTCTCGGCCAGCTTGGATAGCATAAGTTTTGGTAACACCAGGATAACTCATTGCTATAGCCTCAAGGTCATTCAAACGCTTGATATAAGCTTCTACGACCTCCCTGCGGGCACCGGGACGAGCACCGGAAATAGCATCACATACCTGTACTATTGGAGCAAGCAAAGTCTTCATCTCAACTTCATCATGATGAGCTGCTATTGCATTGACAATATCCGGTTTCTCTTTGTATTTTTCTGCAACCTTAGCCCCATAGAGAGCATGTGGCAGTTCACTTTCCTCATCAGGTACCTTCCCTATATCATGAAGGAGTCCAGCCCGTTTAGCCTTCTTCGGATTCAGACCTAGTTCAGAAGCCATCACGGCACAAAGATTAGCTGTCTCGCGGGCATGTTGCAATAAGTTCTGACCGTATGAAGAACGGTATTTCATCTTTCCTATAATACGGATAAGCTCAGGATGCAAACCGTGGATACCAAGATCAATGGCAGTACGCTTACCTGTTTCAATAATCTCATTATCCAGTTGTTTCTTCACCTTTGTCACGACCTCTTCTATACGTGCCGGATGAATACGGCCATCTGCGACCAACTGATGCAAAGCTAACCGGCATATTTCCCGGCGTACCGGGTCAAAGGCTGAGATGACAACAGCATCAGGAGTGTCATCGACAACAATCTCTACACCTGTAGCTGCTTCAAGAGCGCGAATATTGCGGCCTTCACGACCGATAATGCGGCCTTTCACCTCATCATTGTCAATATGGAATACACTTACGGAATTCTCTATAGCTGTCTCTGTTGCTACCCTTTGGATAGTGGTAATAACAATTTTCTTCGCTTCTCTTTCAGCATCTAGCCTGGCTTCGTCCATCGCCTCATTTACATAACTTGCAGCATCAAGTTTAGCCTGTCCCTTCAAACTTTCAACAAGACGATTTTTGGCCTCTTCTGCTTTCAGTCCAGAAAGTTCCTCCAACTTCTCCTGTTCCTGCCTTTGCATTTTATCAAGTTCCTGCTGACGGTTTTCCAGAAGATGCTGTTCGTTACTTATACGTTGCTGTTGAAGATCCAAGTCCTGTTTACGACGGCCAAGTTCTTCCTGACGCTGATTCAATGAGATATCACGCTGTTTCAAATGATTCTCACACTGTTGAATTTTTGCATTGCGTTGACGTACCTCCGTCTCCAATTCTGCTTTCTTGTTCAAGAAAGTTTCCTTTACTTCAAGGAGTTTCTTTTCTTTTATGACATCCGCATCCTTCTTGGCGGCCCCCATTAACTCATTATATTTTCCTTTGACTATATAGCGGAAAATAGAATAGCCTATAGCACCTCCAACGACGAGTGCCATAATAGCAATTATGATTATTGACATTTATAAAATTGTTTAATGATGATACTATTCTTTCCCTAAAACCTCCTCAATTTCAGAAGTTAACTGGGAGAGAGCAGCATTGTAAGGAGCTGTATCATTCTGTCCTTTCAGCTTTTCATAGCGCATAGCGATATCAACCAAACACATATACAATATTTCCTTATCACTCTTCACCTCTTTATAATGAGCTGAATAAGAATTCACGACCTCATTGATAAGTTTTGCCGATTTTCGATAATACTCTTCCTCCGTCTGATCGTCACGAAGGATTCTTACCGAAAGCATTGTATCATGCAGGTTTAGCCTTATGGTTAGTTTCTCTTTGCTTTCTTCTGTCATCGATTCAATTTTGTTGCATCTCAAGCGGCAATTCTTCAACAAGCCGATACAGTCACCTTCTTTAAGAAAAACCTATCCCGTAGTTGTAACTACTACATGGATTGTTCACTCAGTAACGTGATGCATTTATTAACATCCCTGAGAAGCGTCGCCACTTTTTTCTTAGCCCCATCGAGATCACTGTCACTCACCTCGATCATTTTAGCCATTTTTAGATTCTCGTAATCCCGCTGAATTTGAGCCAATTTTATCTGTAGATCTTTAATCCGATTATCACGCTGATCTATCTCCCTTTGCAAATTAAGAATCTCTTTTCTGAGATTATCAAAATGGAGAATCATTTGCCTGACCCGGGTAGTAAACGTGTTCAAAATCTTCTCATTGGCATTCATACAGACTTTATTTAGGGCACAAATTTAATATAATAAATCGGTAATGCCAAATTTTACTTCATTTTTCTAATTTTCAGCCACTATCTCTTCCAATCTGTTATCTACCTTATAAAGTTAAAATTCCATGATCCATGGATTTCACCTCTCCTCTTCCGGCATAAACAATTGGCTGATAGATATTCAGCATCGATTCATTCGTTTGGGGTTTAATCCTTATTTCCCCATTTTTGCCTTTGCTTCCTTAACTTGTTCTTTTGAAGGTCTAGGCTCTTTTTTAGCCAGCATAACCACCTGATAAACAAAGTCTGTGATCCATTTCTGACTAAAATTCAATCTCATATTATATTTTCTTACAGCCATGACGGCCTTGATCACACTTGGATCCTTAAAATCATTTTTTACAAAGACATCTTGTACCTGCTTTTGAGTCAAACCATAAAGTGTCTTCTTGAAAATTCCGGGAATACGAAGTTTAAACTTCATAAGATTCCCCATTAACATCATCAGTTCCTGCGTAAAGCCTTGAAACTGAACCAGAAAAGGATTTACTTGTTGAATGTTACGGCAATTCTTTTTAACACTCTGATCAATCTCATCAAAAAAGTCCTCATCAGTCTTATAGAGATTTTTCATCATCTTTTTTACAGCTGATTTTCCCCCACTCCAAGTTTGTTATGAACAGTAGCCACATGAAGAGTTTGCTTGAAAACACGAAGATCAGGCAGCATGTTCAGGTTTGTAATGCCCAGTTTTGCTGCAAGAGCAGCCTGAAAATACACTTTCACAAGAGTCATATAATCTTCCATACCACCGACTTTTTCCTTCGGTGTCATTTTCTGTCCAAACCATTTATTAAATATCCCCATAATGCTATTCTATCAATAGAAATTAAAATAATATATTAAGTATGTGCAAAGATAACAGAAATATTATGAAAAGCCAAATTTTCAATTGAAAACCTATTTCTCAATCAGGAAAAACGGCCTATTCAGACATATTTTTAATCACATCTGAATCTTTTCACTCCAATAAAAGGACAGATTCAGAAAAATTGATTAACTTTGCAGCCATAATTGTAACAGAAGACCATCAAGTCTTCCAGCCCATTTGGATAATACTCCAAAAGGTTGATGTCATATAAAAGTTTCAAGAAACATCCTAATTTTCAACATGAAAGGTATCGTTTTAGCTGGCGGTTCAGGAACACGCCTTTATCCTATTACGAAGGGGATCAGCAAGCAGCTCATTCCCATCTTCGACAAACCTATGATTTATTATCCTATTTCCGTGCTGATGCTGGCCGGCATACGTGACATTCTTGTCATTTCCACTCCGTATGATTTGCCGGGTTTTCGACGCCTTTTAGGAGACGGAAAAGAATTAGGTGTACATTTTGAATATGTAGAACAGCCCCATCCTGATGGTCTTGCCCAAGCATTTATTTTAGGTAAAAAATTTATTGGCAAGGAAGATGTATGCCTGGTATTGGGTGACAACATCTTCTATGGCGCGGGGTTTACAGGTCTGCTTCGAGAGAGTGTAGAAGCCTGTCAAAAGGGACTTGCCAGCGTCTTTGGCTATTACGTAAACGACCCTGAACGCTATGGCGTAGCTGAATTTGACGACAAGGGGAATTGCCTGAGTATTGAAGAAAAGCCCGTGCATCCTAAAAGTCATTACGCAGTAACGGGACTTTACTTTTATCCTAACTCTATTGTGAACGTTGCAGAACACATAAAACCAAGTCCACGAGGAGAGTTGGAGATTACAAGTGCCAATCAGGAATATTTGCAACATAACGCTTTAAAGGTACGCACATTGCCACGTGGTTTTGCATGGTTGGACACCGGCACACATGACAGCCTTTCAGAAGCAAGCACTTTCATAGAAGTAATAGAAAAACGACAAGGCTTGAAAATAGCTTGCCTTGAGGAAATAGCTTTTCAGCAGGGCTGGATCGACAAGCAGCAATTAAAGGATCTTGCACAGCCAATGATGAAAAATAACTATGGAAAATATTTATATCATTTAGCCGAAGGAAAACAATACAATCCATAATATAGAACCTGACGATTCTAAAAATTATTGAAAAAAGATTGATTCGGCTATACTCAATGAAGAATTTTTAAAAGAAATAATGGAAGAAAACAAAGATAGGGAATCGACAAACTCTGTCGATAACATGCAAGAAGAGAATGAAAAAGAATCATCATTCGACTTTGCTACTCTTTATGCTACAGTTGTTCTGAATTGGAAATGGTTCGTTCTCTCACTCATTCTATGTTTGGGAATAGCGTTCATTTATCTTCGTTACAGCACACCTGTATGGCAAGCTGACACCAAGTTGCTTATAAAAGACAATGACAATAGCTCTTCTTCTTCAGGGGGAAGAAATAATGATCTGCTGCAAAGCAGTGCTACCCTTGGATTAATTAGCAGTTCAAATGGAATAGACAATGAAATGGAGATTCTGTCTTCACATCTTCTGGCCGAAGGAGCTATTAACGATCTGAAACTTTATATTAACTATAGTGAAAAAGGGCATATCAAAGATGAACTTCTCTACAAAAATGAACCGATATCAGTAGATATTGATCCTGCTCTTCTGGACAAACTTGATAAACCTATCAACCTTGTCATCGAACAAAACTCCAAGGGCTATCATATCACAGGTAAATATGCTGTTATCGATAAACTGCATAATAAAATCATCCCTTATATCATTGACAGTTCTTTTCCTTCCCTTCCAGTAGGAATCGTTACACATGTAGGAGTCCTGACTTTCCGTAAGACAGATATACCAATGGATGGAATGATTGAAAAGGTGGCCGTCTACTCCCTCAAGATGATGTCTATAAAGTATGTTAGCAACCTTACTGTAAGCCAGACCAGCAAAAACACAAGTATTGCTCAATTGGTATTGCATGATGAGATCCCAGACCGAGCTACGGATTATCTTACGGATTTAATACAAGTGTATAACCGCCAAGCCAATGAGGATAAGAATGAAGTAGCAGTACGTACGGAAAACTTCATAAATAACCGTTTGGAGAAAATCAATGCGGAATTAGGCAATACTGAAGGACAGTTGGAAAGTTACAAAAAACGCAACAATATGGTGGAGATGAAACTGAACTCCGCCCAGACGGTCGAGGATGCAGATACCTATAGCCAGAAATTATCGGATGCAAACACACAGATAGCTATCCTGAATTCTATGCGCGAATATATGCATCGTCCGGCAAACAGATACCAGACCCTACCATCAAATGTAGGATTAACGGATCAAAGTGCCACCCAATTGATTAGTAAATACAATGAGATCGCACTGGAACGGAACAGACTGATGCGCAGCGCCAGTGAGAGTTCGCCTAGTGTAATTCCACTTACAGCACAACTCAATGACCTCACCACTTCAATCCGACATGCTATAAATCAAGCATTAGAAGGATTGAATATCCAACGTAACTCTATTGCCGGACTCTATGGGAAATACCAGAATCAAGTAGGGGAAACGCCGGAACAGGAGCGGATGCTGAACCAAATAGGACGACAGCAAGATGTCAAATCAGGATTATATCTTACCTTACTTCAAAAACGCGAGGAGAACTCTATCAACCTTGCTGCTACTGTGGATAAAGGAAAACTGATTGATATTCCTGACGTGGAAGGTATCGTAAGTCCAAAGAAGCCCCTAATTTTCTTACTGGCCCTTATCCTCGGAATTGGTATTCCTGCACTCGTCATCTTTATTCTTCAATTCTTCCATTATAAGATAGAAGGACATGACGATGTTGCAAAACTCACGAAATTACCTATTATCGCTGATGTAGCAGTAGCAAATGACAGAGCAAAAGCAAAGGCTGACATCGTCGTAAGTGAGAACCAGAACGATCAGATGGAGGAAATCTTCAGAAGTATGCGTACCAATCTACAGTTCTTGATGAAGAAAGACCAGAAGGTCATACTGTTTACTTCCTCAACTTCCGGTGAAGGCAAGACCTTCAATGCGGCTAACCTTGCAGTCAGTTTTGCTTTGTTAAGTAAGAAGGTTATACTGATCGGACTGGATATACGTAAGCCTCGTCTGGCTGAACTTTTCCAACTTCGAGATCATCATCATGGTATCACGCCTCTATTAGTCAATGATAATCCTACAAATGAAGAAATCAAAAATCAGATACTACCTTCCGGGATAAACAAAAACCTTGACTTATTGTTGGCTGGCCCTACCCCCCCGAACCCTGCCGAACTGCTTACACGCGACAGTCTGGATAAGATTATAGCTTTCCTACGAGAAGACTACGACTATATCATTATAGACTCAGCCCCTGTCGGATTGGTTACAGATACCTTGCAGATCGGCCGTGTATGTGACGCTTGCGTTATCGTATGCCGTGCTGACTACACACCAAAAGAAAGCTTCGGACTGATCAACAGTTTGTCTGATCAGAAGAAATTACCGAATATGTCTATCGTTATCAATGGTATTGACCTGAGCAAGAAAAAATATGGTTACTACTATGGGTATGGCAAATACGGAAAGTATGGCAAATATGGCCACTATGGTAACTACGGTCATTATGGCAGCTATGGGAAATATGGAAATTACGGTTCTTATGGCAGTTACGGCAGCTATGCCAACAGCCACTATGGTAAGAAAGATGATGATTCCATAAAGAAATAGACTTATAATATCTGACAGAGTAAAAGTTACCATCTCTGTAAAATCAATACGTAAAAAGAAGTAATACTAAAAATGACAATTGCTGTAGATTTTGACGGAACGATTGTAGAACATCGATATCCTGAGATAGGACCGGAAATACCTTTCGCTACTGAAACGCTCCGCATGCTGATCAAAGAACATCATCGCCTCATTCTCTGGAGTGTAAGAGAAGGCAAACTGCTCCAAGATGCTATCGACTGGTGTAGAGAACGTGGTGTAGAATTCTGGGCAGTAAACCGTGATTATCCGGAAGAAAACGGTACAATAAATAATAATCATTTCAGCCGTAAACTCAAAGTAGACTTGTTTATCGATGATCGACAGGTTGGAGGACTTCCTGACTGGGGTGAGATTTACAAAATTATCCAAGAGGGCAAGTCCTATCGGGACATTATCCGGGAAAGTATGGGTGAAGGCACAGTAGAAACAACCGGACATAAACATTGGTGGAACAGAAAGTAAGTATCTGTCAGCATCAAAAAGAAAAAGAAAAAGGACACGGAAAAGAATCAAATTGATTCACTCCGTGTCCTTTTCATTTTCTGAAAAATGATGATCCTAACGCTGGAGATATTATTCTGTTATGGTAAAGGAAGAAGTCCTTGCCATCTCACATCCCAGTCAGCGGGGAAACCGGGGTTACTCTTAGTACAACCGTCCCAGCCCGCACACATCATAGCTACAGCCGTAAGAAGTCCACCATTACCGGGAAGATATATTCTCAATCGATCATCTTGATAATTATGTCCATTGACAAGATAGGTGTTTTTCTGCTTTGCCATGAGCAAAGCCTGTACAGCCCGTTCCGGTTCACCCAGGCGTGCAGCGCACATGGCTGTCATAGGATAGTCCCAACCCCATGTTGTTGGCCAGTTCCAGTTGTTCCAGACCCATTGAAGCGTTTTGCGCATTACAGCAGGCTGTGCGAGCGGACATTGCGGAAGTACACCCAATGCACCAAGAACAGCTGGATGATCACTGGTGAAACGAATATCCTTGAAAGTATTCACTGCCGATTCCGCAGCCAGATAGAGACTATCTGAATTCATTGCCAACGGAGAAAGTTGTGAGATAATCCGATCCCAGAGAGGAACTCTCCGTAATCCTCGGCGCTCTCTCCATTTCTGGGCAGTACTTAAGGCAAAGTGCCAATAAGAGAGTTCAAAAGGTGGATTGACCGTTGAATCTGCTTTCAATGTTTCCTGTGCAGGAATACAGCCTTTAAGAATATAACGGTGACCGATACTGTCGTAAGTTACGAAGTCAGCCATAAACTTTGCCGTTTTGTCCACCATATCTCCATAACGGCTAAGGATCTCTTTCGATTTATCCGGAGCAGCACGATAAAGCAATTCTGCAAGATAAATAGGATGAGGTTGCTGCCAGATCAGATAGGAACCGACATTAGAAGGAGCCTCCATTCCGGAAGGATCTGTCATCTTCATCCAGCGCACGCCTTTAAACCCTTGCCTCCGGGCAATGGAACGTGCAACCGGTTCAACCCTAAGATACCAATCAAGTGCCGGTACTAATAAATCAGGATGACCCCACAGAGCGAATTGAGCTTCATGCCACCATACCATCTCCAGATGAAATTTTCCAAACCATGAATTATAAGTAAGCCCTGTCTCCTGCGGTGGCATATTCCCAGCATCATTAACAGCCAGTAAATATTGAGAAAGAACTACTCTGCGCTCCAGTTCACGAGCCCGAGGGTCAATAATATGTGAAAAATCAACAATAGCACCCTTTTTCCAATAATTCATCCAATATCTTGCTGCCTTTTGAGCAACAGCATGGAAATCAGTAGCAGTTCTCAAACAGGATTGCTGATATTCTGACTTTTGAAAAAAGGCTACCGTGAAATCTATTTTTCTCCTCTTTGCTGACAACAGGAAACTGTTCCTGCCGGTCACCTTAAAATCTGCCTTATCCTTCCAGGTTACTCTTATATAATATATGGTAGCATCTATCGTATGGCGCAGAAGTACTGCATGAGGAGAACTCTTGATGACCTCTGTAAGATGTTTCCCATCAGAACTCCAGTTACAAGCATCATCACTGTGACCGCCTGTAGGATAAGGAAAACGAAAACGTATACGGGGATTCTCGTCAGAAATCACTTCTGAAGCGATCTCATCTCTATCAGGAGAACATACGGTCTGCACATCATATCGCTTACCCTTATAGAGAAAACGGCTTTTCACCATTCCCGTCCATAGGCATAGTCTTTCATTGACAGAAACTAATTTAGAAGGGTCAGTAAAGTCAAGACCGACTACTCCTAGATGCAACCGATGAGGATTTGCTCTCAGCCAATTACTTGCATCATGCTGCCTGCCCTGGGATTTAAACTGTGCTGAATAAATTTCCTGATGTCCCCTACCAAAATCTTTAGTCACAAAAGCATCCTCAGGTTGATAATGATGGGGATTTGAAAAACTGTGCCATCCCCAGTCACTCATTGTCCCCAGACATACTCCATGTGCATATTGATCAGGAAAGGTTTGCAGGCCTGTTGCATCTACTGTAAAAGCAAAATGACCATTACCTACACTCAGAGACTGAAGGGAATCCAACTTAGTTACCACCGGACAATTGCGTTCCACAACCCGATAGCGATTAATATGACCTGCAAAAACAGGTATACTTCCTATTGGTAAGATTAAACCTAAAAATAAATTTCGGATTTTCATGACTTGTTTTAAAGTAGTTTAATTCACTGAGCAAAGATAGAAAAAATTCTACAAAAAAAGTCTGATACATCAAAATATATCAGACCTCTTATCTATTTCAAGTTAAATATAAAACTGGATGACAGCAAGGTTATAACAAAATAAGCCTACTTCCATATACCAAACTGTGATAATGTGAACGATGGTCCCGTGATAGCGGGATAGTCAGAAGACCGTGTCAAGCCCTCTTAGGATAAAACGCAAACCAGTCATAAGACTTGGGGTAAAATACCACACCCTCTTATGACTGGTCTGAAATATAAATTTAATTACCAGATATGAGCCCGTTTGCTCTTTGGCAGATACATCTTATTACCTCTCGTAATATGAAAAGCATCATACCATCCGTCTATCTGAGGTAAAGCACCATTAACACGCGCCATATTCGGAGAATGTACATCCGATGTAATCAGTAACTGGATATACTGTGGAGTCATGTTGGATGCCCATACACGAGCCCAAGACAGGAAGAAACGCTGAGCAGGAGTAAATCCGTCAACCGTCTTCAATGGAGCTTTTTTCATCTCATTCTGGAAAGCACGGTATGCAATATTCAACCCACCATTATCACCGATATTCTCTCCCAGAGTTTGTTTCCCGTTGATCTTTCCACCGGGAAGAACTTCGAATTTAGAGAAATAGTCTGACAAAATCTTCGTACGCTTCTCAAAATTGGTCTTATCCGCTTTTGTCCACCAGTTTTTCTCATTGCCATACTTATCAAACTGTGAACCTTGGTCATCAAAGCCATGGCTCATCTCGTGACCTATTACACCACCGATTCCTCCGTAGTTTGCGGCAGCATCTGCTTTAGGATCAAAGAATGGAGGCTGCAGAATAGCAGCTGGGAAACAGATTTCATTTGTAGTTGGATTATAATAAGCATTGATCGTCTGTGGAGTCATTCCCCACTCTGACTTATCTACAGGTTTATTTACATGACGAGCGATGTAATCATCACTGGCCCAGCGGTTAATAGCGGCTAGATTATCATAAAGAGACAAACTGTCGTTAACCTGTAAGCCACTATAATCCTTCCACTTATCAGGATAACCAATCTTAATGATATAGTTATTCAGTTTATCCTGAGCTTTTAACTTAGTTGCACTCCCCATCCACGTTGACTCGTTGATACGTTCAGAAAGAGCTTTTTGAAGATTATGAACTAAGTCAAGCATCATCTTCTTACTGCTTGCAGGAAAATATTTTTCAACATAAAGTTTACCGATAGCCTCACCTAAAGTGCCACTAACCAAACTTACAGCACGTTTCCAACGAGGACGGTCTTCCGTTACACCTGTCATCACTTTTCCGAAATCGAAATTAGCTTTGCGGAAATCATCACTCAGATGATTGGCAGCATTGGAAATCACTTTTACTTCAGAGTAAGCTTTTAAATCATCCAATGGTGTATTGGCTAGAATTTTCTCTACTTCATGGATAGGTTCCGGTTCGCCTATACAAACAGCATCAAAAGAAGGGAAACCTTCAGCCAGGAAGGTATTTCCCCAATCGATCCCGGAATAATCCGTTACCAATTGATCATAGGATAGTTTATGATAATTGGCATCCACATCACGCAGTTTTACTTGATCGTAACTGGCTTTTGCTATTTGCATTTCGATATTCCAGACACCTTCAACTTTCTTCAGGGCTACAGACTCGTCATCACCCGTCATCATAAAGAGTTTCTTCAAATAATCCTTGTAGGCTGCACGGATCTTCTTACTCTGTTCATCCTGTTTGAAATAATATTCACGGATTCCCAGACCAAGACCACCTTGACCGATGGAAACAAGATTCATTGAGGCATTTCTCAGATCGGCTCCTGCACCTATTCCAAACATCAGCGTACCGGCACCATTACGATCCAACTGTGCCATAACCAACTGATATTCCCTGCGGTCTTTAATATTTTTGATTCGCTCAAGAGTAGGTTTCAATGGATTCCAGCCTTCTTTATTCAAGCGGACACTATCCATAGCCAAATTATAAAGGTCACCGATTTTCTGACCCAGGGAGCCCTTTTCCTGAGGCTTACTGGCATATTCCAAAATCAAATTACGGATACGTTTCTGATTCAGTTCATATAAATCTATAAACGCACCATTGTCCGTATGCTGAGCATCCAAAGGATGAGATTTCAGCCATCCTCCTGCTGCAAACTCATAAAAATTGTCACCAGGCTTTACCGATGTATCCAGATTGGACCTGTCATAACCTGTTGACTGACTATTCTGCGCCAATGCTGTTACTGAAGGACAAAGCAAAGAGGCGAATAATAAGATCTTGTAATTCATATTTGTTTTTTAATAAGTTAATCGTGACCACCGCTCTACTTAATAGAGTACTGTCTTATCCTATGTCAGATTATATTGCATATCAACATACAACTTAACGAAAACCATAATCAGTTTCCATTAGAAGTATTCTTTTCCAATATCTGATGTTACCTTATATCCCCATTAACGATAATAACTCTGAAGAGTCACATCAAATTTCAGCATCGAACAAGCAGGAATATAAGAAGTCGAGCCACTTTTACCATTAGAAGATGTACCATAACCCAGATTATAGGGAATATAGACTATCCACCGATCGCCTATATGCATCCTCATCAAGGCTGTAGTAAGACCATCTATAACATTATTGACATTAAAAGTCACCGGAACGGCAGTATTCAGATCGAGTTTCGTTCCACTCCAGGAGCAATCAAAGCAATGTCCATTAATCAAGTAGGCAGCATAATGCACACGGACCCCGTCCGAATAATAAGGACTTGTGGTACCTGTGCCATTCTGGACAACATGAACAGCTATGCTATCATCACGTGAAGGCGTAAAAGCGGTATTGCCATATTGCATCTGTTGGTACAATGACCAATTACCAAATACTTTCCATGTAGTATCCCCCATGAAAATACGGTTACGGGCATAAGCGAGAGTATCGCTGAAAGCCTTATCATTACGACTACGCCAATTAGCATATTCGTCGACTGTTCCATTATCCTGACTGCAGGAGGCAAACATCAGTAACCCCACAAACAGTACAGAAAAAGAATATTTAATAGTTTTTGATAACATTGGCCAGTTTTTTCAATAAACTTGTGATGCTGACACGATCCTCAATAAGTGCACGCAGGTTGTCGATATCGACACGTTCCTGTTCCATTGTGTCCCGGAAACGGATAGTTACTTTATGGTCTACCGGAGTATCATGGTCCACAGTTACGCAAAATGGAGTACCTATAGCATCCTGACGGCGATAACGCTTTCCGATGGAATCCTTCGGATCACCATACTGAGTATAGAAATGGAATTTGAGATCATCTACGATCTGATGGGCAATTTCCTCAAGTCCCCCTTTACGGTCCAGTGGGA
>DAIPMC010000113.1:1231-6349 GCA_036768895.1 Prevotella sp. | reverse complement strand
ATTGAATTAACAAAAATTAGTACCGCAATCACTACACAGAAAAAATATAGTTTGGGCGTGATGTCAAACAAGATGAATTTTCTGGCTAACAATCCTATGCCGGAAGAAGAGGTTGGCATACCCGACATGCTCACTATGAAGCCTAGTGTATACATACAGCAGGATAGCCAGGATACGATTTCGTATTCTTATCTGCAAGGCCTTGGTAAGCGCCTGTCGGCTATATTCGCCAAGTACCCGGACCTTTACAATACTAGTGTAAATATATTGAGCAAGAATACAGTAAACTATCGTGAGACGTCCGAGAATATCAAGCAGAAGAGCCTGCACGGTTTTGTGGAGCTCTCTGCATACGCTAGCGTACGTACGCCTGACGGTTCTGAGATTTCTGATCATATCGACCGTATCGTTTGCTCGGACAAAGAACTTGATTCTGATAAATTGACCGACTTGGTAAAAAGGTTCGCTGACCGTTTGGTTAAGTTGCATCAGTCAGAAGCATTGAATGACTATTATGTTGGCCCGATCATGTACGAAGATGATATGATAAGCAACACGCTGAGTAATATCGTCGTGCCATTGCTTACAGCCAAGAGAACAGTTCAGGACAATAGTGGCATCTCCAGTTTGTTAGTGGGAAAGAGAATTTTTGACAAACATCTCAACATTGACCAATTGACAGATATGCCAGTGTTCGATTCGATGAAACTGTTAGGGAATTTCAGCTGCGATGCTGACGGTGTAGTGCCGGCCAAAAGATTGAGTCTGCTGAGTGGTGGATTTGTCAAACAGTTGATCTGTGGCAGGTATCCTGCTCTTAACTGTCTGAGAAGTACCGGCAACGATCGGTTCTTTGACGACCCGGATGTGATTGGTACAGGTGTAGTCCCTGGTATCCTGAGAATGTATGGTGATGCTGAGGAACCATTCGCTAAGATGAAACAGATACTTTGTAAGGAGGCAAAAGAAAAGGGATTGAAAGTTACTTATATTGTACGTGAGCCATCTGGTCTTACTCCCTGTTTGTATCGGGTTAATGTAGCTACAGGAGAAGAGAAACTGGTAAGGGTAAATGAAATTCCGACTCCAAGTAAGGGTGACTTGTTACATATCGTGGCAATGTCAAAAGAGGAGAATATCCAGAATACGATTATCAATCGTATAGGTTCGACGATTATTTCACCGAGGGCACTTATTATAGAGAATATTGAATGCTATTTCAAAAAACCAAAACAGGAAATGGCATTCCCTATAGAACCTCCAAAAAACTAAACTTAAAATAAAGAATCTCTCTCTTCTTTATTAAGGGTGCATCTGAAAAGCTTTTCTTTTCGATGCACCCATTTTTTATAAGATGATAATTCTATAGACAGAAGTCTTTGTCGGTTGATAATCATTCAAACGGGCAAAGATATGGTCTTTAGAAGAATCCCTGGTCGCGGTCCTTGTTGTCTATCTTCTTCCGTAGTTCTTTCTGTTTGCCTGAGAAGATATTGTAGCTTACGTGTATGCCTATGGTATGAGCCTGTTCTGTTACCTTGCTCATGCTATGATAATCAAGAACTTTGTTACTGAGAATGTCGGAAGTATACTTTGCTGCTGTAAAGGGGAAGAGAATATAAAAACCTATATGCAACTGTTTATGCTGATAATAGAGATAGATATTTTGTGTATTCTCTTCAGAGTCAATATTAGTGCCCCTCAGGATTTTACTCGGTATCCTCTGGTAATATTCTGCTCCCCAGTTGCCTTTCCGGAAATCTACAGTCCATTCCAAAGGAAGATAATGATAATGATGGATTCCGATGATTTCACTTTTTTCCTTCTGCCATAAATAGCCGGTTTCCAGGGACAAGATAAGAAGGTCACTCTTGAAAGGAGTGATTTGGAAAGCACCTTTAAAACCATAGTCGAGCATATAATCACAGTTTTCTGGCTTGGAGACAATGACGCGGTCTCCATTTAGCTCCTGCCATTGGTAGTAGTTACTGATCGCATTATTGATCTTCTTCAGGCCGAAATTGACATCCATATTAATATAAGGTGTGTTGAGTGAATAAGATAGTTTCATGCTCTTGTTCAGTGCGCTTCTCAGATAAGGATTGCCATGGCGGTACAATCCCGGAATTGTCACCGTGCTGTTATTGCTTAGGTCTGCAATTGACGGAATATCGGTACTGACATCCCCTTCCAAGCGTAATATCCCGTTCTTCATCGGGTAGCTGAACTCTGCCGTTGGAGTAAAATACCATTTGTTATAATGTGTGTCGTCATTGCCGGAATGAACATACGTGCCACCCATGCTGAGACGATATCCCATTTTGAGTATGTCGCCGTTCACCTGTGCATAAGCGTAATGTTTATCGTCGGTAGCATGATATTGATATTCCTGATAATCGGAGAGGACATTACTGATCTTAAAGTCGGATTTTGCCAGTGTTGCTTTGTAGCCGAGTGAGAGTTTGACCTTTTTCCACTCCTTGCTGTAGGCTAGTTCGCCGATAAGAGAATACTTGTTGTTGTGTTGTCGCATGTTATCATCAAGAACTTGTTCCTGCTCTTCGTACTGTTGGTTATTGTTGCTCTCCCGATTGTGAAACCATGTGCCCACAATATCAGTAGTCAATTCCTGCCCATGACTCAGTTTCTTGTCAAAATAGAGATCTATTGAAGGACTGAAACTGTTCTGATGTTGCTTCTGTTCATTCCATCCGCTTTTCCATTTCGGATTATTTTCAGCCGAAATGTTATTATGGCTGTTATTGAACCAAGAGAAGATGGAAGGTGTGAACTTTGCCTGAAAGTTCAGACTATCGTCACGGCTGTAGAGGTATTTCAGATTGAAGTCTTGTGTGGTATAGCCAAAATCATATTTTCCGATATAGTTATAGTTGGTTTTATTGTTATTATCTATAAAATTGTAGTAGTGCTGTTCATCGCAGTTGGGGACATTGCGCCAGGAGAAGTTGTAGTCGAAGGAGAACTGACTATTGCCATGGTTGTACTTGGCAAAGATGGCGGAGTTATTGAAACCATGCTTGAATCCCTGCATAACATCAACTCCGGCTGCATAGCCGTCATCTGCTTTCCGCGTATGGATATTAATGAGTGTTCCTGCATCAGCATATCGAGCCGGTGGTACCGTATAGTATTCCACATTCTTTATTTCCTTGGGCTTGAGCATTTTCAGGTCATTGTCACTGGCTTCAATGCCGTTGATAAGAATCTTGAGTGACTTTCCTGAGAGGGTGGCAAGGGTGTTGCGCATACGGTCGATGCGAAGTCCCGGCAGAGTGGCAATAAGTTGCTGGGCCTGATTGGAATTTTTGAGTTGTTCATCGGAGAATGTATAGACGGAGCGGTCTACCATCTCTACTTTGTGGTGGCCTTTTACGGTGACACCTTTGATGCGGTAAGCGTCAGGTATCATCGAGATATTTCCCACACGGGCAGATGCAAAATGGCGGTAAAGGGTGCGATAGCCGATATAGGAAATCTTTAGTAACACATTGGTCTGATTGCATGGGATGACGAAATCACCGGTTTCTGTAGTCACGCCCCCATTAATGAAACTAGAATCTTTTGGCTGTAGGATGGAAACATTGACAAATTCCATAGGTTGCCCATGCTCATCGAGTATTTTTCCTATCACTTTACGGTCTTCTTTCTGCAAGTATTCTACAAAGATCATATCAGGCAATGGCTGGCCTTTGATATCCGTTCCGCTCTTGGTTATCTTCATGCCAATGGGATAGAAGCCGATCATCTGTCGAATGGCAGTTGGAATGCTCTTATTGCGGATATCTGTCGTCACCTTGAAGTCTTCCAGATCATTGTAGACAAAGTTGATGATATAGTCTTTTGAAACCTTACTTATCGACTGGAGGGCATCCGATATAGACACATTATTATATTTATGGGTGATACTTTGGGCGATGGAAGACATGCCGGTAAAGCAACACAGAAGAATTATCAGTAGTTTTTTCATATTTACTTTACTGTTAGGGTATTATTAGATAAGGTGATGTGGAACTCTTCAAAATTATTGAGTTGTTCCACTACCTGGGAAAGCGTGTTATTCTGATTCCAGTTGAAGAAAAGTCTTATCTTTGTGGCTTTTCCGTCTGTGAAAGAAACTTTTACATGATAGTAAACAGCTATTTGCTGAAGAATATTCTCCAGAGACACGTTGACAAATCGTTTTTCTCCAGCAGTATCTGACTTTCTTTTTACAGAGTCAGTCTTCATTACTACTGTCTTTACACTGTCTTTTATCTTGTGATTTACGATTCCCTTATGAGTTGGTGGTGTCTGTTGATGGTGTTTGACAATAGATACTGCAGCTATGGCTATACAAGAGATAAGTATAAGGCCGATGAAAATTGCTGCGATCTTTTTCAATAACAATAAATGAGGGGTTGAGGGGTAATATTTGCTTTCAAAATCCTTCTGTGCTCGGTTGACATCTTTGTCAGAAAGGGGCTTGTCGTTGATGGCATTGTCTGTCTCTGATATCAATTGATAATATTCCCGGCAATCCTTGTCTTTCAGGATTTCTCTCCATTGGTCATTCGAATATTCTTCCGGATGCTCCATCATCTGTATAAGTTGTTTAATCTTTTCCATTGTCGTTCATTATTAACGCTTCACTAATTCTTTAATGGTATCTAAAGACTTCTTTAGGTGTTTGTAGACAGCTACCTCGCTGATGCCTTCCCGAAAGGCTATCTCGTGATAAGTAAGATGCTCTTGATAATGTTCAAGGAGAATCCTGCGATTGTCATCGGATAGTTTTTTATCAATGACCAACCTTATCTGATGAATTCTTTCTTCCTTTTCTTCTGCTTCATGTTCATCCAGCTTATCATCCAGTAAATAAAGATGAAGGATACGTTGTTGAATGTTTTGATTCCTGATAATATTCAGGCACCTGTTGCGGACGCTCGTCATCAGGAAGGCTAAGGCCGTATCGCTTTCTGGTACGATATCCTTATTCATCAACTCTAAGAATACATCGCTGACAACATCTTCGCTCTCCTTATCATCATGAAGAAGGATTCTTGCCAGATGTATCATTGGTCGATAGCATCGTCGAAACAACTGTTCTATGATCTCTTT
>DAIPMC010000113.1:0-1194 GCA_036768895.1 Prevotella sp. | reverse complement strand
AATTCCTAACTTTTAGGAGCAACTTTTTTGGATTCTTAAGAAAAATCAAGTGATAAGATAATCAAGAAACCAGAAGACGGCTGGAATTTTATAACTTTTTGGCAACTAGATTAAATCTGATCAATTCCCAATTTCAGACTTTGGGTTTGGTCGTTGGCAATAGTTATTGCAAAGATAGCAGAATAGTTGTAAATATCTAAAAAACGAGAGAAGAAATCTTTGTACAAATAGAGAAAATGATGTTTTTGGTAAGTTCTAATGGCTTGAATTTGAAAAGTAAAATTGCAGCATGCTGCAAAAATTCTTTGTGTAGTAAGTATTAAGATCAGAAGAGATAGGCAATAGGTCAGTAGAAAATTTTAGAAGTCGATTTATATCGTATGATTTATCTTCTTCGAAGAAAGGGAATACTGATTTTTCTTCTTTACATTTATTGTCTCGATTATTTTTAGTATATTTGTTTCTTGATATGATATAAGGTCGTTATGATCAGAACGGCTAACCTGAACAATAAAATTGTTATTTATCAAAGTGAAGATGGCAAGACCCAACTTGATGTCAAGTTGGAAGGGGAAACTGTGTGGCTGAATCGCCAACAACTTGCCGAGTTATTTGACAGGGATGTGAAGACAATTGGCTAACACATCAATAATGCCCTGAAAGAGGAATTAAACGATGGAATTCCAACTGTCGCAAAATTTGCGACAGTTCAGACAGAAGGAACAAGAGCTGTCTCTCGTGAGATAGAATATTATAATCTTGACATGATCATCTCTGTTGGATATCGAGTAAAAAGTAAAAGAGGTATAGATTTCAGGCGTTGGGCAAACAATGTCTTGAAGCAGTATCTTATCAAAGGTTATGCCGTGAACGAGCGCATCCGCAAACAGCAGATTGGAGAACTTCGCCAACTCGTGCAGGTTCTTGGCCGTACTATCCAGCAGCAACCTGTGCCTGTTACCGATGAAAGCAATGCTCTCTTTGATGTGGTAGTAGATTATACATACGCCCTCGACACCCTTGACGATTAATAGAATGATGGCAGAGATTACCAAACAGCAATATGAGTTTGCGGAGCAGCGCATAGAAGAACTTCTTCCCTATGTAAACGATTCCACACCACTGGATGATCCTAAATGCGTGGAACTGACGTTGATGAGTGATGTAGTGGAGGAATATGAGAAGATTCATTTC
>DAIPMC010000112.1:0-6515 GCA_036768895.1 Prevotella sp. | reverse complement strand
GGACAAAGGTGACTGGGATAAAGGTAAAACGCCCGAGGAAATGCACGACTTCAACTATAAATGGTTGTCATTGTGCAGGGAGAAATTGGCAGAGGATGGTACCATTTGGGTTAGTGGTACTTATCACAACATTTTCTCCGTTGCCAACTGTATGACAGAGCTGGGATACAAGATTCTCAATTGTATAACATGGGCTAAGACAAATCCTCCACCAAATATTTCGTGCCGTTATTTCACGTATTCAACTGAGTTCATTATCTGGGCTCGCAAGAGTGCCAAAAGGCCTCATTACTTCAATTATGGGCTGATGAAGCACTTGAATGGCGACAAGCAGATGACTGATGTGTGGAATCTCCCTGCTATTGCGCGATGGGAGAAGTCTTGCGGTAAGCATCCAACGCAGAAGCCTCTCGGACTGCTTGCTCGAATTATACTTGCGAGTACGAAGTCTGGGGCATGGATCCTTGATCCTTTTTCAGGAAGCAGCACAACTGGTATAGCAGCAAATCTTCTCAATCGTCGTTTTCTGGGAATAGAGCAGGATAAAAAATTTGTAGAGATGAGCAAAGCTCGACGTCAGGAGATAGAAAATATTGACGTATTCGCCTCTTATCGTGCTAAGATTAAGGATATAAAGGCATCGACAGATAAGTTTGGGCATATGGTGAATGAAACCGAAATGTTTCAGGATTTACCATTTTGATAGTTCATATAAATAAAAGAGACTGGCTGAAGGGTGTGATGTCCAATTCGTTATTCTCGTGTATTCTGTACTCGCTGGAATGGAAAAGGTAAAGCTGGTGGTTTGATTGATGCCCTTGACGATGCTGAATATTCTGGTAGTTTACTTATTCTGCTTCAAGAAATGATAAGTTTCATCAACCGCAATAACCACAAAGCATGGAAGAAGTTACCAATATCTCGGTTAGAAATGCCAGACTATCCGGATCGTGCCATAACAGAAGCTTGCGTCAATGCACTTATTCATCGTGATTATCTGGAATATGGTAGCGAGGTACATATTGACATCTATGATGATCGTCTGGAAATAAGTTCTCCTGGCGGTATGTTCGATGGCTCTTTAGTGCAAAATCTTGACCCAATGAATATTACCTCAAAGCGTCGAAATCCTGTGATTGCAGATATATTCAGTCGTTTAAGATTAATGGAGCGTCGTGGTAGTGGTTTTAAGAAGATAATGGAGGATTATCATGCATATTCGGCTTCAGAGGAACAAATGCCAAAGTTCCGCTCAGATGCTCATGATTTCTTCATTGTATTGCCCAATCTGAACTATGGTCAGGAGGGTGTGGAGTATATAGAAGAAAAGACTACCCAAAAGACTACCCAAAAGACTACCCAAAAGAACGAGGAAATTACCCAAAAACTTACTAAAGTTCAATTAGCCATATTAAAATATTTGGCAGAACATCCATCAGCGACTCGAATAGAATTAAGTAATAATATTGATGGAGTATCTGAAGATGGAGTGAAATACAATCTTGCACGTTTGCAGGAAATTGGATTATTAAAGCGTCTCGGTGGCAGAAAACAAGGTCTTTGGGAAGTTTCGTATTAATGATATCTGATAATGCACAAAAGATTAGATAAGTAATGAAACTTTATTCATTTCCTGCATATAATGGAGAGAGTATTCTGATTGAAATTTCAATCTTGATATTTGTGCTATTTCGGACTATCTATTATAAATTGAATGGCACCCAGTCTAAGGACTGAATGCCATTCTCTGTCTTTTTATGACAGGCTTTCCTTACGATTAGGATCACGGTTTATGACTGTACCGTTGGCCTGGTGCGTAGCCAGAACAAGGACCTCAGCGATCTGCACATGTTCAGGAGCACTGGCAGCATAAAAGGCCACATCAGCTATATCATCACCATTCAAAGGGTGAATTCCCTGATATACATGATCAGCCTTTTTCTCGTCCCCTTTGAAACGAGTCACACTGAAATGAGTTTCCACCAGTCCGGGTTTGATGTCCGTCACTCTGACACAAGTATCGGCGACGTCTATACGGAGTCCGTCCGTCAGAGCCTTCACAGCAGCTTTTGTAGCGCAGTATACATTTCCACCGGCGTAAGCAGCATCACCGGCCACACTGCCGATATTGATGACATGCCCATGATTACGGCTGACCATTCCCGGCACGACCAGACGCGTCATGGTGAGCAAGCCCTTGACATTGGTGTCAATCATGACATCCCAATCCTCCGGATTTACCTGATATTCTTTATCCAGACCTAACGCCAGTCCTGCATTGTTGATCAGCACATCAATTTGCTTCCATTGATCCTCCAGCGATTCAACGGCTTTGCGGGCAGCCTCACGGTCACGGACATCAAAAACCAGTATCTTGGTCTTCACACCCTTCTGCTGAAGTTCTTCTGACAACGCTTCGAGTTTGTCGGCTTTTCTTCCCGTAAGGATAAGAGCATATCCGCCCTGAGCAAATTTCCTTGCACAAGCTTCACCGATACCGCTTGTAGCACCTGTTATTAAAACGATTTTCTGATTCATCTTTGTTATTTTATTTATGGTTATGGCCAGTCCCTGTTTCGGAAAGAAAGCAGAGTCTGGTTTCAAGTTTACCATACAAAGATAAAGAAATTACACGAACTATGATTTACCAACCGTGATTTTAAATTATTTTTCCGGTTACATCCTCTTTTTTCTCATCTAAAATGGCGATTGAAATATTTCTATTTTTTTGTATTTGGATTAGGAAAAAATTTCTATTTTTGTAGCATGATATCCACGAAATTAGAAAATGTGCTTCATCTGTTCAATGATGAAAAAAAGAGAAAGGATGTAGACCTCGTCCTTTCTACAGGCGGGGCACGCGGTCTTGCACACATCGGTGCAATCCTCCAGTTAGAAGAAATGGGCTATCATATCCGCTCCATAGCCGGCGCCTCCATGGGTGCTCTCGTCGGAGGAATCTATGCAGCAGGAGGTCTGGAAGATTTCAGAGAATGGATGAAGACCATTGACAAGAAAAAAATTCATCAGTTGTATGATTTTTCCTTCAGTCTCAACCATATTGTAAAAGGTAACCGCATCATGAAAGCCTTGAAGGAGATCGTCCCCGACAAAAACATTGAAGACCTGGATATTCCTTATTGCGCAATAACTACCGATGCCGTATCCGGAAAAGAAGTTATTTTCCGAAAGGGGAGTATGTACCAGGCTATCCGTGCTTCCATATCTATACCAGTATTCTTCAATCCTGTCAGGCAGGGAGAAAGGATGTATCTGGATGGGGGATTGGTGAATCCTCTTCCGCTGAATCGCGTAAAAAGAGATAAGAAAGCACTTCTCGTAGCTATCGACGTAAGTGGTCATGACTATGAAGGTGAGGTCATGATGAACAGGTTGATTAAGCAGAGAAGCTTGGATCATTCTTTTGCACTGTCGATGCTGAATAAGATGCTGCCTCATGCCATGGACTTGGACTTAAATTATATCACCTTACTCAACCGAACCACTTCTATCATGATTCACCAGAATACCAAATTGGCTTTGAAAATCACTCCACCTGACATCTATATTGAAATTCCGATGAGCCGTTATTCTACTTTTGATTTTGACAAGTCTGAAAGGCTTATTGCTATCGGAAAGACTAAAACCCGGAAGATGGTTGAGCGGTTCCTGAATTCTGGAAAGGAAGATTGATACTTCTTGTTCCCCAAAATAGTCAACGAAAGTTAAGGACGGCCTTAATAGGTTAACAACTGTTATAAATCACAATCTTTTCCATTGGAAATTTGTTACGTATTCTTTTTTCGCTTATCTTTGCTACAGTTTTCCAATGGAAACTTTTTCCAACGAAGTACTAGAGTAGATTATTCTATAAAAGAAAGGAGAAGCGAATGATATGAAGACAAAACGAACAGTTCTTATAGCCATAGCAGTACTGACCTTTACAGGTTTCGGTTATGCCGGGGCAGCAAAAGAGAATAAAAATAACATATATCAAACAGAACAAAAGAAGGAGAATCATAACATGAAAGTAACAGAATTGACAGCAGAAGAATTCAAGAACAAAGTGATGGACTATGAGAAGAATCCTACGACATGGAACTTCAAGGGCGATAAACCTGCCATCATTGATTTTTATGCCACCTGGTGTGGTCCGTGCAAGGCAACAGCTCCGATAGTGGAGGACATCGCCAATGAGTACGCAGGAAAGATCGATGTATACAAAGTCGATGTTGACCAACAGGAAGAACTCGCAGCTCTGTTCGGCATTCAGTCTATCCCTACTATTCTTTTCATTCCTAAGGACGGCGCACCAAAGAAATCTGTAGGTGCCATGACGAAGAGCCAGTTTGAGGATGCTATTCGTACGGAACTGTTGAAATAAGGATTGACACAACTTGATTATAACAGGCGGGGTGCCGGCAGGTGCCGGTAGTCCGCTTTAATCATAAACAAGCATCTATGGACCAGCAGTGCATTTGTAGTATCAGAAGGATATACCGTGCTATCTCAGCTTTTGAGAATGACATGGAAAAGGCGTTCGGACTGAACATTAATGAAGCCATGTTGCTTTGTATGCTCTCTGAAACGGAATATCCGTCTTCAAGTGAGATAGCCGGCAGGATGGGATTGTCACATTCCAATACTTCCAAAGTCATTGCTTCTCTGGAGAAGAAAGGCTATGTGTCACGACATATCTGTCAGGAGGATAAGCGCAGCATGCACTTCAACCTGACACAAAAAGGCAAGGACCAACTGGAGAAGTTGAATTGCCGGCAGATCCAGTTGCCTGAATGTCTACAGAAATTGAGCATGTTCTAACAGGAAGTTTTTTCGAACGATTGTCCGAAAAACTTATTTTCAGTTCATCTATTCCGATCATCTTATTCTGATAAT
Organism: Prevotella sp.; assembly: GCA_036768895.1. Lineage (GTDB taxonomy): Bacteria > Bacteroidota > Bacteroidia > Bacteroidales > Bacteroidaceae > Prevotella. The sequence continues at coordinate 1,619 of DAIPMC010000112.1, read as the reverse complement.
TATTTCAGGTTGCATTACCATATTGAAGTAATGCCATTCTAAATCTCGAAACAAAAATTAGTAGTATAAAATTTAACAGAAAAGAACCAAAAAAGTTGTTTTCTATTAAAAATATTACTATAAATTATGAAAGGGCTGAATAGTAATGATCCATAAAATATTCCTTTTTATTTCAATAATAGTTTTATTTTCGTATCTTTGCAATGGGCAATCTGCAGAAAAGTGTTGTAATTGAGAGATATGAGGTGCTGATTAGTGTAGTAATTCTCTATAATTAAGTGCTGATTTGTGTAGTAATTTGCCATAATCAGGTGCAAAAATGTGTATAATATAGCCTATAGTTAAAATTTAAACAATATGATATAACGGTTAACATATCAGTAACTTGTATAACGTTAGTACAGGCCTTACAAAGAAGAACATCTTACAAATATTCCACTATATGCGGTATAGATTCCAAGGAATTTCAATTACCATAATTCAAGAATGTGTTCTTTGAAACCTATAAAACACTTCTCAAAGGAGATAAATACCGAAAAAACTATAGAAATTTTTAGCCAATTGCCTAAATGAAAATCGGCCAACTGGCCAAATAAAAAACAGCCAACTGGCTAAATAAAGCCTTTAAATATTTGGATATCAGCTTAGTTTGTCTTATATTTAGACGTTGAGAGTTTACGCTGATGCCCTTGACGGGAAATTATATCATTATCGTGATAAGAGCGGATTAGAATGTGATACCGTCATCCATCTGCGCAACGGTCGTTATGGGCTGATCGAAATAAAATTGGGTGGTGACAGGCTCATCAAAGAAGGATGCGAGAACCTAAAAAAATTGGCACGAAAGATCGATACTACCAGAATGAATAAACCCTCTTTCAGAATGGTGCTTACAGGCGTTGGTGCTTATGCTTATCAGGAAGAGGATGGCACGTGTGTAGTTCCACTGAATTGCTTAAAACCATAATATAGCATCGTGGTATGAGAAAAAGGTGAATGAGATACAGAAACAGTTATGTCATCAAGTCTAATTAAGACGAAAAACAGCTGTCAACGAATTCCAGCATAAATCATAATAGACATATTACCAAAGTACTGGTAAGCACATTTCCATAGTACTGGTAAGCACATTTCCATAGTACTGGTAAGCACATTTCCATAGTACTGGTTAGCTCACTTCCATAGTAATGGTTAGCTCACTTCCATAGTACTGGTTAGCTCACTTCCATAGTAATGGTAACCTCATTACCAAAGGCATGGTAATTACATTTCCATAGTACTGGTATATCACATTCTCTTTGCACAAATGGTATATGCACGAATCTTACATGGTTTCAATCTCGTCCATAACCTGTTTTACAAAAGGAATGATATCATCTTTAATTTTGGGAGCGGACTCATATCGTTCACCATTGAATTTCAATTCTAACAGACTTGCCAACTTTGCGAAATACGATTCGACCTCCTGGTCATTACGTCTAAATAATTGCACGACATATTTGTCATTGCCATTATGAAATATATCTATTGCAATATTCTTTTCTTTCCAATCAAAAAATGCACAAGTCTCATCCGCTTCCCAAAAATCAAGTTTCCAATTGTTATCAAATGTTTCTTTC
>DAIPMC010000111.1:4275-6530 GCA_036768895.1 Prevotella sp. | reverse complement strand
CAGGACTACAATGCAGACGCATTGAACCGCTTCCGTAGTTTCTTAAAAAGCAAATACAATAATGATATCTCTGCGCTGAATAATGCATGGGGAACAGCTTTCTGGAGTCAGGTCTATTCTTCATTTGAGCAGATAACTTTTCCTTTACCGGCGAATTGGGGACAGAATCCGCATCAGCTTTTGGATTGGAAGAGATTCTCAGCTTATGAAGCTGCATCCTTCATGGATGAGCAAGCGGAAGTGCTAAGAAAATATACAAATCCGGATCAATGGATTACGTCAAACTATATTCCAAATTATGCGGACGGACACTTCGGTCGGTCTAAACAATTAGATTTTAATACCTACACGCGTTATATGGTGTATGGAGATCCTGGAATTGAGGAATTGGGCTATCGTATTGGTGATCCGATGCGCATTCCATTTGCGAATGACTTTACTCGTCCGATTGATGGTATATACGGTGTAATGGAACTTCAGCCTGGACAAGTAAATTGGGGGACGCGAAATAGTATGCCTTATCCCGGTGCTGTAAGACTGTGGCTCTGGTCAGTTTTTGCTGGGGGAAGCGACCTTACATGTACTTACCGCTTTCGTCAGCCGTTATTTGGCGATGAACAGTTTCACCATGGTATAATTAGCACGGATGGAGTAACACCGTCTCGCGGAGGTCTGGAGTTTGAGAAATTTATCGGTGAAATCGCACTTCTTCGGAAAAAATATGATCCGAAAACATCATTGCCTGCAGATTATCTTAACCGTAAAGTAGGGATTCTTTATACACATGAAAATGTGTGGAGTCTGGAAAAGAGAAAATTAAACGATAGCTGGAATACAGAAAGTCATATTCAAAAGTATTATAAATCCCTGAAACGTTTCGGATCTCCGGTTGATGTGATTTATGAAGGCAAAGACTTCTCTCAATATCCTGTTTTGATCGCTCCAGCGTATGAGATGGTAGATGATTCTTTAATTACTGCATGGACAGAATATGCTAAACAAGGTGGTCACCTTATTCTGACGGTACGTTCCGGTTGGAAAGATCGCATGAGTCATCTGTTTGAGGCTCCTATTGCTGACAAAATAGCTCCTTTGATTGGTGCAAAATACGACTTTCATGATTTTATGCCAGCTAATCGTGCGGGAAATATTGAAATGGGCGGACAGAAATACGCATGGCATATCTGGGGTGAAGGTTTGATTCCGGATAAAGGAACAGAAGTATGGGCTACGCATGCTGACCAGTTCTACAAAGGTTCTCCGGCAGTTACACATCGTAAATTAGGTAAAGGAACAGTGACCTATGTTGGGGTGGAAACGGATAATGGGGAGTTGGAAGCAAACTTGTTGAAGCGTATTTATGCCTTAAACAATGCATCGTTAATGAATCTGCCTGAAGGAGTATGGATGGAATACCGTGATGGTTTTGGTATCGCCGTCAACTACTCCTCAAAGAATTATACGTTCCCGCTACCTGCCGGAGCTGAGATTGTGATAGGAAGTAAAGAAATTGCTCCTGCCGATGTTCTGGTTTGGAGAGCAAAGTAGAAGAATCACGTATAATATTCTGATTGTAAACTTCGTATTTTAATTTATTGAGATCATCTGATAATAGTAAACTTCAGGATAATCTTTTTTGATTGCAAAAAAGAATCCTGAAGTTGCATAAGTTGCATCAAAAAAAGTATTGAGTTAGTAATATTTTATAAGATTGTTGTGCTGCCCTGTAATTGTTTTTCATATATTTGCTGTATCAAGTAAGCTAAAACCAATATGGTTGACAAGCTTTTTTATCAAGGACCGACTTCTAAACAAAAGGCAAAAGTAAGTTAAAGGGGATGAGTGATAATTCATTGTTTCGTTTGATTTATAATAAGGGAAGATGGCCACAAAGACAGATAAAGAAAAAGACAAGTTAGGAATAGGAGCAAAGATCCCATCGCTAATTTGCAAAGATTTTGTTCTATACGGAGAAATTAGTACTACCGCTATTCGTGTTGAAGGTACGATAGTGGGAAATATTCTTGACGCCGAGAATGTCGTTGTTGGTATGACGGGCGTAATCCAAGGTAATGTAAATGCAAAAACGTTGGTTCTTTTCGGTCATATCGAAGGGGATGTTCTCATTTCAGACTCCGTTGCAATCAAAAGTTCCGGAAGAATGAATGGAAAACTAACTACCATTTCTTTAACTGTAGAAAAAGGTGCCGTATATGAGGGGAGTGTTGTTATGATCCCCCCATCTTCTTAAGACA
>DAIPMC010000111.1:0-4265 GCA_036768895.1 Prevotella sp. | reverse complement strand
GTAGTTCACTGCTCAAACGATTGTCGCCAATGATATAGATATAATTAGAATCTTAAACACTTAATATTTTTGCTATGTACGAAATCCAAACGTTCTCAAGTTTAGTTGAAAACAATAATACCGTTTTATCCAATACGTCTAAGGATTTACTCCACGGCCTGAAGATCCAACATAATGATAAATGGTATATTTGCGGAGACCTTGCTCTAAATGAGGGTCTATCTCCACATAAGTTAATCAATTCTTCCCCTGCTGATCTGGACTATCAGTTGCTTGCTAAGGCTGCAATGTTATTGATTCAGGATCGTGTTGAACAACCAATAACGATAACTACGGGCTTCCCTTATTCAACCTATCATATATATAAAGATAGAGCGGTTGAATTCTTTCAGGGAACGCATTTGTTAGATTATGATGCCTCAACCTATAATGCAGGAAATAAGAAGAAGGTCGTATTAGAAGTACAGAATGTAGCTGTAATCCCTGAAATCGTAGGATGTACGATTGCTGTGCGCAAAGGCGAAACACAAGCTACAGGTAGTTTCTTTGTCCTCAGTTGCGGATTTGGTACGTTTGAATCTATACTTAGTACAGATTCCGGGATTATTGAGCAGACGATGGTCAGTACCCATGGTATTCGTTATGCTGTCAACCTAATGATCAATGAACTGAAGAGCAAGTATTATCTTGAGCTTCGTAACACACATCAGTTTGACGATGCTTTCCAACGTGGCTATGTGTTTCTTAACCGTCAGAATATTGACTTGCGTGAAATACGAAGAAACGCAATCCAAACGTACTATAACGAAGTAATATCACCCAATCTGCGTACGATCATTAATGATACAAACTTGATGAAGACCAATCGCATCTACTTATGTGGAGGGGCAATGTATTATCAGGATCTTATTGACTGTTTCAATAATGAATTTGGCGGATTTGCGAAACTTACGGTGTTGGATAATCCCGAAACACTGGCAAGTAAAGGATATGCTCTGAACTCTTTACGTATGACACAGGGTAAGCAGAAATCCTCTGTCGGAATTGATATTGGTAACGCTTCTACTGTTGTGGCAAGCTTTATTGATGATGGTTCTACCGGAATGTGATGCTATGGGTTTATTCAAAAAGAAGGAAGATAAAACAACAGATATAGTCCATGTCGGGAGAATAATCGAGCTTGGAAAAGACACTATTGCATTGGGTGGACTTAATTTGACAGATGAGAAAACTGGCAATTTCTTTGTCAGAGAAACAGTTGTCATAGCCACCCAGGCTGTTATTGTGGGCGATATAACTGCTACCAATGCACTAATAAGCGGCAGAGTAGTAGGTAATGTAATCTGTACTGAAATATGGTTAGGCCCTTCAGCTGTTATAGAAGGAACAGTGATGGCGCGTGATGCGGTTTTTGAGGATGGATGTGTTGTTAATGGGACGATGATGCTGTCTCCCAAAGTAGAAGTAAAAATGCTGTCTGTGAAAATTGCAGAGGCTGAGAAAGCAGAAAAAGCACAAGAAGAGCAGGCTCAGGCAGATGCTCAGGTTTTGTTGCAAAGGCAGATGAAAGAGCAGGAAGCCCAGAAGGTAAAAGAAACGCCTTCTTTTGTTGCAGAAACAACAGTTCCAAAGATTCATCAGCAGGCTCAGCCTAAGCAGAATGAAACAACGCAGCAATCTCAGGATACCTGGTGGTAAGATAAGAGATTGCTACATGTTTTAAACTTATTTTTTTCCGCCAAAAGTAAAACTAACAGGGAAGGCAATCGGTGAAGTAACCGGTTGCCCGCCTATATTAAATGTTGGTCTCAGGCTAAGAGAAACGGTTGATTTCTCATCGCTTATACCGGCGATATTCTTTACAATGTTCAGTAATGCGCTTTGACTGTTGTTCTTCATTAATGTAGCTACATCCACACCTACTGCGATTGGAATTGTCTGTGTTTCTCCCCCTGCAATATTTACTGCCTGATTTAGTATGCCATCGGTGAAGTGTATATCATCAATGCTGACTGCATATTGTAATTTATTCAGTAACGCCGGAGTCTGATTCGGATTTGTTACATTCATGTTGACTACAAAATTCAATGGAATCGAACTCGGATTTCCAGCAAGGACAGTTGTCAACTTTACCAGATTGATAGGAGAAAGCGTTGAGCCGGATGCAATGTTGACACCTGAAACAGAGATGTCTCCCATAGAATTATATGCATACTTGCACTGTGTCATGTTGTACGCACCACTAAGATCATTTCCTACTGTGCCACAACCGGAGAGTCCCATTAGTAAAGCGAAAAATGGGATTAAAGCAATTAGTTTTTGTTTCATTGACGGTTAATTTATTGTTGTTAAAATCGTTCTTTATAATTTAGTCCAAAGCCAGCATGTATGAACCCTTTTCCGTAAGGATTTGCAATGCCTTCTGAAAGCTGGGGTTATCATCGTTGATTACCTGGAAATACTCACTCATATCATACAGATCGCGTGCAATAAGCGCTTTTATCTGAAGCATGATAAGTGCTTTGGATTTTGTGTATTCCTCTTCATTGAATTCGATCTTGTCTTCTGCCGCAAGTGAAAGCATTTCCTGCATAACCTCTTCGCTTACTCCAAATTCCTTCTTGTATGTAGCGAACTTAGCATACTTTTTAGTCAGCGAATCTCTGTTTTTATCCAGATAATTCATGGCAACGCGGTTTACAAGTCCTGTTGCTACCACTTTCCGGTGATAGTCTGTGTAACGGGTGGTGTCCACAGGGATAAATACATCCGGCATGATACCTCCTCCACCGTAAACTACACGTTTGGATACTAAAGTGTTATACTTCATTGAATCCGGGAAATGAATACTGTCGGCACTCATTAACTCCCCACGATTATAGCGATCGATCAAGTCATATTTGTATTCATCCTGCTTGCCGTTTTCATAAGGTTTTTGAATACTACGGCCTGTAGGTGTGTAGTAGCGGGAAACGGTCAGTCTTATCATCGAACCATCCGGTAGTGGAATTGGCTTTTGTACTAATCCTTTACCGAAAGTTCTACGTCCTACAATCACGCCGCGATCCCAGTCCTGTATGGCGCCGGCCAGAATTTCGCTTGCAGAAGCAGAACCTTCATCCACTAAAACGGCCAATTTTCCCTTTTCAAATCCGCCTTTCGCTGTTGCTTTTGCGTCTTCCCTGTTTATCTTGCTTCCTTGCGTATAAACGATTAATTGGTCTTTTGCGAGAAATTCATCCGCAATATCTATGGCAATATTCAGGTAGCCACCGCCATTGCCTTGCAAGTCTAAGATCAGATTCTTCATGCCTTGCTTTTGTAGTTTGGCTAAGGCTTCTCTGAACTCATCCGCAGAAGAAGCGGCGAATCGATTTAATTTGATATAACCCGTTTCTTTGTTTGCCATGTAAGCGGCATCAAGACTATATACGGGGATCTTCCCACGTGTGATGCGGAATTCAATCAGTTCAGCCTCTCTGTTTCGTTTTACTTTAACACGTACTTCTGTGCCTTTTTTACCTCTCAGACGCTTCATTACGTCCGTATTCTTCATTTTGACACCGGCAATTGTGGTGTCATTTACCTGAATGATGCGGTCGCCGGCCATGAGTCCTACCTTCTCAGAGGGGCCGCCCGGAATAACCTGTATCACATAAAGCGTATCAGTAAGCATGTTAAACTGGATGCCGATCCCGTCAAAATTACCTTCTAATGGCTCCGTCATTTCCTTTGTCTCTTCCGGATCAAGGTAATTGGAGTGCGGGTCTAACTTCTCCAGCATACCCGTGATGGCATGTTCAGTTAGCTTACTTTCGTCTGTAGAATCGACATATAGATTGGAAATAGCATATAAAGCCATTGATAGCTTGCGTGCTTCCTGGTTGATCTTCTGGGCATTTGTCTGTGCTAACCCAAATGTGGCTAACAGACATACAATTACAAATTGTTTCATTCTTTAGTTTTATTCAAATAGACGATTTAACGTCAATATAATTCGGTTTCTTTCGGTACAAAAAGAGAAATGTCTTTCCCGTAATTCAGCAATTCACGGACAATACTTGAACTGATATGTGTATGCTCAGGCTCTGTGAAAAGAATAAACGTTTCAATACCTGTCAGTTTACGGTTAACATCTGCAATGCTTTTCTCATATTCAAAGTCGTTTACAGTACGAATACCACGCATAATAAATCGGGCATCAACGGAATCAGCAAAATCTACCGTTAATGAGTCGTAAGCCATTGCCTGCACATTCGGATTAT
>DAIPMC010000110.1:0-6634 GCA_036768895.1 Prevotella sp. | reverse complement strand
AAACTCACTTTTATTTGTTAAATAAATCAATTCTTTTTACTTCCGAAACTTGAGTAATTCATATTCATGATTCGGCAGATCTCATCATACTTCCGTTCCTGAAGATAATACAGGTCAAATACTTGCCTCTGACGTGGTGTAAGATAAGTCATCAAATAGGAAACTTTAGCTTCCTCTGTATGTTTGGCCTCCCGATGCAAATAGGATTCCTCTACATTATTTCCAATTCCACCTAAATAGCGGATCTCATCTATCGATATTTCTGTCGTAAAAGTATTCCTGCGAAATTCATCGATCAGTTTATTACGTAAGGAAATAATCAAAAAAGAACTCATACGGGTAATATGAGGTGGATTATTTCTATCCAGCAGCTTCATGAAAACATCATGGCAGCAATCCTTGATGAGTTCAAGATTAGAGGTTAAACACCTACCATAATTCAACATCATCTGAATATACATTTTATACAAAAGAGAAAACGCATGATCATCTCCATTTTGATAAGCATGTAGTAATTGAGATGCCTGATTGTCTTTAGTCGTAAAGGTATTCTTCATTAGGTAAATTTTTATTCTATAAGTCTTAAGTAGATGTCACAAAGGTATTTAAAAAGGCATTCAGGCTTATGGAATATCAGATAAAAAAATGGGAAAAAATGGTATTTCACCAATTTTTCCCATTATTATTATTCCTTCTTTAACGAAGTTTCGATCCTATTCCCTAACCCTTCTATTTCTTCCCGATAAAAATCCATTGGGGGATGGTCTAACCCTCTAAGAATATCTACAGCTTTATGAAATGAAGAACGGATTCCAAAATTATTTGCGATAACTCTCTTCCAAAAATGATTCTGACGTACATCACCCTCAAGAACATAAATTAGAAAATCAGTATTTTCTAATAAGTTGATAACATAGAAATCATATTCTTGATCCTCTTTCATACGTAAAAAGTTTTATAAGACTTCTCTGTCCCGGCCTTCAACAAGAAGATGAAAAACTCCCTCTGTTTTATGGCGCTCTGTAATTAACAGAGTATTATAAATAGAACATGCCAACACTCGGTTTCATACAAGACCTATCTTGTTCTCCTTAGCCAGAATACGTTAGACCCTTTCAGAGACAAAGTAGAATTGGAAGAATGAATTCGTGACCCTACTTTTGATATGACACCTGTCTTGGTATCCACCTGATACAACTGGTAAAGTCCATTTTTCAAGGAAATACTTGCCGGCAAATTTCCATCAATATAAATCAGCCTATCACCAACCGCATTTTTCATTTGATAGATCCCCTTATCACTGCCTGAAGGAGTCATTGATGCAACGTCTCGAAGGAAATCATGATTTGTAACCGGAATATCAGGACAAGATCCACCTGCCATCAGGGAAGCCCAGGCTAATTGCGGGAATTTTTGCGCATAGTAAACAACAGCTTTATCCGGATAAGCTTTACGATATTCCAGCACACTACGATAAACGTCTTCAAAACGTGCTACACCAGCCCTGATTTTACGCAAATACTGTCTTGGAGACATATTCAATCCTCCATCTGGAGCATAAAGTCCTTTATGGTTATAAAACCATTGCTCTATCGTAATGATATTCACAACAGAAGAAAGCTCAGGATTATGAAGCACAGAATCCTGCACATCCTTATTAACGGCCAAAGAAACCATTACTTTCTTACTGTTTTTTTGTTCCCATTCTTTAATTGTCTCCAACCAGAACTTCACGAAATCATAAGGTCCGGTAAACTCTTCTCCAATAGAATGAATGACATTAGGCTGGTCTGCAAAAGCATCCAGCATGTATTCAATATAGGCTTTATGAAGTGATCTCAATACAGGGTCTTTTATATTATAGAAATAAGAAGCCATAAAGACTCTTTTATCTCCTGTAAAGGGTACGGGTTCAGGGAAACTTGTATGATTGATATTGTTGGCCGTTCGCCAAGGGCAATCCACCCAGTGAGCTCCGGCTTCCAGAATATTATGCTGGAAATAATGCTCATTGAGCAACAGGAGTCCACGGTCCATCCCTTTTTGTGCAAAACTCTTCAAACGGTAAAAATACCAATTATTCGGCCGTGTCAGATCATATTTACTCAGTCCGTCCCAAGCTGTCCCTTTACCACAACGAGCAAATGGCTGCTCATAAAAAGGTGCCCATACATCTCCGTCACGACGGCGGACACGCTCATGGTCATCACGACGGCGATCATACCATAGACCATAGTTTTGCTTGAAAACCAGCATTTTCTCTTTTTGCATAAGCGCTACAACAGAATCAACACGATCGGTAACCCCATGTCCTTCTTGTCCCGGAACAAAACGGGTAAGTGCATAAGTAGCTTTTTGAATAGACGGATACCGGGTGCGCCCGTTCCACCATGGTGTATCATGACGGCCCCCAACCAGTAGTTGCCCATTCATAACCAATTTGCCGTCAACCACACCATACTGATATTTCCTATTCTGTATTCTCTGGCGTGACTTGGCTATATGATCAATGTCACAAACATGATACGGAGATACTGAAGCTGTAAACTTTGCACTATCTATCCACGTCTCCATAGTCAGACGCGGTTGATGTGCCTGAACAGACATGACTTGAGCCTGCTGGATAGTAGGACTGGTAGCCTCCTTGACATTTCTGACCAATGTACGGCACTGAACTGAAACATCCTTGTTTAATCGCCTACCCAACATGTATTCAAAGATGCTCCAAGGATTCACATGATTGTTACATTCATCAAAATGGCCATTACCATTAAACTCCCCCCAACAGCCATAAACATAGTTGTTTTCACCTGTCGGTATACTATCGGCCCAGATGCCGGAAGCAGTACTCTGATATATCAAACTATTAGCCGTGTTCCAACCGGCTCCATATTTTTCAAGACCTAAATTGGTAAATTTAATGTCGTTACCATCTATATTTACATTATCGAAAAGAAGTCCGGTTGCCCATGAAGAAACAGATCCACTGAATCCCAATGACCTTTTGCTGTCACATTGTACAAAAGCATTAGGGCCTGCGGCACAGAATCCAGCTGAATAATCATTGATTCCTTCTTCGGAGTAACACCTTTGGAAGAGACATTTCTCACCCAAAGTAAAAAAAGTACGTCGACGCAAGCCACCGATTTCCGATACAGGTTGATAAGACTGACAATCCTCAACTGTAATCTGTGAACCTGTTCGCTGTATGTCCACGGCTGAACCGGCAAGATGGCAGAAAATCACTTGTCGTACCCAACAGTCCTTTGCCTGAGCCAGAAATACTCCCTGCCATGCATGGTCTTCATCTTCCGGATACTCCGGGTTGACATCAGATTGAAGTGTCAAATGCTCTACCCCAGAATCAATAATTCGTCCTGGCCATGAGAATTTCAGCACTTCTGTATTCGCATAATCAGTATCTAGAGCCATGCTCAAAGGTGCATCTAAGGTAATTACGTCTCCTTTCACAGCCTTCACAGACCGATCCCAGTATAAATCCAATTCACCAGGATGCCACCCCCAATAATTTAACTTTTCGCCACCTCCAAAATTGCTGCACCCCAAAGCATCTATCCAACGTTGGGTAGAAGGACGGTAGATCAGTATCTCATCTCCAGGGGCCAACTTACCATTTACAGAAAGCGTACAACGATTAAGAGGCATCTTAGAAGAAAGGATACGAAGTGTATCTTCAACATGTAGATCATCCTGTCCTTCAACATACACGATAGCTCCACGATCATAACCTTTTTTCAGAATTATCGTCTGAGTCCTGTCAACACCTCTAAGGACTACACCGGAAGCAGAAATTCTCAAAGGTTGGGAAATTTCAAACATTCCCCTATCAAGGAGTACCGCTCCTCTCAGTCCAGTCTTGCCGTTCAGTTTCAGGGATGATACAAAGTCCAATGCACGTTGGATGCGCTGATAATTGTCACCAGGGTGGAAAGGTACAAAGACTTTAACAGGGGCATCAGGGATTGGCTGTTCAGACATACGATAACCCACATACGAATAATCTAACGGGAAGGGTTGCGCGGAAACCCGTACAACCCCTATTATTACAACGATTAAAAATAACAACCTTTTCATTTCTTCTTTTGATTTTCTATCCATTTCTGACGCTCAACGGTTAAATTATATCCCCTTTTAGAAAGCCAGTTATTGATGCGTCCCTTATATTTACCAAACCAAGCATGTTTGGTTTTTGAACTTCCTGCATCAATAGCAAACTCGCGCGCTTCTTTCAGCCAGTTTAATATCTGAAGTTTCTCGTCATCCTTTAATGACGGTATCATCTCCAGATAAGCCTCATAAGTCTTTGGAACAACGTCATAAGTCATCCCGTCTTTAATCTTCTCTATCTGATCAGCAACCAGATAATTACCCAAAGCTGTAGCCAACTCAAAATGGTGAGCATAAAGTTCCGCAGCGTGTGCAGTTTTATCTGTTCCAAACTTTTTATCAATATCGTTCAATTGAAAATACCGGTTGGCAACAATATCTATTACATTGTTTTTGATCGAAAGACCGCCCAGGTTCAAACCATCAATAATTTTCTGCGAACGTGTCAGAATCGTTTTGACATATTCCGAATCTCTACCGGCACTATCCAATACCACCTGTGCCTTTGCCACAACCACAAACGATATGAGATAAAAGAAAACCAATAATTTTTTCACCATTATCAGACCTTTATATGAACTTACCAGAAAACTTCAAGATTCAAAAGAACAAGTGATACTTAACTATCGTATATTAAACGATTAATACATCAAAGGACCGGTCAGTGTGTCATGATTATTCTTCATATTGGTCCAGTCCGTCTTTACCTTCGTACTGATACCATTAATATATTTCTCAATGTTAGTATATCCATCACCCGTACAGTCTTTATTTGCATCACTCGGATCATTTGGATTCAACCCATTAGCAATTTCCCAGTCATCGGGCATACCATCACCATCAGAATCTTTATAAGATTTACCTTTATAAAGAGGATATCCCCCCATCTGACAGATATCCGTGATGATACCCTGCTTATAAGAATCATTACCTAAACGACGATACTTGAAAGTACCGTCCTTAGCCTGAGACTTAGGAGACAGACCCCATAAATCACCATAAGGATTTTTCTTCGGAAGTTTTTTCACATAATACACTTTTCCGGTCCGAACTTCATCGATAACACGCTGGTCTACCAAATCACGTTTAGGCAAGGTTGCACCAACATGATCCAGAACCCAATTATAAGCCTGTTGAGCAGGCATGATAGAAAGGTACGGCATCACAAAGGGCTCCTTGGAACACATCATAGCCTTTACTAAAGTTGGAATCGTATCTGTTGCATCATTGATTTGTATACCGCCATTCCAGTTATCACGAGTTACAGCCTCATCACCTTCCATAATATTACCTGAAGCAAAGACACGCCCATATTGTGGGTAAGGGAAAAGGTTGACACTACGACTTTCAGATTTAACAATACGATGACCAACCGGTTTATCCTTTTGAGTAACAGGTCCCGGTTTATAATAATTATTAATGAAGTTAGACATAGTACTGTATTCACCTCCATCTGCTGTACGATGGTACCAATTATAGACCACATTATTGATGAAATTAAATACACCTCCCCATCCGATCGACGGATTACGTCCCGTATTATCAGCCCACATATTACGCATGAAAGTAGTATTCTCTCCACCGATTGTACTGCCAAAAGCATGATTATAAGTATCCAGAGCCTTAGCAGAGATAGTATTCTGAATAGTTACATTAACTGTCGGCTCCTTACGATTTCCAAATTTATCTCCCAGACTGAACATGTGACGATAAAAAGAAATATTCTCATCCAATCCCCATTCACAAGAGCAATGGTCTATCATTATATTTCCGACAGGATTACCACCAAAGGAGTCTTCACGATACCAGACATCAGTATTACCGCGACGAAAACGCATATAACGGACTATCACATCATGGGTATTTACCTGAAAAGACTGTCCGGCAATGCATACGCCATCACCAGGAGCTGTCTGACCGGCAATAGTGACATAAGGAGCACGTACAATAACAGGAGTTTTCAATCTGATGATGCCAGCGACATTAAATACGATAATACGTGCACCACCTTGCTCACAAGCCCAACGGAATGATCCTGAGCCACTGTCTTGAAGATTCGTCACCGTAAGCACCTTGCCCCCACGTCCACCAAAAGTGAACATACCTCCACCTTCAGCTCCGGGGAAAGAAGGAATCCTAGCCTGTCTCAGATCGTACGGACGGAAAGCCCAAGGTACATAAGGGCGTCCTTGCATAGCTTCCTTTTCTACAATAGGGAATGCTACTGCCCAGGCTGAATCAGAATGAACTGTCCAGGCAGCCTGCAAAGAGTCAAACTTTGCTTGAGCTGAAGCAGTAATCTGAGGATACTGTGCATAAACTGACGTTGCGGTCAATGTCAAGCAGCAAACTGCAAAAATTGATTTTAATCTCTTCATATTTTTCAATTTGACCTTTAATCTTTATTTTATAACGTATAGAACCAGAATTTGTAACGAATAAATGATCTTTTTTTTCTGTGTGGTGATTGCGGTACTAACAAATATTAATAGCGTTGGCCATCTTC
>DAIPMC010000109.1:0-6670 GCA_036768895.1 Prevotella sp. | reverse complement strand
AGAATCTATTAACTTAAACGTTTTTTTATTACTTTTGTATCGAAATTAATAATTGAAAATAATATGGAGAATAAGAAGCCATTTATACTTATTTCCAATGATGATGGTTACCATTCTGGTGGTATACATTATCTGGTAGAAATGCTTAAAAGCAAGGCCGATCTTTTGATTTGTGCGCCGGAGGCTGCAAGATCTGGATTTTCATGTGCTTTTTCGACCGAGTTGCCTTTAAGATTAAAGCGTCGTCATACTTTTGGCAGTGTTGAGGCATGGTCTTGTAACGGTACACCGGTAGATTGTGTGAAACTTGCCCTTGATCAATTATGTAAAAGCCGCAAGCCTGATTTGATACTGGGAGGAATTAATCATGGGGATAACTCTTCTGTAAATAGTCATTATTCAGGAACGATGGGAGTGGTGATGGAAGGTTGTCTGAAGTTTATCCCATCTATAGCATTTTCAAGTTGTAACTATGATACTGATGCAGATCTGTCTTATTTGAAGAAATATATTCTTCCTATTACTGAGAGTGTGCTTAGAGAAGGGCTTCAAAAGGGTGTATGCCTGAATGTTAATTTTCCGGCAGTGCCACCTTTTAAGGGCGTAAAAGTTTGTAGGATGGCATACGGCAGTTGGCAGAATGAAGTAGTAAAGGAGCATCATCCCCGTGGATATGATTATTATTGGATGGTTGGCAATTATGCAGACGAAGAGGCTAAGTCTGAAGATACTGATAAATGGGCACTTCGACATGGTTATGTGGCTATAACACCTACGACTGTGGATGTTACTGCGTATAGCATGATAGATGCCATAAAGAACTGGAATTTATAAATAGATTTCCATTGTAGGAGTATGAGATACTATATTGTTGTAGGTGAAGCTAGTGGTGATCTTCACGCCTCACGTTTGATGGAGGCTTTGAAGAAGGTAGATCCTGATGCAGATTTCAGGTATTTCGGCGGTGATAATATGAAAGCTGAAGGAGGTACCTGTGTAAAGCATTACAAGGAATTGGCCTATATGGGTTTTGTTCCTGTACTTCTTCATTTGAGGACCATTCTTAAGAATATGTCTTTTTGTAAAAAGGACATTGTGGAATGGAAACCGAATGTAGTAATCCTGGTGGATTATCCGGGGTTTAATCTCAATATTGCAAAATTTGTGCATGCAAAGACAGGTATTCCTGTATATTATTATATCTCTCCGAAAATCTGGGCGTGGAAAGAATGGCGTATCAAGACCATTAAGCGTGATGTGAAGGAGATGTTTTCCATTCTTCCTTTTGAGGTTTCTTTTTATGAAAAAAAGCATCATTATCCAATCCATTATGTGGGGAATCCTACAGCTCAGGAAGTAGCAGAATTCAGAAATGGTTATGATCAGAGTTATGAATCATTTTGCCAGGAATATCAGTTGGATGCTTACAAACCTGTCATTGCCTTATTGGCAGGGAGCCGTAAGCAGGAGATTAAAGATAATCTTCCTGTTATGATCGAGGCTGCATCAAGATTTGAAGATTATCAGATGGTTCTTGCTGGTGCTCCTTCTATTTCAGATTCTTATTATCAGAAATGGATAAAGGGAACAAATGTGAAACTGGTAAGAAATCGTACTTATCCTTTGTTGATGCATTCTACGGTTGCTCTTGTAACAAGTGGTACGGCTACTTTGGAAACTGCTCTCTTTGATGTCCCTCAAGTCGTGTGTTATGAAACACCATTACCAAAGTTGGTTCGTTTTGCTTTTAGGCATGTCATACACGTGAAATTTATTTCTTTAGTTAATTTGGTTGCTGATCGAAAAGTAGTGCCGGAAATGTTAGCGGATCAATTTACTGTAGATGGTATTGCTTCTGAGCTTCGGAAAATCCTTCCGGGTCATCCGGAACGCGATAAAATGTTGGCAGGCTATCTGGATATGCATCATCGTCTTGGAAATCAGATAGCGCCGGAACAAGCAGCTAGTATCATGTATGATTTGTTGCAAGCTTATAAGTTGGGGGCAGGCTTGCCCCATCATATATCGGATAAATCCCAGGCTCAAGACAATGAAAATCCCATAGGCCAGGAATATAAGGATCCCCCTTATGAAAATAATATAGATTCGTCTACTCCAATGAATGATTATTCATCCTCTGATAGGGATTCGTTTCCTAAGGAATAATCTCTTTCTGGTTCATGATTATTAAATTCAAAGCTCATATCTTAGATGTCCTGAAAGTAAGACAAATAAGATATGATTTTTTATCTGAAATACCTTCGCAGATGGATTGATTACTTTGATGGTATTGAGAATTTTATCAGAATATCTCCAGAGTATAGAGATAGACAATAACAGCCGGAATAGCCATTATTGCAGAATCAAAACGATCCAGGATTCCACCATGACCGGGAAGGATATTCCCGCTGTCTTTTATTCCTAAGGTACGTTTGAGGAGGCTTTCCACGAGATCACCCCATGTCCCGAAGACGACTACCACTAAACCTAAGCCAAGCCAGCCTAAGATAGAAAGTCGCGGAGATGTTACTCCAAAGCGTTGGGAGAAATAGCCCATAATCCCAGCTACGATTATAGTAATGATTCCGCCGCCAATACTTCCTTCCCATGTTTTTCCAGGACTGATTCGAGGAAATAGCTTGTGTCTTCCGAAAAGTGAGCCGCAGATATATGCACAACTGTCATTTAGCCAGAGAAAGATAAAGACACTTAGAGGTAGTAGTGTGTTGAAATGAACTAAATCTCCGATGGTATCTTTTTCGAATGCCAGGATGTTGATCAGTGAAAAAGGGAATGCCAGGTATATCTGCCCTAACATGGTGTAAGCCCAATCATTGAGTACATCTTCATTCTTAAGGTAAAGTTCACTGATAATCAGATAAAGAATAGTCAGAATATAGGGGACAAAAACGACAAAATTACTGACAATTCCAGTGCGCAATCCTGCGAAAGAGAGAAAGAGATAAACACCGGCAATGGTAGATATGAATCGATTGACTTTTACTCCCTTTTTGGCATTGACCAGTCCACTGTATTCCCAGATTGACAGACCTGTTATGAATGCAAATAGAAAAATCATTGCAATCCAGTTCAAGAGACCTATTACCATTACGGTGACAAATAGGACACCTGTTATGGATCTAATAATAAGATTTTTTTGTTTTTTTGTCATTTTTCAATAGATTCTTTCTTTTATACAGAAATCAGTCGGAAAATTCAGGGTAATTGCATGATACCCCATTTCCCGACTGATTGTTTTCAGATTTGTTTTATTCTGTTTCCTTTGGATCTTCTTTCAGATCTTGAGACTTATTTTCGGATACATCATTTCCTGTTTGAAGTAAATCCTGTCCCTGGGAATCTGTTTTATCCGTTTTAGGGAGATCCTTTTCTTCTTCATCCTTTTCTTGATAGTCCTTGTCTTGTTTACTCTTCTCATGTTCCGCAATAGCGGCCTGTACCTCTGGTATCTTTTTTACAGTATCGTCTACATGGGGTTGTTCTGCTTCCAAGATTTCCTGTGTACGACTCTTCCAAGGTCGTTTCCCAAAGATCTTTTCTACATCATCAGCCATAATCACCTCCTTATCGATTAGCAATTGCGCTAATTGATTATGGCCTTCTTTATGTTCTGTCAGAATTTTCTTTGCACGAATGTATTGTTCATTGATGATCTTCAGGACTTCATCATCAATGATTTTGGCGGTAGTTTCAGAGTAGGGGCGTTGGAATTGGTATTCGGTTGTGTTGTAATAACTGATATTAGGCAATTCTTCTCCCATACCGGCGTATGCGATCATACCGTATGTGGCTTTAGTTGCACGTTCAAGATCATTGATTGCACCTGTTGAGATATGTCCTGTAAACAATTCTTCAGCAGCGCGTCCACCTAGTAGGGAGCATAGTTCGTCAAGCATCTCTTCTTTTGTCGTAATTTGACGCTCTTCAGGGAGATACCATGCGGCTCCTAATGCCTGACCGCGAGGTACAATACTGACTTTTACCAAAGGATTAGCATAGCGGCAGAACCACGAAATGGTGGCATGGCCAGCCTCGTGAAGGGCTATAGTGTGTTTCTCCTCTACGGTCATTACTTTTGTCTTTTTCTCTAATCCTCCGACTATACGATCGACAGCATCAAGAAAATCTTGTTTTCCTACAGATTTCTTATTATGTCGTGCAGCTATCAGGGCTGCCTCATTACAGACGTTGGCAATATCAGCACCAGAGAATCCCGGTGTCTGGCGTGCTAAAAGATCCACATCTACTGAACCATTGATTTTTACAGGTCTGAGATGGACCATGAATATTGCTTTGCGTTCTTGCAAATCAGGTAAATCTACATGAATCTGTCTGTCAAATCTTCCAGGTCTAAGTAATGCGGGGTCAAGCATGTCTGCACGGTTAGTAGCAGCCAAAATTATAACACCGCTATTTGTACTGAATCCGTCCATTTCTGTCAGAAGGGCATTCAGGGTATTTTCTCGTTCATCATTGCCGCCCATTGATGGATTCTTGCTTCTGGCACGCCCGATGGCATCTATTTCATCGATGAAAATGATACAGGGCGCTTTCTCTTTTGCTTGGCGGAACAGATCTCGGACACGGCTGGCTCCGACACCAACAAACATTTCTACGAAGTCCGAGCCACTCATGGAGAAGAAGGGTACTCCTGCTTCTCCTGCTACAGCCTTGGCTAGTAACGTCTTACCTGTTCCCGGAGGACCAATAAGCAGGGCTCCCTTAGGAATCTTACCACCAAGATTGATATATTTTTTGGGGCTTTTCAGGAATTCAACGATTTCCTCGACTTCCTGCTTGGCTCCTTCCTGACCGGCAACATCTTTGAAAGTGATGCCGATAGTGTTGCCCTTTTCGTACATCTTGGCTTTTGATTTTCCAACGTTGAAGACACCGCCCATGCCTCCGGAATTGCCTCCACTCATGCGTCCTCCCATCCACCAGATGAACCAAATGAAGAATAAAATAGGTAATAGATTGATGAAGATATTCATCAGATTATTTCCCTTTTTATTGTTGTAGCTAAAATCGGTAAGTTTCCCTACTTTTTGTTCAGCTGTCAGATATTTTTCCAACTCGTCTACTGAGCCGAACTGTACCGATACGTAGGGGTTGGGACCAACCTGTTTTGCACTCATCTGGAAAACGTTGCGGATATCCTTCGGATTCACGAACATTTTCAGCGTATTATCATTCTTGTTGATAACTACGCTTTTTGCATAGCCTTTTTGTATGTACTCTTTAAACTTTGTGTATGTGGCTTCTTGATCAGAACTGCCTCCTAAGGCATCTCCACCTCCAAACATGAAAACACCAATGATAGTGAGGAGAACCAATATGTAGATCCAGTTCATGTTGAATCGTGGCATCTTTGGTTGGTTATCGCCATTATTATTATTTCTTGGATTATTTCCACCTTGTTCCATCTTTATAACTTCCTTTTTAATGAGTTAAACATTTATCGGCATCAAATTACTGCTGTTTGTATATCTTCTTCATTCGGAATCTCTGTCAGGGGCGCGTCATCCCATAAATCTTCAAGGTTGTAGAATCTGCGGACCTCCGGTTGAAATATATGAACCATTACATCAACAAAATCTAATGCTACCCATTCGCTATTCTCCAAACCGACAACATTTAGAGGTTTCTCTTTAAGATTTTTATAGGTAATATCACTGACAGATCTCGTGATAGCTTCAACTTGTGTTGTTGAATTCCCTTGACAAATAATAAAATAATTTGCTATTGCTCCTTCGATATGAGTGAGGTCTACTATTACAATATCTGAACCTCTCTTATCTTGAATTCCAGATACAATAGACTCTACTAATTGTTTCGTTTCTTCCATTCAATTTTTATAAGATATGATGCAATCTAAATGCTCACAAAGATACACCTAAATCTTGAAAAAATCGCTAAGAATACCTGTTATTTTGATTTTTTTGGAAAATTCTCACTAAAACATTTGCAAAATCAAAAAAAAGAAGTACCTTTGCAACCGCAAATTGATAAGGGATTTGCTTTAAATAGTGGGATATGGTGTAATGGTAACACTACAGATTCTGGTCCTGTCATTCCTGGTTCGAATCCGGGTATCCCAACGAAAAACATTATAAATACCTGTATATTAGTTAGTTAAGTTAAAGTTGCGTCGATTCACTCGGTGAAAAGTCGGTAAGAAGTGTGTTATTTATTGTATGTTTTTTGATTCCGCTAAGAAAAGTAAATCTTAAGGAAAATCTTTAAACAGTTTCTCTTCAAGGTCAGAGTTTTGTAGTAGTAGAAGGTAAGTCGTTCTTTTTGGATTGACTTAGAATTTCTCCTCTTAATAATGGTGGGATAATATACCATTTATGTGGCTTAACGGATAATTGAATCAATGTCATGGCTCTGAAAAGCAACGTTGGTAAGGCGCGATGGTATTTGGCATAGCAGTAAATTCTGGAAAGGTATCGTTCTCGGGTCGTAATCTTTTTTGTCTTATTCATTGTTAAGCCGTGGATATGATAAAACTTATAACGACTGTCTACTGCATTGATATAACCTTTTCTTTGTAACCTTTTAGAAATATCATATTCTTCATAAAATAGGAATGTTTGTGTCCAATTGATGTCCACGCTCTATAAACAGGGCACTCCAGAGTGTCCCT
>DAIPMC010000108.1:5603-6942 GCA_036768895.1 Prevotella sp. | reverse complement strand
CCTGAAGAAAATGCATATATTAAAGAGCATTTTTCTTTTTACCCTAATCTTGCTATTGATACAGGACTTCTGGAGAAGACGGATAATGTCTATGTTAAGAAGTGTGATTTTGGCTGGGCAGACTTAGGTACTTGGCATAGTATCTATGAGTTTATGCAGAAAGGTAAAAAGGACAATGTGGTCATTGATTCTGATGTGATGATGGAAGACTGTCATGATGATATCATCAAGTTGCCTAAAGGTAGGATGGCCGTTCTTAATGGTCTTGATGGTTTTATTATTGCGGAGAAGGATAATGTATTATTCATCTGCAAGAAGGAAGATTCATCTGCTTTGATCAGAAAATATGTCAATGTGGTTCAGATGAAAAAGGGTGATCAATATATTTGAAACGTTTTTTCTATTTTATAAATTGGATACAAACAGGTTTACTGATTCTGATACTCTGGCGAGTATCAGTAAGTAGTCCTGTGTGAGGGTTCCTATTATATATTTGTATCTCGTTACTGTCTCGGCAGGCTACAAGAAGGAATTTCCCATTAGGTGTAATGTTGAAATTTCGTGGGTGAATTCCGGTATTCTGGTATCCTATCCAGGATAATCGTCCTGTAAGCTGATTTCTTGAAAATATGGCGATTCCATCATTCTTCAATCGATTGCTTGCGTAGAGGAACTTTCCGTCCGGACTGATATGTATGTCTGCGCTGCCTCGTGCATGATGAACGTCGGCAGTTATGACCTGAACACGTTTGAGGTTTCCATTTATGTAACGGAAGACGGTAACATTTCCGGAGAGCTCACTGATCAAATATGCAAATCTTCCATCTGAACTGAATATCAGATGTCTTGGCCCTGAATTTGTATCAATAGCTATGGGATGATCAAGAGGCAAGAGCTTGACTTTGTCGGAAGCTATGCGGAACCTCAGTATTTGGTCTGCACTGAAGTCTGAAGCAAATAAGTATTTGCCATCTGGACTGAATCGGACGCAGTGTATATGGGGTGTGTTCTGACGTGTCGCATCCGGTCCGCCGAGGTGCCCATGAAACTGACTGATGATAGGATTTAAGCCTCCGTCCTTACGTAATGGAAAAACAGACATGCTCCCACCGGTATAATTGGCTGTAATGACTTCATGACCGTTGGTTGATACATAACAGGGGTCTTCTCCCTGGGTCAAGCGTCTGTTAATTAATTTCAGATGTCCGGTGCTTTTGTCTATTATATATGCATTCAAGGCAGCTGTGGAATCTGGCATCTCACTTACTGCATAGATGAATCTTTCGTCCTTTGAAGGAATCAGATAAGAAGGGTTTGGAACTGTGACAGAAGAAAGTGG
>DAIPMC010000108.1:0-5593 GCA_036768895.1 Prevotella sp. | reverse complement strand
GCCGTGGTTTTGATGGACATCAACCTGGGAACAGAAGAAAGTGGAATAGATTTCCCCGTGCTCTGATCGAGGCGGTAGGTGTAGATACCTTTGCTGCCTCCACCTGTATAAGTTCCGATGACCATGGTCAGCTTGTTCGTATTTCTGCCTTTTATGAATGTCTTTCCATTCATAATTACATGATTTCCCAATAGCAGTACGATCAATAATAGCAGTTTTCTCATAAATAAAATATCTTTGAGTATTCTTACGAGTGAAATGATTCTGTTAGGTGCACAAAGATACATGTAAAATCTGAAAGAGAAACTCTTTTTCATAAATTTTCAGAACTTGGGAAAAGTTTTGTGCTTCAGCCTCCATAAAAAGCTCTATGAACCATACAGTAAAGTGCTATGCACCATACGGGTTATATCGCCATAGTGTTACTGACTTTACCTGTGGTATAAAAGATAATCCCCGCTTTTCCAGGGAGAAAAACGGGGATTATCTTTTACGATTTTAATACTTTTTCATTAGCGGTCGTAAGAGTTCGGATTCTGTTTCTTGAATTCCGTATAGATTTTATTGGAAATTTCTTTGAATTGCTCTTCTGTGAGTTTGAGCTTCTTACTCATATTGACGTCTGATTCCTTGTTGAGTGGGACAAGTTGGATATGTGCATGTGGAACTTCTAATCCCAAGACGATTTCTGCAACTTTCTTACAAGGATAAGCTGCTTTCAAAGCATGAGCAACTTTCTTGGCAAAGACTTCGAATTCGGCCAGGTCCCAGTCATCCATATCAAAGATATAGTCGATCTCTTTACGAGGTATTACCAGAGTATGGCCGATAGCTACAGGGTTGATGTCAAGGAAAGCATAAAACTTCTCATCTTCTGCACATTTATAGCTCGGTATTTCACCATTTGCTATCTTACTGAATAAAGTACTCATATCATTAATATTTTATGATCATTGTTGTTTCGGGCAATTGCCGATAGTTCCCATACCGATTGCCGAAAGTCAGCCAACCGAAATTTTATCGATTCTCAAATGGATTGTTCCACGCGGAATCTTGATTTCAGCGACATCACCAGCTTTCTTATTCAATAATCCTTGTGCGATAGGGGTTTTGATAGAAATCTTGCCTTCTCTTAGATTAGCCTCACTCTCACTGACAAGTGTATATTTCATTTTCCGGTTATTAGCCAGATTTGTCATTTCAACAGTTGAAAGGATTTGGACAACATCAGCTTTGAGTTTGGAAGTATCAACGATCTTTGCCTCAGCTACTTCTATCTTCATTCGGTTGATTTTAGCTTCAAGATGTGCTTGTGCCTCTTTTGCTGCATCATACTCTGAATTTTCACTTAAATCACCTTTATCGGCAGCTTCGCCAACGGCTGCGGATGCCTTAGGGCGCTCTACTGTTTGAAGCTCATGGAGCTGAGCTACGAGCTTGTCGTAGCCTTCTTGTGACATATAAGCCATAATTTCTTCGTTTTTGGTTGATAAATGTTTATTGTGAAGTAGGGGTAAAAAAACATTGAATTCCGACATCGCATTGGTGATGTCGGAATTCAATATCCCTTCTGTCTCTACTATAATCTTCTTTTGCAAAGATAGAAAATCTTTTTGAAACCGCCAAATATTTAAGGTAAAATTGATTTAACTCAATAAAATAATTGTTTTGTAAGATTTGTGACATAAGAATATTGGAGTTTATGTGATTTTTTTTATCTTTGCTTCGTGTTTTTCATAGTATTAGATTTAAGGTTAACAAAAGGTTGGGACTCGGCGGAGTCCCTTTTTTTATTTTCTGACACTTGAAAAAGATAAAAATTTGCATTGAATATTGTGGGTTATTTACGATAATGATTCAAAAAAGTGTCCTTCACCTTTCTTTTTGTTTTTCCTCTTTCTAATGGGAAGAATTGCTGCCAGAAGATATAAAAAAGCGATGTCTCCTTATAAGAAGGAGACATCGCCATAAAATTCAAAATACGACCTTGTCTTAAGTATTACAAATGAAACTTGTAGCCGACGGTAAATTGAAATACACTGTTACGCGGGTTGCTGCTTTGATCGATATCATAGACATCGGTTATTCCCCAGTTGTAACGTCCTTCGATGACGAAATCTTCATATTGATAGGACATTCCGATAGGGATGGATACATCAACGCTTTTAGCACCGGTTCCATGATCATCAACTAAAAATCCTGGCTGAAGTCCTACTTTTAGTGCGAAACCTGGAGCTACGTAAAAATTGGCAAGTACAGGAACATTGATATAATCCAGTTTGGTTATAGAGGAGAAACCATCATGATTCCATTTTGCTCCTTGTGCTGAATAATCAACTCCAAAGCTTATGCCAATATTTCGACTTGTATTTACCTCCCCTTCCAGGCCAAGAACCATCCCTACTCTTGAATCGGCACCGACATTGGTCAGAGAAGCCACATTGAGACCAATTTTAGGCTGAAGGGTAAAAGTGCTGATATTACTCCGGCGATGAGCATAATGCCCGTAATAACGTCGATGTTGTGCAAAAGTTCCAACTGTCAATAGCAGAATAACTGCCGTAAGAATCATTCTTTTCATAATTGTTATAACATTTAACTTGTTCATTATTCGGAAATTTTTTTCGGTTTTATTGTTAGTGCAAATGTATAACTTTATTGGATTATTCAACGTATTTTTACCCTATGAAGTGATGGAATTTCCCTATAAGAAATAGGAATTCCCTACGGTGTATATAAAAATGTCAGTTTGATTTCCTTTTCAGAGTCTGTCATCCTGAAGAAATCCGTTTTGCCTCTTGCAATAATCTATAAGTTTCTTGAATATGGGGTTAGTTTCTAATATCCGAGGGTTTCCTGTTAAGATGATTTGTTTCCTAGCTCTGGTTAGGGCAACATTCAGTTTCCTGTCAATTGTCATTCCATCTTCCTCAAAGCAATTAGCAGTAAGGAATTCCAGTTGTGAGAAATTCTGTATAGTGAATGAATAGATGATATAGTCACGCTGGCTGCCCTGATATCGTTCTATGGTATCAATGGAAATGTCGAGAAGTTCCGGAATATCCAGTTTTTCAATTTCTTTTCTGATCATAGCGATCTGATTCCGATAAGGTACGATAATACCGGCAGTGCTGGTTGTAAGGAATTGATCCTGAATATTTTCTGTGATTTTAAAGGTCTCTAGTGTATATTCATATATCCGTTTCAGACATTGTGCTGTAATGACCGCCTCAGAAGGGTTTACCTTTTCAGATATACTTGTTGCCTTACAGAATTTACTTGGTATAAAAACCATTCTGTGATTAAGCAGCAGATGATCCAGAGAAGATACGTTCTCATAAATTTCTTTTACTTTCTGTGAGTAGAGGTTCTTTTCTTTTTGATGCAGTGGTACAGGTTGGATTCTTTCATGTGCATAGAACATTTTTCCGGGGAATTCTGCTATAGCCGGATGCATACGTCCCTGATGATTCAATAAACCGATAAAATCATTTTCTCGTTTCTGCTTCTTTTCCCAGCAGATAAGCCGCTCGAAGAGAGAATTACGGCAGTTGGTCAGCCCGATGTCGTTAAGGTCCTTTTCTGATACCTTTGAATCCGCTTCATCTTGTTGCACAACTGCAGGCAGTTGCTTGTGATCACCGATTAGGATAAATTTCCTTACCCTTGTGAGCAGTCCCACAATATTCGGCTCAAGGATTTGTGAGGCTTCATCAATAATAGCCAGACTGAAGGTCTTTATATTGAAGAGGTATTCCCGTGAGGAGATCATAGATGTGGTTCCGACAATGATACGTGTGCTTCGTATCTTGTTCTTCAGGCAGATAAGTTTTGGAAACTGTTCTGCAAGATCACCGATGAGATAAGGCTGAAAGCGCTTGTCACAAGAGAAAGGATTCCCTATTCTGAGAAAATCGATTTTGTTTTCCAGAAGCATATTGCAGATTTCATCTACAGCCCTGTTTGTATAAGCCATCAGTAAGATAGACTGTTCGGGACTTGCCAGAGCTTCTCTGACCATGAATTGTAAAGCCCTGGATGTTTTTCCTGTTCCAGGAGGCCCAAGGAGAAGAAAGTAATCCTGAGCCTGCTTGGCTCTTTCCAGAATGGGATCCAATACGTCATCATAATGTCTGGACAATTTGAGAGAAGTATCCTTTTCAGGCTTACGCTGTCCTAGAATCAGGTCTCGTATAGGTTTGGGAGAAGAGATAAACCGGTGTAGATTGCGCAGTTCTGATCCTGTTGCAGCATCACTGGTGCCATGTTCAATGGCATAAACTTCCGAATGGAACAGATTTTGGTTCTGTTGTCCGTCATTTAGGTGTACTGTAAGTTGGTCAGAAGAAATCTTCTGGATAGAACCTTTGAGCAGAATAGTCCTGCGTACATCGGGTACCTGATCCTTGGGATAACCATAGAGATAGATGATATCTCCTGTCCGGAAGTTAGGAAGGAAATAGGCTCCTTGAGCAGGAATTGCCAAGGTAATGGTGTCATATCCATTGAAGGAAGAACTTTTCTCCTTTTTAATAATATGAAGGTCTGTATAAATATTTCCTGTATCCTTCTTTTCAGCCAGTGGCATATTCCAGAGATCACTGGAAGAGTTGCCTAGTCCCTCCTGAGCTCCGACCTTGGAAACAATTTGCTCTCGGATGATGAAAGTAAGCATCCGGCAGAAGTAGTCGCGTTCCAGTACGGTAAGAGTATGTAAAGGATCTGTCATCAGAGCGATCTCCGGCCTGAGGTATTGATGATAGAAAGAATCTTGACAGTGCTTTACATTAAGTGCTTCAGGGCTTAACATCTCCATTTGATTGCTGAAGCCATTCTGAGCTATATCGAAATCTTCTGCCACTACCTGATTACGGTATTTAATAGCTTCACGGAAGAGAGTGCGGTAATAAGCCACACTCATAAGTCCGTCTTGGGGAGGATATTTGGAGTAGAAGAGCCTGATATCGGTAAGAGAATCACTGGTATGGAAATTATAATGTAGGATACCATAGTAAAGCAGGAGTTGTATCCAGTGATTTTCCAGAGGAAGACCGTGATGGATGGGGTCAGGCTGGTGTCTTTCTATATGCAGATTTCGTCCTGATTTCTGCTCGATCAGCAATTTGAAGTCTGTGGTCATCAGATCGACGCGGCCATCAATCCCTAGAACTTCGCAGATAAAGGAGGGCTCGAGGATAGCCTTGGATTTATCAAAAGCATTTGGTCCTGTAAAGAGTTGATGTACTCCTTCTTGAATATTTCTTGTCTGGTTGATGGCATCATTATAAAATCTTGTTGGATTGAAACCGTTACAACAGGAAAATTCCAGAGCTTTTTCTTGATAGTTGCTTTTAATGGTATCATTCAGTCTGTAGTTTCCTTTAGAGTTAATAGCATCGTCAAGGATTGATCCCGCAAGGTCACCCAAAAGGATTGGTTGCGTATTTGCTCTGGGTTTCATCTGCTTTAATAGATAGAGGAGTGGATGGTGCCCGAATTCAGTAAAACAGCTGGCGATGGTGCTGATATCAAGCAAAAAGTCGGGTTCTAATACGACTAATGTAGGTTGGATGAGATTACCTTCTATATGATT
>DAIPMC010000010.1:1337-38000 GCA_036768895.1 Prevotella sp. | reverse complement strand
GTATGAGGGCCCGGAACCGGAAAACAGGGAAAGAAAGGCTGCAGAAAATGCGCGTACATTGAAGGACCTGCCTAAAGAAACCATAGCAAAGGCTTTTAATGACTTCCTGGGGTGTCTTAAGGTTGAAGGTGAGGGCAGCCATTTCTGTGGTGTTTATGGTTATACGGCTTTCAATGCTGTACGCTATTTTGAGAATATTCCGGTCAAGGATACAACCATGAAAACGAATGATGCACCGGATATCCTTTATATCTTTTATGAGAACGTCATTATCTTCGATCATTTTAATAATCAGATGGAGATGGTCGCTCTTGTCAGGGACGGAGCGTCTGAGGAAGAGGGAAAGAAGCGTCTTGAACAACTCCAACTTAATATGAACAGAGCTTCGGTGAAACCATACGATTTTCATCCGGTCGGAGCGTGCTACAGTACGTTGACAGATGAACAGCATAAGGCAAATATACGTCGTTGCGTGGCTCACTGTTTGCGTGGTGATGTCTTCCAGATTGTAATCTCGCGTCGTTTCTGCCAGAAATATGAAGGGGATGATTTTAAACTCTATCGGGCTTTGAGATCTGTCAACCCGTCTCCTTATCTGTTTTATTTTGATTTCGGGGGATTCCGGATATTTGGTTCTTCGCCTGAAACTCATAACCGTGTTGAAGGGAATAGGGCTTATATCGATCCTATCGCCGGTACTACGAAACGTGTCGGCGAACTTGCAGAGGATCGTAGGGCTGCTGAATTCTTGAGGACAGACCCGAAAGAAAATGCAGAGCATGTCATGTTGGTCGATCTGGCCAGAAATGATTTGTCTCGTAACTGCCATCAGGTAAAAGTTGATTTCTATAAGGACTTGCAGTTTTATAGTCATGTTATTCATCTGGTGAGCCGTGTAAGTGGTACGCTTGATGATGGGGCTGATTCTATACGGGAATTCTTTGATACTTTTCCGGCCGGAACACTTAGTGGGGCACCTAAGGTGCGTGCCATGCAGATTATCAGTGAACTGGAACCGCATAATAGGGGTGCTTATGGTGGATGTATCGGATATATTGGACTTAATGGTGATTTGAACCAGGCTATTGTTATTCGTACCTTTATCAGTCGTAATAATGAACTCTGGTTCCAGGCTGGTAGTGGGATCGTGGCTAAAAGTAATGATAAATACGAACTCAATGAGAGTAACAATAAACTTGCGGCTTTGGTCAAGGCTATTCATATTGCAGAAGAATTTTAAGGTGTTGCTTCTGGCCTGATAACCTGGTCTGTATATAGCGGGGGGCGAATGGTATTTATATATATGCTTTTTTATTCGTTTAAAAATGAAAGTTGTTATTATTGATAATTATGATTCTTTTACCTATAATCTGGCCCATCTGGTAAAGGAACTTGGGGCAGAGTGTACGGTATGGCGGAATGATCAGTTCTCGCTTGAACAGTTGGAACCTTTTGATAAGATTATCCTTAGTCCTGGCCCGGGCATTCCTTCTGAGGCTGGTTTGCTGTTGAAGGTCATCACAACTTATGCCGGGAAGAAACCGATGCTGGGGGTCTGCCTCGGCCACCAGGCAATAGCGGAGGCGTTTGGTGGTAAACTTACTAATCTTAAGGAGGTCTATCATGGGGTGGCTACTCCTTGTTCTTTGTTGGGTAATGATCCTGTATTTCGGGGATTGCCTGAGAAAATAGAGGTCGGACGTTATCACAGTTGGGTGGTGGATCGTCATGGCTTCCCGGACTGTCTAGAGATTACTGCAGAAAGTGATGATGGACATATCATGGGATTGAAACATAAGTCGTACGATATTCATGGTATTCAGTTTCATCCGGAAAGTGTACTTACCCCGAAAGGTAAGGTGATTGTAAATAACTGGCTTAACCTCTAAGGTATAGGCTCTTATCAATGAAATCCTGAAGTTGAAGCATCTTCTTCTGGACTTTCTGTTATATCTGGAATCTTATTTGTGTTGTGTAATCAGGACTTCCTGTTGATAAATATTCAGCGGAAGTCCTGATTTTTTAGTTTTAATTCTTTCGTTACTTGTGAACCGAAGTTTTCTTTCTTCTATAAGGATGGTATAAAAGAACTGCAATAGAGAAATTTGATATGGCTTTTGCTCTGTAGTATTTTTGCACACGTCAACGGAATGAATCCTTTCTGAATTGTGTGATACAGACCATTGATTGCAAACAAAAAGGACAGTGCACTGATTAATTCACATATCGTTTAACATTTAAAATTTTATTTTATTATGGCAGTAATTTATAAACTTTATCAGATCAAGAACAAGAGTATTCCGGCTATGAACGGTAAATGGTTCGCACATCCTGTAATATCAGGATCTCTTACAACGGACAAGTTGGCAGATCATATCCAGAAACGCTGTACGGTTACTCTTCCGGATATCCTGGCCGTAATCTCAGCTCTGGTAGATGAGATACGTAACGGATTGCAGGATGGCAAGTGTATCACTATTGACCGCCTTGGAACATTCCGTGTTGGTTTCAAATGCAAGAGTGTTGCTGCTGCAAAAGATTTCTCTATTCAGAAAAATCTCCTTTCTGCTCATGTCCTTTTCCACCCTGTATGTACGGTTTCAAATAAGAAACATATTAATACTTTGCTGATGGGGTGCAAATTTCAGGAAATGGGTCAATATGACAAACCTGTAAAGAAGACAGCAAAGTCTGGCGAGAAGGATAAACCTGCAGAATAATTATCAGACAGGTTACCTGTTTCTTTTTGTCGTTGCGGATGCTGATAGCCCGCAACGATTTTCTTAAATTAATTTTTATCGTTTGAAAGGATTATGAAAATGCAAATTACAGAATTAAAATTGGTGTTGAAGATTGTAGTCACTGTTATCTCTGCTATATTGGGCGTACTGGCAGGAACGGAGGAAACAAAGGATCGGAGATAATCTTCGTGGGACCTGAAATGAATAGTTGATACTTATTTATAGAGGTTAAGAGTTGTTGGTTATGGCTCTTAACCTCTATTTTTTGTCCCTTTACCTTCTGGCTCTTATTTTAAACACAATGGGCACAAAAGGTGTCTCAAAATTTTGAATTTACCGAAAAATCATCTATCTTTGTGCAAATTTATTTTAAAAAGTGAATATTTGTATTATTTCTATATAGGTTAAAGAAAGATGAAACAGGAAGACGATATTAAGAATGCTGTAGAATGTATGCGAAAGGGTGGTGTAATTCTTTATCCGACTGATACGGTCTGGGGAATAGGCTGTGATGCTACTAATGCTGAGGCAGTGGCTAAAGTGTATGCCATCAAGCATAGAGATGATTCGAAAGCTTTGATTTGTCTGGTAGACAGTGATGCGAGATTACAACGCTATATAAGAGATATACCTGCTGTGGCCTGGGATCTTTTTGATACCATAGCTCAAGGTAGCAAACCTACTACAGTGATCTTGGATAATGCTGTTAATCTGGCTTCTAACCTTATTGCGGAAGATGGTTCTATCGCTATGAGGATTACAAAAGAACCTTTCTCACATACACTTTGTTATAGAATGGAGAAACCGGTAGTAAGTACAAGTGCAAATATAAGCGGACAACCTGCTGCTGCTAATTATTGTGACATTGATCCGGAACTTTTGAAAGCAGTGGATTATGTTTGCGAGAGCCGCCGGCAGGAACATAAACCACATACGCCAAGTAGTATTATCAAACTGTCAAAGGACGGTAGTGTTCATATTATCAGGCAATAATTGTTAAAGGGCTTCTTTCATACTGATTTGTATGGTGAAGTTTTTGATCATTCTTATGTGGAGAAGTAAGGTAAATATATAGAAAACAGGGATTTATATGGATAAGAAAGACTTACGTATTATCTTTATGGGGACGCCTGAATTCGCGGTGGGAACTTTGCAGAAACTTGTAGAGGAGGGTTACCCGGTCGTTGCTGTGGTAACTGCTCCTGACAGACCGGTGGGAAGGCATCAGGATCGGTTGCAGGCTTCAGCTGTTAAAATTTTTGCTGAGGCTCATTCTATTCCGGTTCTCCAACCGGAAAAAATGAAGAATCCTGAATTCTTGGAACAATTGGCTGCTTTTAAAGCTAATCTGCAGATTGTGGTTGCTTTCCGTATGCTTCCTGAAGTGGTTTGGGCGATGCCGGAATACGGCACTTTTAATGTCCATGCTGCTCTTCTGCCCCAATACCGTGGTGCTGCTCCTATCAATTGGGCAGTAATCAATGGGGATACCGTGACGGGGGTGACAACTTTCTTTATAGATAAGGAGATAGATACAGGACGGATTATCCTCCAGAAGCATTTTCCTATCGGTATCGATGATAATGTGGAGAAGGTCTATGATGGACTTGAAAAACTAGGAGCTGAGGCTGCCATTGAAACGGTTGAGAAAATTCTGCAGGGTAACGGAAGGGCTCAGAGCATCTCTCAGAGTGAGATGGCTATCGAGACCGGACCATTGAAACCTGCGCCGAAGATTCATAAAGAGACATGCAGGATTAACTGGCAGCAGACGGCTAAACAAATCCATGATTTTGTACGTGGCTTGGCTCCGGTTCCCGGTGCATGGACGGTTATTGACGATAAGATCCTGAAAATCTTTAAAACTCAACTCACAGATTCGGATACGGAAGGTGAGCGGCCTGGAACTTTGACGGTAAAGGATAAGCATCTTTATGTTGCCGGGATGGATAAATGGGTAGAAGTACTGGAATTGCAGTTGGCCGGAAAACGTAGGATGAATGCGTTGGATTTTATCAATGGGAATCATGCGTTACCGGAGTTTGTTGAATAAATCTGTAACTCGGTGTCCTTCGTACCTGCAGGAATGGAAAATAGTTAAAAAAATTGGAATCTAAAAGTTTTATGTTATCTTTGTCTTTTGAAAAAAATGTGTAGTCCATGTTGGTGAAGCAAGTCTTACAGCCAAAATCATTATTTGTGAGTGGCTTAACCTGGACTCAGCGTCATCTGTCTGATCGGCAGATAATGCTGGCTCTTTCATTTGTAGTCGGTTTTTTGGCTTCTGTTGCTGCCTTTGTACTACATTGGATTATCAAGCAGATAGAGATCCTTCTTACTAATGGATTCCAGACGCAGGGGTCAAACTGGCTTTATCTGATCTTTCCTATTGTCGGCATTTCTGTGACGGCGTTGTTCGTGAAATATGTTGTGAGGGATAATATTTCACATGGTATCACTCGTGTACTTTATTCTATTGCTACCAAGCGTTCCAGATTGAAACCTCATAATTGTTGGACGAGCGTGATCGCTTCGAGCATAACGATTGGCTTCGGTGGGTCTGTAGGTGGTGAGGCACCTATCGTTCTTACAGGTTCAGCCATTGGTTCTAATCTCGGACAACTCTTCAAGCGGGATAATAAAACTCTGATGGTGCTTGTCGGATGTGGTGCTTCAGCAGGAATCTCTGCGATATTTAAAGCTCCGATTGCCGGACTGGTCTTCACGCTGGAGATTCTGATGGTAGATCTTACTATGGCTTCTCTCTTGCCGATTCTTATTTCTAGCGTTACAGCTACCGTATTCTCCTATATCTTTGCGGGGCAGAAACCTTTATTCAGTTTCGTCTTGTCTTCGGCATGGGGTGTACAGCGCATTCCTGCTTGTATCCTTTTGGGTGTTTGTTGTGGATTGCTGAGTCTTTATTTCATTAGGTCACTGGGATTCTGTGAAAAGATCTTTTTAAAGTTTTCGGACCGTCCTTTAGCAAAACTTATTTTGGGTGGGATCTTACTGAGTAGTTTGATCTTTTTCTTTCCTTCACTCTATGGTGAAGGATATTCAGCAGTCAATGTCCTTCTGAGTGGTCATACGCAGGCGGATTGGAGCCAGGTGATGAATGGAAGTGTTTTTGCCGGACATCAGAATCTGCTGTTGTTGTACGTGGCCTTGGTAACACTTAGCAAGACTTTTGCTACTTCTGCCACTACGGGCTCTGGCGGTTGTGGTGGAACCTTCGCTCCTGCTTTGTTTGTGGGTGGTTTCGGAGGATTCCTTTTTGCACACTTTTGGAATATGGAGCAGTTTGGGGTTTATATTCCGGAAAATAATTATACTTTGCTTGGCATGGCGGGGGGGATGACGGGAGTGATGCATGCTCCGCTTACGGGTATTTTCCTGATTGCTGAACTTACCAGGGGGTATGATTTGTTCATGCCTTTGATGATTGTTTGTATCAGTAGTTATCTGACAACAAGTATCTTTGAAACCAATAGTATATATGCTCTTCGCCTGGCACGTGAAGGAAAACTCTTGACTCATCATACTGACCAGTCTGCTTTGACTCTGATGAATATGGATGAACTGATAGAAAAAGATTATCATCCGATCAGCCAGGACTTGCCAATGAGAAAACTGGTTCAGGAAATCAGCAGGAGTAATAATAATTTTATTCCGGTACTTGATGATGGGGGCAGGTTACTTGGTATTATTGATGTTACAAGGATCAGGCATATTATCTTCAGATCAGAGCTTTATGATAAATTTACGGTAAAGCAGTTGATGATCCAGCCAAGTGCCCGCCTGATGTACAATGAGTCCATGCGGGAGGTAATGAAGGAATTTGATGCTACTGATGCTGCACAGTTGCCTGTTGTAGATGTAAATAATCGATTGATGGGGTATATCAGTAGAACCAAGATGCTGGCTGATTATCGGCAGGTGATAGCAGATCTGAGTTCTGAATAACCGCGGCCTGTATTTATCTGATGACCGTACAGAGGTTCATTATATCATCTTCAAATGTATCTTTATTCTTTGCTTTATTCTTGACAGCCGACCTGTAATTATAAATGGTCTGGGGTGAATAGAAAAGCAATGTGGCTATTTCTGAACTTTCCTTAACACCGAGACGGATCAAGGCGTAGATGCGTTGTTCCGGAGTCAGGGAATGTGGTTGTTTCGCTTTCTCGATTTGAGGTTGATCCAAGAGATTGTTGAATTCTTCGATAAACGTAGGATAAAGATCAAGGAAAGCTTTGTCAAACCTGGTGATGAACGTCGTGGCGTCTTCTTCTGATAGTCGTGATGAAGAGATATTGCTCAGGAGTTCGTTTACCTGATGCGCCTTGATCTTGCGTTTTACCATATTTTTGTATTTGTTCAGGCGGTCTATATATTTGGCACAGAGATCAATATAAAGTTTCGCCAGTCCTTCTCGTTTATGGTTTGTGTCAAGAAGTGCCGCATTGAGAACGTTCAGGCGTCCGTTAAGAGTGGTAAGTTTGTTGTTGTTTTCAGATAGTTGTCGTCTTCTTAATGTAAGTTGCTTGTTCTGACGGAAAATGAATATTAGTGAGATTATACAACTGATGATGAGCAGCGAAATGAGAAAAAGGGCTGATTTCAATTTCTTGTTGTTCATCTTCATCATGTTTTCATAAGCAGAGACGATAGTCGGTAGTTTCTGGGATATTTCCAGTATCCGGAGCCGACTGTTATAAAATTTTGCATCTTCCAGGGAAATACTGATGTATTTGTCTGCACGTACTATATTATCTTTCCCTTTTTCAAAAAGAAGTGTGGCAAGGTCTTGCAATGCCAAGTTCTCGCGGGTATTGCAGAGGGCATCGCTGATGCTGGCTTTGATCAGGTAGTTCTCATATTGTTTGAGATGGTTGTGTTTCTTATAGTTGTTGGCTATGGCGAAACAGGCCATTGCATAGTACCGTGAGGCTTGCTTTTGCTCATGAATGGTCTTGAAATAGTATATTAAAGCTTTCTGATCATTGGGTTCTACATAAATATAGTATTCACCATGGTAAAAGTTATATTCCGGCATGTCCTTGGTCAGATACTGCATTGCTTCGCGGAGGCATGACGACGCAAGGGCACGATATTTTGGCTTGTAGTATTTGTCATTACAATAGTCACTCCGATAGGAGTAAAGAGTAAAATAAGTAGTATAATACTGAAAGCGCAGTTCCTTATTAAGTTGGTTGATATTGATGGAGTCCAATAATACAGTGGCTTCGCCATAAAGTCCTCCGATGGAAAAGAGTTTGGCCTTGTAGATGAGATCCAATGCGGTGTGGTAATGGTCATGGAGCTTTCTGGAGAGGACTAGGGCCTTGTCTACATACAACTGAGCAGAATCAAACTTGTAGACATAATATTCCTGATAAAGTAATTCATAGATTTTCAGCCTTTCTTCCGGAACATTGTATTTAGTAATGCATTCCTTGAGAATGTTAATGTGCTGTTCCTTGGAATTATTGTATTCTTTTCGATGGGAAAGAATGTTATCCAGATGAGATAGACTGTTCTGGTTTGATGCTACTCCTGGAAGTAGGACAAACAGACTGAAAAATATTAATAAAATGGGCTTTTTCATGTTCTTGGATAATTTCTTGCAAATATAAGAAAAAATTATATAATTGACCCTATCTACTTTGCCTTTTTTATATTAACACATAAAACATTGTAAATCAATAAATTATAATTTTATCAGAATACTATTTTCTACTTATTATCTACTTGATAGAGTGATATAATGGATTAAAGACTATTTTTGCAACCGAAACCTAAAAATATGTAAACATATCTTTATTATGAACATCTTTAAACAATTAGTGAAAAGAATTATGTTCTGTACAGTCGGCTTCTTAATACCTTTAAGCCTTCTCGCCCAGAATATCAGGGTTCACGGAGTCGTCAAGGATGAAACCGGAGAACCTGTCATAGGAGCATCGGTCATCCAGAAGGGTACAACGAATGCTGCGGTTACTGATCTGGATGGTAACTTTTCTATAGGTGTCCCTGCAGATGGTACGCTTTCAATATCTTATTTGGGATATAATACGAAAGACATTGCAGTTAATGGAAACCAGACTCTTTCTGTCAGCCTTACCCAAAAAAGCAAACAACTGAATGAAGTCGTAGTGATTGGCTATGGTACTATGCGGAAAAGTGACCTGACAGGTGCCATTGGATCGGTTGATGCGAAAAGTCTGACGGATCAGCCTGTCTCAAATGTTGGAGAAGCTCTCCAGGGTAAGGTCGCTGGCCTGGAGGTTGTGGATGCAGGTAAACCTGGGGATAATGTATCTATAAAGATTCGGGGACTTGGCTCTATCAATAACTGTGACCCACTTGTGGTTATAGATGGGGTACCTACTGATCTGGGTCTGAACAATCTGAATATGGCGGATGTGGAGCGTCTGGATGTTTTGAAGGATGCATCTGCCACGGCTATTTATGGATCCCGTGGGGCTAATGGGGTAATTATGATTACTACGAAAAAGGGAAAGGCTGGCCAGGGCAGGCTTTCTCTGAGCATGAACGGTTCTTTTCAGAATGCCACGAAAAAACCATCACTTCTTAATGCTGCTCAATATGCAGAATTGAACAATGAGATGATGACTAATGCCGGTTATGAGCAGAATCCTTTATGGATAACCCCTTCTTCACTTGGGAAGGGTACAGACTGGGTTGATGAGGTCTTTCGTACTGGTTATACGCAGAATTATACTTTAAGTTATTCCGGTGGTTCTGATAATGCTCATTATTATGTATCCGGAGGGTACCTTGATCAGACGGGTACGGTCAGAAGTGTGGGCTATAAGCGTTATACCTTTCAGTTTAATGGTGATGCGCAAGTGTTGAAATGGCTGAAGTTCACGAATAATCTTACTTTAAGTGCTGATGTGAAGAAACAGGGTAGTTATGATCTTGGAAGTACTTATCGTGCACTTCCGGTCTTCTCCGTCAAAGATGAGAATGGCAATTGGTCTGGCCCTGAAGGGAACTCCTTATGGTATGGTTCTACAAGAAATCCTGTCGGACCGACAAAAACAGATCAGAATAAGACAAATGGTTATAATCTGCTTGGGAATATCTCGGGAGAGATTAGTCTCTTCAAGGGCCTGAAGTTCAGAACTACCCTGGGCCTTGATGCAAAATTCTGGTATATTGACAACTGGACGCCGGCTTATGACTGGAAACCGACTCCTGTGGAAGAAAGTTCAAGATATAAGAGCGATAATAAGTCTTTTACTTATCTTTGGGATAATTATTTCCTTTATGACCATACTTTTGCCAAGAAGCATCATGTCTCTTTGATGGCTGGTACTTCTGCTCAGTGGAATGATGATGATTATCTGAATGCACAGAAGAATGTTTTTGCTTTCCAGAATGTTCATGAGATGGATAATGGAGAAAAAATGTATTCCATTGGTGGCAATGAAACACAATGGGCTTTATTCTCTTATATGGCCCGGGCCAACTATGATTATAGTAACCGTTATCTTCTTACGGCTACAGTCCGCCGTGATGGATCCAGCCGTTTCGGACGGAACCATCGTTGGGGTACTTTCCCTTCTGTGTCATTGGCCTGGCGTCTTACGGAAGAACCCTGGTACAAGCAGAATGAATTGCTGAACGATTTGAAGATCCGTATGGGATATGGTGTCACGGGCAGCCAGGCTAGTGTCAGTAATTACAGTTATATGGCTACTTGGAATACCAGTGTTTATCCTTTTGGAACTGATGGCAATGAGCAGACGGCTTTGATTTCTACTACGCTTGCTAACCCGAATATCCATTGGGAACAGGTAGCTCAGACAAATATCGGATTTGATGCTACGATGTTCCATTCTCGTATCAATCTGACTTTTGATGCTTATATCAAGAAAACCAGTGATATGCTGGTAAAGGCGTCTATCCCTATTACGTCGGGCTTTGAGGATACCAGTACGACTTATACTAATGCTGGAAAAGTAACCAACAAGGGTGTTGAACTGACTTTGCATACTGTGAACTTGAAAGGTGCTCTGGGATGGGATACATCGTTATCTTATACGTATAATCGGAATAAGATTGATGACTTGAATAGTGCAACACCTTATTATATTAATCAGATTAATAATTCTTATGTTACGATGCTGGCTAAGGGCTATCCTATCAATGTGTTCTATGGGTATGTCTGTGATGGTATCTTTCAGAATGAGAAAGAAGTGAAGGAGCATGCTTATCAGGCTGGTGCTGAACCAGGTGACATCTGTTTCAAGGATCTGAACCATGATGGAGTTATCAATGATGGGGATCGTACGGTTATCGGTAATCCGAATCCAAGCCATCTGTTCTCGATGAGCAATATCTTGACGTGGAAGGGGTTTGAATTGAACATTTATTTGCAGGGAGTTGCCGGTAACAAGATCTTCAATGCTAATAAGATTGACCTTACTGGAATGTCTGCTGCCTATAATCAGTTGAATGATGTCCTTTCTCGTTGGCATGGTGAGGGTACAAGCAATGTCATGCCACGTGCTGTCTATGGTGATCCGAACGGAAATAACCGTGTCTCTGATCGCTTTGTCGAAAGTGGTTCTTATCTTCGTCTGAAAACGATCTCCCTTTCTTATGATTTTCCGTCACAGTGGTTAAGATCACTTACTGTTGAAAGTGCACGGTTAACTCTTTCCTGCGAAAACGTGGCTACGATTACAGGCTATTCTGGATTTGATCCGGAAGTAGGTATCAATGGCATAGACCTGTCCAACTATCCAGTTTCCCGGACATTCAATATCGGTTTAAATATTAACTTTTAATATGGCATCATGAAAAAGTTATCAATTTTCAATATCGTGTTCCTGATCACTCTGACCGTTACCTCTTGTGGAGATAATTTCTTGGACAAGGAACCGAAAAATACGGTAGACCCTGAAACGAGTGTCACCGATTCTGTAGCAGTAGCTATGGCAAATGGTTGTTATAGAACGCTCCAATCTTCAAATATGTATAATCAACGTCTGTGGACGCTGGACATTGTTGCCGGGAATAGTATCGTTGGTGCCGGAGGTGGCACGGATGGACTGGAAACGGTCCAGGCTTCTAATTTTACTGAAGGAAGTGATAATGGTATGGCTCTTTATATGTGGCGCTCTCCCTGGGTGGGCATTGGACAGTGTAATATCTTGATCACGGATCTTGAAGGGAAGACGATGGATGCCTTGCAGAAACGTTGCTTGGGGGAAGCTTATTTCTTGCGTGCCCATTATTACTATGTTCTCGTCCGTCTCTATGGCGGGGTTCCTCTCCGGCTGACTCCTTATAATCCGGGTAAACCTACAGCCATTGCCCGTTCTTCTGCAGAGGAGGTATACCGTCAGATTCGTTCGGATTGCCAGAAAGCGATAGATATCCTTCCTGCTAAAAGTGAATATGACAGTAAGAATGTAGGACGGGCTTCTAAGGATGCAGCGATGACGATGATGGCAGATATGTATCTGACTCTGGCACCGGATCATCCGGAATATTACCAGCATGTCGTCAACCTTTGTGATTCGGTTACGGCCTTGGGATATGATTTGAGCAAGTGTGATTTTGCAGCTAATTTTGATGCAACGGTTAATAATGGGCCGGAGTCTATCTTTGAAGTTCAATATAGTGGCGATACGGAATATAATTTCTGGGGAAATAATCCGCAGTCTAGTTGGTTGTCAACTTTCATGGGACCTCGTAATTCTGATTTCGTGGCTGGCAGTTATGGATGGAACCAACCTACACAGGAATTCATGAGTCAATGGGAAGATGGGGATAAACGTAAGGATTTGACGGTTCTTTATGCTGGCTGCCCTGATTTCGATGGAAAAACGTACAAGAGTTCTTATTCTTACACGGGTTACAATGTGAGGAAGTTCTTGGTTCCGAAGCGTATCTCACCTGAATATAATACTTCACCGGCTAATTTTGTCGTTTACCGTTATGCTGACGTGCTGCTTATGAAAGCTGAGGCTCTTAACGAGCAGGGTAAGACAGATGAGGCGGCTGTACCTTTGAATATCGTAAGGAAACGTGCTGGTCTGGATGCAGTCTCAGGCCTTACCCAATCCGAAATGCGTGATAAAATCATCCATGAGCGTCGTATGGAATTTGCTTTTGAAGGGTATAGGTGGTTTGATATGATTCGATTGAACCATGGCAATTATGCCTTGAAATTTCTCAAGTCTATCGGAAAGACGAATGTGACGAAGGACCGGTTGCTGTTCCCTATTCCTCAGACAGAGAGGGATGCTAATCCTCTCATGAAACAGAATCCAGGTTATTAATAAATAAAGATACATCATGAAAAAATATATTTTTGGTCTTATCGGGATACTGTTGGGGAGCTTCGCGCTTTCTGCTTGTACGGATCAGG
This sequence comes from Prevotella sp., assembly GCA_036768895.1. Taxonomy (GTDB): domain Bacteria; phylum Bacteroidota; class Bacteroidia; order Bacteroidales; family Bacteroidaceae; genus Prevotella. Next base: position 24,845 of record DAIPMC010000010.1, on the reverse strand, counting down.
ATTATGAACAACTTGACAAGGGGTCGGATCATCTTACCCTGACTGCTGGCGAAAAGGTTAACTCGTTGAATGAAATGGATCATGCCAGCAATGCAATCGTGCTGAACTGGACCACAGGCAATAATGCGGGTACAGGAAATAAAATCTATTACAAACTTGAACTGGCTAAGGCTGGGACTAAATTTGCTCAGCCTTATACGGCTCTGACTGATGAAGCTCAGGTCTATACTTGGAGTATCAATGAGGAAAATCTCAATAATTTGATTCTGGATAAGTTTGGTGGGGTAGCAGGCCAGTCCACGGGTATTGATGCGCGTATCAGTGCTATCGTTCCGGGAGTGGACGCTGTACAGACGGATTCCTTGACTTTCCAGGTTACTCCTTATCAACCTGTCACGACGACGCTTTATCTCCTTGGTGATGCTACTCCTGATGGATGGAGCGCTGACAATGCCACGGCAATGGAGCGTACCGATAATGGTATCTTTACGTGGGAGGGTATGCTGAAGACTGGCAATGTGAAGTTTATTACGACGCTGGGAAAGTTCTTGCCTTCATATAATAAGGATGATAAAGGTCTTGCAGTGTTGCGTACTACTGATGACCAGCCTGATGGACAGTGGCAGATTACGGAGGATCATTATTATAACGTGATGGCCAATCTCTTGACGGGTGAGGTGACATTTACACAGGAAGAAGGTAATAAACCTGCTTATGATTATCTTTACTTTGTGGGTGAAATGACCAACTGGAGTTTCGTGAATATGACTCGTGATCCTCTGGATAGTTTCCTCTTCCGCTACGGACGCTATTTCGACCAAGGGGGTGGATTCGAGTTTGGTACTTCTGAAGGAAGTTGGCAAAATATGTATAAGGCTACTCATGACAATGCTCCTTATACGGATACTTCTATGCAGTTGGTTTCCGGGTATGATCCGGATTATAAATGGAACCTCACAGACGGTGAGAAGGGTAAGGCTTATAAGATCTGTGTGGATATCCGGACGGGCAAAGAACGTATGATGATGCGTGAGTTTACTCCTTATAGCATGATCTACTTGGTCGGCGATGCTACTCCCGGTGGATGGGACCTTGGCAATGCTACGGCAATGAAGGCTACGGATAGTCCGTATATCTTTACTTGGACAGGTACGCTTAATGCGGGCGAACTGAAGTTCTCGTGTGATAAGCGGAGCGACTGGATGGGGGCTTGGCTGATGTGTGCTAACGGTAATGATATGGAACCTACCGGACAGACTGAAAAGGCTCTCTTTATCGATAAAAGTGATGATAATCTGAAAGCTGAATATAAGGATGTAGATATCTCTGGCATTGACCAGAAATGGAAAGTTACAACTTCCGGAACGTATAAGATCACTCTCAATCAACTTGAGGAGACGGTTTCTATCGTCAAACAGTAGTTTACAATATAAAACAAATAATAATCAATATGAAAATGTATCCTATATTGATGGCTCTTCCACTGTTCTTTTGCTCTTGTGGCAGTGATAGTACGACTTTCAATGGCTCTCATCTTGAGCCATTGCAGCCGGCTGTTCACATCACGCCTGCCTTGAATGTGGACTTGAATACGGATAAGGCTTTGTATAAACCTGGTGAGAAAATTACGTTCACTGCTTCCGGCACGATTCCTGCCGGGGCAAAGGTTCGTTATCGTTGTGGTGATGAAATCATCGGTACAACTTCCTTGACGGGTAATACGTGGACATGGACGGCTCCGTCAATGGATCACACGGGTTATCTGACGGATATCTATACTCAGGATGGGGATTCTGCGGAAACCGTTTATGGAACGGTCGGCGTTGATGTGTCCACCAACTGGGCCAAATACCCTCGTTATGGCTTTGTGGCTACATACGATGGTAGCAAGACCCATACTGCCGTCCAGGATGAGATGGCTTTTCTGAACCGTTGCCATATCAATGGTATACAGTTTTATGATTGGCACTATAAGCATCACTGGCCGCTTGGGGGGACACGGGGTAACTTGATGGATAGTTATACGGATATTGCTGAACGTACGGTTTATACCAGCGTTATCAAGGATTATATTTCTACCCAACATGCTTATGGCATGAAGTCGATGTTCTATAATCTTTGCTACGGTGCTCTTGATGATGCTAAGGAAGATGGGGTCAGTGATAAATGGCATCTCTATACGGATGCGGGACATGCTACGATGGATAAACTTTCGATGCCGGCGGGTTGGAAAAGTAATATTTATCTGATGGATCCTGCAAATGGGGACTGGCAGAACTATATTGCTGACCGGAATGATGATGTGTATGCTAGCCTTGATTTTGATGGTTATCATATTGACCAGGTTGGAGACCGGGGTACGGTTTATGACTATTATGGCAGTAAGTTGAGTCTCCCTGTGGGATTTGCTTCTTTCATTAGAAGGATGAAAGCTCGTCGGCCGGACAAGAGTCTGGTGATGAATGCGGTATCCAACTTTGGTTCGGAACAGATTGCTGGAACGGGTGATGTGGACTTTTTGTATTCTGAGTTGTGGGGCGGTGAGTCTAAATTCAGCGACTTGCTTTCTGTCATGAAGGCGAATCAGTCCTATAACGGTAGTCTTGGCCAGGTCTATGCTGCTTATATGGATTATAATAGTACTAAGCTGGAATTTAATGCTCCTGGTGTATTACTTACGGATGCTGTCATGTTTGCCCTTGGGGCTGATCATCTGGAGTTAGGTGATCACATGCTGTGTAATGAGTATTTCCCGAATAGTAATCTGAAGATGGATGATTCTCTGAAAAAAGCAATCGTACATTATTATGATTTCTTTACGGCTTATGAGAATCTGCTTCGGAATGGCGGTACCGAGAATCATGATGGGATATATAGTGGAAACGGTAGTGTCATCATCAATGACTGGCCTCCCAAACTGGGTACCGTGACTTCATACGCTAAAGACGTTGATGGTAAGGAGGTTATCAATATTCTCAACTTTGTCAATGCAAACAGTCTGAGTTGGCGTGACCTTGACGGTTCTATGCCTGAACCGGTAATGATCAAATCCTTGACTCTGGGGGTTCGTGCTTCTTCTGTCAAGAAAGTGTGGGTGGCTTCTCCTGATTGTTATGGTGGGGCACCTCAGCAACTATTGTTCAGACAGGAAGGGGATTATGTCGTGTTTACGGTCCCTTCGTTGAAATACTGGACGATGGTGGTAATCGAGAAATAACATAAGTAGTTATGATATGAGAAAAATAATTAAGACGATTATGGTTCTGTTGATTTCCTTGCCTGCCTGCCTGTGTGCTCAGACAGTGAAATCTCCGAACGGAAATGTAAGGGTGTGTTTTTCCCTTACGGGGAATGGGGTTCCGACTTATGAAATGTTCTATAAGCATAAGACGGTTATCAAACCGAGTCATCTGGGACTGGAACTGGCAAAGAATAAGCACGCTTCCAAGGGAATGGATGAGACGAGTCTTATGGATGGCTTTACAGAAACGGCTGTTCATGATTCGACGTTTGACGAGACGTGGAAACCGGTATGGGGTGAGACATCCACGATTCGTAATCATTATAATGAGATGGCCGTCTGCCTTTACCAGAAATCAAGTAACCGCCATATCGTGATCCGTTTCCGTGTCTATGATTATGGGATGGGACTTCGTTATGAATTTCCTCAGCAGAAGGATCTGAATTATTTCGTGATCAAGGAGGAACATACTCAGTTTGCCATGACGGGTGATCATCTGGCTTACTGGATTCCGGGTGATTATGATACGCAGGAATATGAGACACAGATTTCCCGGCTTTCTCAGATCCGCAGTCGGATGAAGGATGCCGTAACGTCAAATGCTTCTCAGACTCCGTTTTCTCCGACGGGTGTTCAGACTGCTCTTCAGATGAAGACGGATGATGGTTTGTATATCAATATCCATGAGGCTGCTTGTGTCAATTATCCGACAATGAGCCTGAATCTTGACGATAAGAATTTTGTCTTTGAGTCTTGGCTGACTCCTGATGCTGAGGGCATGAAGGGATATATCCAGACACCTTTCAATACGCCTTGGCGGACAGTGCTGGTCAGTGATGATGCTCGGGATATGCTGTCGTGTAAGTTGATCCTGAATCTGAATGAGCCTTGCAAGTTGAAGGATACTTCCTGGATTCATCCGATTAAATATTGTGGTGTATGGTGGGAGATGATCGTGGGTACCAAGACCTGGAGTTATACCAATGATCTGCCTTCTGTACGACTGGGGGTTACGGATTATTCCAAATGTAAACCGAATGGTACTCATGGGGCTAACAATGCTGAAGTTCGTAAATATATCGACTTTGCTGCAAAGAATCATCTTGATGAGGTTCTCGTGGAAGGCTGGGATGAAGGCTGGGAGGACTGGTTCGGACATAGTAAGGATGATGTGTTCGATTTTGTGACCCCTTACCCGGATTTTGACATCAAGGCGTTGAATGATTATGCTCATTCGAAGGGCGTGAAACTTCTGATGCATCATGAGACGAGTGCTTCGACGAGAAATTATGAGCGCCATCTGGAAGCTGCTTATAATCTGATGAACAAGTATGGCTATGATGCTGTAAAGAGTGGCTATGTCGGGGATATTATCCCTCGTGGTGAACATCATTATAGTCAGTTTATCAATAATCACTATCTGTATTGTATAAAGGAGGCTGCCAGACATCATATCATGGTGGATGCTCATGAGGCTGTCCGGCCTACCGGACTCTGTCGGACTTATCCGAATATGGTGGCCAACGAGAGTGCACGGGGTACTGAATATGAGGCTTTTGGAGGGAATGCTCCTTACCATACGGTTATCCTTCCTTTTACTCGTCTGCAGGGTGGCCCGATGGACTATACACCTGGAATTCTGGAGACACGGTTGAATACGTGGAGCAAGAATCAGAATTATGTACATACGACGCTTGTCGGACAACTGGCTCTTTATATGGTGATGTACAGTCCGTTGCAAATGGTGGCTGATACGCCTGAAAATTATGCGAAGTATGATGATGCTCTGCAGTTTATCCGTGATGTGCCCTTGGATTGGGCTGATTCCAAATATCTGGAGGCTGAGCCTGCAAAGTATATTACGGTAGCTAGAAAAGCAAAGAATAGTAATAATTGGTTTATCGGTGGAAAATGTGATCAGGATGGGCATAAGTGTACCGTTAAACTCAGTTTCCTGGATAAGGGCCGGAAATATAAGTGCACGATCTATGCGGATGCACCGGATGCTGATTATGAGAAAAATCCTGAAGCTTATACCATCACGCATCGGATTGTCAGAAAAGGGGATACGCTGAAACTCAAAGAGGCCAGGGGCGGCGGCTTTGCCGTGTCTCTGTTTGCTGAATAGTTTCTTTCAATTTATTAGGTATCGGAGGAAAACAGCCTGTTTTCCTTCGATACATGATTACCTTTATACTGCTGGAAAACATCTTAAAATATAATCTGTTCCATGAACCTTGACTTATATACTTGTTGTATATGGAGACTAATTCTTGAAAGTGTCCTTCCTACCTTTTCTTGGCAGGTATCTGATTGCGTAATCGTTTGCATTTCATAAACTGTGTTTTTAACTTAAAAGGGTTATAGAAGATGATTAAAGGACTTAATTTTGTAATGCCATTCTGTAGACAATTATCAAAAGTTTATAAAAAAAATGTGTATGAAAAGTTGATTTTAAAAATTCGATGAGTTCATGTTTTCCGATTAGAAAAATATGAAAGTGCTAAGATGAGGTGTCGTCCGGAATATGGAATGATGCGGATATTTTTCTCTCGGTCTCCTGAGGATTTGATTACTTTAGGATAGTTTTATAATAGAATACCTTTTTCTAATATCTTTATTTTGCGGGTGATCTTAAGCCTTTTGGAATCATTGTAGATTATTGGCTAGTGTATTCAATCTAAAACCAAGTTAAACAATAATTAATAACTAACTTTATGAAACTAATAAATCTTAGACATTTTTTGAAAGTGTATATGATATGCTTTCTATCTATGCTGGCTGTTCCTTCTTTAGCTCAAAGTACGATTACTGGTATCGTCAAGGATGACACAGGAGAGCCTGTTATCGGAGCAAGTGTTGTGGTAAAGGGAAATAAGTCTGTGGGGACAGTTACAGATCTTGATGGTAAATATATCCTTAATAATGTGGATAAGGGGACAACGTTGGTTTTCTCCTATATAGGATATATGAACAAGGAAGTTATGGTCGGGAACAGAACGAATATAAATGTGACCATGGTGGTGAATAATAAGCAACTGGATGAGGTCGTCGTCGTGGGCTATGCGATCGGTACAAAGCGTACGGTCTCCGGAGCTGTCGAAAGAGTTGGACAGGAAGATATGAATAAAGGTGTCGTGACGAGTGCCGCTGATGCCTTGAAAGGTAAGGTCAGTGGCGTTGTGATCAGTCAGAGCGGTGGTGACCCTATGGGAACAACAAATATCCGTATCCGTGGTACGGCTTCTCTTTCAGGTGGTAATGACCCGCTGATCATTATTGATGGGACTTATGCGGACATGAACCTGTTCAATGCTTTGCAACCGGGTGATATTGAGAGCATGACGATCTTGAAGGATGCTTCTGAAACGGCTCAGTATGGCTCTCGTGGTGCAGCGGGCGTCATTGTGGTTACTACGACACATGGTAAGAATGGGCATTCTGATATTTCCTATAATGGTACATTCGGTGTTAATTCGGTCTTTAAGAACATTAAGATGTTGAATGCTGCTGATTATCGCCAGACGGCTAAAAGTCTTGGACTTACCTTTTCGGATCTGGGTGGCAATACGAATTGGCTCGATGAGGTCGAACGGTCGGGTGGCATCACTACAAATCAGAATGTGGCTTTTTCATCGGGTAATGCTAATAGCAATTACCGGGCTAGCCTTGGATATGTCGATAGACAGGGTGCTCTGAGAAATTCTGAGATGCAGAATTATACGGTAAAGTTGGATGCTACGCAATTCGCCTTTAATAATAAACTGAAACTTGACCTTGGGGTGTTCGGCAGTGAAAGGGACGGACGCCCTCAGTATGATATGCAGAAAATGTTCTATTCTGCTGCTGCGTATAATCCGACTTATCCGAACTATAGAAATAAAACTACCGGAGAGTGGGATGAGGATATGCTTGCCAATGAGATCTATAACCCGCTGGGACAGTTGGAAATTGTTGATAAATATAATGTGGGCTCCTTAAATACTCATGGTAAGATTACGTGGAGGATTATAAATGGCCTTTCTTTAAGTGCTTTCGGAAGTTATACGAAACTTGATCTTGATCATAAATATTATGTTCCTAATGATATCCGCCAGGGACAACTCAATGGAAATGGCTGGGCGTATATACAAAATATGAATTATAAGAACCTGATGGGGAATATCCAACTGACTTTTACGAGGGATTTCGGAAAGCATCATATTGATGCTCTTGCCCTGATGGAAGGACAGACCTATCGTACTTTTACAAATTCGGAACAGAGTAGGGGGTACCAGACTAATTATTTTAAATATAATAATCTTGAAGCGGGTGCTAATGTGGCCTGGGGTGACAATCAGAGCAGTGCCTCTGACTATACGTTGAGCTCTTATATGGCTCGTGTCAATTATATGTATGCAAACAGATATATCGTTACTGCAAACCTTCGTACAGATGGATCCTCTAAATTGGGATCCGGACATAAATGGGGCTGGTTCCCGTCTGCATCGGTTGCATGGGTTATCTCACAGGAACCTTTCCTGAAGGATGTCCGCTGGATTGATAATCTGAAGATTCGTGTCGGTTATGGAACAACGGGTAATCAGGATGCTATCGAACCTTATAACTCTCTTTCTCTCTATGGTCCGAACGGGGTTTCGGTAATCAATGGTACCAATACCACGACTTTTGCTATTAAGAGCAATAGTAATCCGGACTTGAAATGGGAGGTCAAGCATACTTTTGATGCCGGTCTGGATTTTTCGGCATTTGATAACCGCTTGAATCTGACAGTGGACTGGTATAAGTCTAAGACAAAGGATCTTCTCTATACTTATACCGTACCGGTTCCGCCATTTACTTATAATACTTTGTTGGCAAATATGGGTTCTATGTCTAATAATGGCCTTGAATTCGGCGTGAACGGGGATATTATCCGTACTTCTGATTTTACTTTCAGCTCTAATGTCAATCTGAGTTTCCAACGGAATAAACTTCTTTCTCTTGATGGAACCTACAAAGGACAAAAACTGACAACCAGTGAGCATATCATGGTTTCCCGTATTAATGCGGCTGGATTGACTCAAAACTATGGTGTCGCTTATCTGATTGTGGGTCAACCGATCGGAGTGTTCTATCTGCCTCATTGCGAGGGCATCGATAAGAATGGGCAGTATATTATCTCCGACTTGAATCATGATGGAACCATTGACACGGGTGATTCCGGTGACCGTAAGGTGTGTGGCAATGCAATCCCTAAAACATACTTGAACTGGAATTTTACCTTTAAGTATAAGAATTGGGATCTCACCACTCAATTTAATGGTGCTTTCGGATTTAAGATCTATAATGGTACGGGTATGACCTATAGCAATATGAATAACTTCCCTACTTATAATGTCTTGGCTGATGCTCCTGCAAAAGGAATTCATGATATACAGATTTCAGATTATTGGCTCAAAAACGGTGATTATGTAAACTTCGAGTATGTTACCCTTGGCTATAACTTTACGAAAAAACAGTTGAAAGCTAAATGGATTCAGAGTCTCCGACTGGCTTTTTCTGTCAACAATGTCTGCACGATAACCGATCAATTCGGCTTCTCTGGTGCAACAGTCGGAAGGAACTACGACCTATGGGACGCTGGGTGTTGATGACAAACGTATTTATCCACTCACACGTACGTTCTCTCTGAGTGTATCTGTTCATTTCTAATATCTTCGGACTAAAAAAGGAAAATAACTATGAAAAGACATATTATATTAAGCATGACTTTGATTTCATCGATTTTCTTGCTTTCTGCTTGTTCTCTTGATGAGAACCCTAAGAGCCAGTTTGATGAAGATGAGGCTTTTAAAACTTCTGAACTGACATACGATAATGCTGTGGCAAATATTTATACTGCAATAGGCAATAATATCTATGGCAGTACGGATTGTATTCATACCCTGGAGGAGTTTACTTCTGATGCAACGGTTCTTCCTGGCCGTCAGGGAGACTGGGTCGATGGAGGAAAATGGCAGAATATGTTCCTCCATCATTTTGAGTCTTCAGTGGATACCTACGCTACGGTCTGGAATTATATTTATCAGATTATCGGCCTTTGTAATTCGTCAATAGATAAGTTGACACCGAGACTCAAGGACCATCCTGATTATGAGACTTATATCGCAGAACTGCGTGCCTTGCGTGCGATCCACTATTATTATGCGATGGATCTCTTTGCTCAGATACCTATCGTGACATCTTCGACTCAGTCTACTGATTCTGTTAAGCAGAGTAACCGTTCTAAGGTCTTTGATTTCGTCGTTAGTGAATTGAATGATGCACTGCCGAAACTGGGTAATGGCCAATGCCAGAAAATGGGTACTTACTATGGTCGTGTGACTAAGGCTGTGGCCTATATGTGCTTGGCTAAATGTGCACTCAATGCTCCTGTCTATAAGATTGATGATACTTCTGCTGACAGTTATAAGACTTTCGTGGGCAAAGATATTTCCGGTGATGGAAATGCAGATGAAGGACAGGGCAGCATCGTTTCGGGAATGGGTGATAATATTCAGATGACAGTTGATGGAAAGAGTCGTAATGCGTGGGAGACCGTAAAATATTGTGTAGACCAGATTGCTGCTCAGGGATATAGTCTCCAACCTGGTTATGCGGATAATTTTATCGTGCAGAACCAAAACTCTGTTGAGAATATCTTTACTCGTCCTGATGATGACAAGACTTACAAGGTAACTGACTATAATCTGATACGTTCTCTTCATTATAATCATGCCAGTGCTATCGGTTACTCCGGATGGAACGGGGCTTGCGCTACTGTCCGTGCCATGCGGGTGATGGGCTATGGTACAAAGGATGAGGATCCTCGTCTGCGCATGAACTACTGGTGTGACGAAGACTATACTTCTCAGACAGGTGGAAAGACTGTTGAAGATGGTGTTACGGGACAGCCGCTGAGTTATGAACCGTTGAAGGTTGTAGTGGATTTTTCAACGGGTTCGAATGCTCATGATGTGAAATGTGCCGGTGCTCGTTTCAAGAAATATGAGTATGATACTTCTTCTTCTATTCAGGGGGATAACAACAATGACTTGGTGATTTGGCGTTATGGTGATGCTCTTCTGATGAAGGCGGAAGCTGAATACCGGTTGGGAGATAAGGCTGATGCACTGCAACTGGTTAATCAGATCCGCTCCCGTGCCGGTGCGTCTCTCCGTACTTCTCTGTCTTTAAATGATATTCTTAATGAACGTATGATTGAATTGGCGTGGGAAGGAACACGCCGTCAGGATCAGATCCGTTTTTGTACGTTTACTGAACCTACCGTAGACCGTTATCAGGGTGTTCATCATAATGCGTCTGCTGGTGATTATGTGATAGATAATACAGGGTATACGAATGTCTATCCTATTCCTTATTCTGTGTTGAATCTGAATACGAATCTCAAACAGAATCCGGGATATAAGCAATAAGTAATATTTGGCCGGTACTTTGTGCCGGCTTTTGTTTTTTAGGTATATTTGTAGTCGTAATCTTGATATTTTAATTATTGGACAAGCAAAAGATGATGAAAAAAATAGTTTTGACTGTGATATTGGCCTTGGCAATGGGTGGATCTGTTTCCGCTCAGTCGGCTGTATCTGCTAAGGGACCGGCATGGCTTGGCAATGCAGTGTTCTACCAGATTTATCCGTCTTCTTATATGGATACGGATGGTAATGGTATCGGTGACCTTCCTGGGATAATGGAAAAACTGGATTATATCAAGTCTTTGGGAGTTAATGCGATCTGGCTGAATCCTGTATTTGAGTCTGGTTGGTTTGACGGGGGATATGATGTGATTGATTTTTATAAGATTGATCCTCGCTTCGGAACAAATACGGATATGGTTAATCTCATCAGGGAGGCTCATAAGCGGGGAATCAAAGTGTGCCTTGATCTTGTAGCCGGCCATACCAGTAATCAGTGTAAATGGTTTAAGGAGAGTGCAAATGGTGATCCGAATGGTCATTATGCGGATTATTACATCTGGACAGATACCATATCGAAACGGGATAAGGAGGAGATAGCTCTCCGGCATCAGGATCCGAATCCGCTGTCCAGTACACGGGGACGCTATGTGGAAATGGATGCTCCTCGTGCAAAATATTATGAGAAAAACTTCTTCGAATGTCAACCGGCATTGAATTATGGTTTTGCTCATCCTGAACATAGTTGGGAACAACCGGTAACGGCTCCGGGGCCGCAGGCTGTCCGCCGTGAAATCCGGAACATCATGTCGTTCTGGTTTGACAAGGGCATTGATGGCTTCCGCGTGGATATGGCTTCTTCTCTGGTGAAGAATGATCCGGGAAAGGTGGAGACTTCAAAACTTTGGAATGAGATGCGGGCCTGGAAAGATAAATATTATCCTCAGTGTGTGCTGATTTCGGAATGGAGCAATCCTGCCGAAGCGATTCCTGCGGGTTTCAATATCGACTTTATGATTCATTTTGGCATCAAGGGGTATGCTTCTCTCTTCTTTGCTCCTGATACGCCGTGGGGAAAGTCTCACAGGGATGATGGTTATGGTGAGTGTTATTTTGACAAGATGGGTAAGGGACAACTGAAACAGTTTGTGGACAATTTCTCCGATGCTTACGAAAGGACAAAGGATATGGGATATATCGCTCTGCCGACTGCAAATCATGATTACCAGCGTCCGGATATCGGTACGCGCAATACATTTGATCAGTTGAAGGTGGCCATGACTTTCTTCCTGACTATGCCGGGAGTTCCTTTCATCTACTATGGGGATGAGATAGGCATGAAATATCAGATGAACCTGCCGGGTAAGGAGGGGAGTAATGATCGTGCCGGAACACGTACGCCGATGCAGTGGACTCCCGGGCCGACGGCTGGCTTTTCTTCTTGCTCGCCGGCTCAACTCTATTTTCCTGTAGCTACGGAGAACGGCCGGTTGACTGTTTCTGCTCAGGAAAAAGACAGGAATTCTTTATTGAACTTTACCCGTGAGTTGATCAGACTGCGCCATTCGGCTCAGGCATTGAATAATGATGGATCGTGGAAACTGGTCAGTGATGTGAACCAGCCTTATCCGATGGTTTACAAGCGCTTCGCCGATGGCCGGACGTATGTCGTAGCTCTTAATCCTGGCGCCAGGAAGGTGTGTGCAAAGATAACTCATTTGGGCAAAGGGATAATCCGACTGGTTTCTGGTCGGGCTAACTATAAATCGGGTAAGCGCTTTGATGTGGTTAGAATGAATGGCATCTCTGCTGCTGTCTTCTTTATAGAATGAGGGATAATCGGTTTGCCGGATGATATTTGAAATGGAGGTGGTGGCTCTTGGTAAGAAACTTTGGCGTGGGTTGTTTGAAGTATGCTTTGTCTTTGTGTGGGCGAACAGAAGAAAAAAACAGGGAAATCGTTTGAATGTTCGGAAGATTTTCCTAACTTTGTGGGAATAATAAAAACTTACTTAATATATAGGAAAACATGGCAGAAACAGCAACAAAAGCAACAGTTACAGACAATGAGGATGTGTTGAAACCTTACGTCATCGGTCTGGATCTGGGGGGGACTAACTCCGTTTTTGGTATCGTTGATACCCGTGGTGTCATCAAGGCTACCACTGCAATCAAAACTCAGGTTTATAAGAATGTAGAGGATTTCGTGAAGGCTTCTCTCATTGCTCTTGAACCGGTTATTGACTCTGTTGGGGGAATCAAGAAAATCCGGGCAATGGGTATCGGAGCTCCTAATGGTAATTTTTATAATGGTACGATTGAATATGCTCCCAACTTGATCTGGGCTCATACTTGCATTGTGCCTTTGGCTGATATATTCTCTAAGGCATTGGGAATTCCAGTGGCTCTGACTAATGATGCCAATGCGGCTGCCCTGGGTGAAATGACTTATGGTGCTGCACGCGGAATGAAGAATTTTATTGAGATTACTTTGGGTACAGGTGTTGGGTCTGGTATTGTTATCAATGGCCAGATGGTCTATGGCTGCGACGGATTTGCCGGTGAACTTGGTCATGTCACTGTAGTCAATGGCAAGGACGGACGTCAGTGTGGCTGTGGCCGCAAGGGCTGTCTGGAAGCATATTGCTCTGCTACCGGTGTGGAGATCACATCTCTGGATGTCAGCCTTGCGGCTGCGAAAGGGGATAAACTGGCAAAGCGTGTGTATGAGTTTACCGGGCGTCTGCTGGGTGAGGCTTGTGCCAACTTTACTGCTTTCTCAAGTCCGGAGGCATATATCTTCTTTGGTGGTCTGACTAAAGCTGGTGACTTGCTGATGAAACCGTTGATTGAGAGCTATGATGAGCATGTCCTGAATATATTCAAGGGTAAGGCTAAGTTTCTGGTCAGTACGCTTGATGGCTCCTCAGCTGCTATTCTTGGTGCAAGTGCTGTAGGCTGGGACGTGGTTGACACGACTGATTCTAAGACAAAATAATACTCGTCCTTACTTTGCTGCTGAAGAGGATTCGGCTGGCTGAGGGGGATGGAAAGAAAGATGAAAAATTAATTTGACAGGCAGTGCTGAGTCTTTCAGCACTGCTTTTTTTGTGAGGTGACTGAGGATACCTGGTTCGGCTCGCCGATTTTAAAAAGGATTGTATTTATTTGCAGGATAGGTGATTAATACGTATCTTTGCAACTTGATATGGATTTCCTTCAATTTAACATACTGAATGTCATCTTCAAGGGTATGCTGATTGGCATTATTGCTTCTGCACCAATGGGCCCGGTAGGTATCTTGTGCGTTCAGCGTACAATCAAAAAGGGACGGTGGTATGGGATGGCTACTGGAGTGGGTGCTTCTGTAAGTGACATTATCTATGCTCTGATCACGGGCTTGGGCATGAGTTTCGTTCTCAATTTCTTTAAAAATCCGTCTACAAAATTCTATTTTCAGGTTATCGGAGGTGTCGTCCTCTTGCTTTTTGGTATCTACTGCTATCGGAGTAAACCGATGGAAACCGCGCATCTTACAAATAATAAAAGTAAGGGTACATTACTGCATAATGCTGTCACGGCATTTCTGGTTACTTTCGCCAATCCGCTGATTGTATTTCTCTTTGTAGCCCTCTTTGCTCAGTTTGCTTTCATTATGCCGGGACATCCTTTGCAGATGGCTGTCGGCTATATGAGTATTATCTTCGGAGCTAATCTGTGGTGGTATGGCTTGACCTGGACGGTGGACAGAATCCGTAATAAGTTTGATGTACAGGGTATCCGTATCATCAATCATATCATCGGGGGCATCGTTGTCGTATGTTCTATCATCGCTCTTATCGGGACTATATTCAATTTGTCGTTTATCAATTTCCTGATGAATAAGTGAGGGGGTAACTCCTGACTTTGGTCTTCTTGTTTTTAAACTCTTAACTTTTTCTGCTATGTTTATTGCTAAGAAACTTAGAAAAGAAAATATCGCTGAATATCTGCTTTATATGTGGCAGATTGAGGATACGATCCGGGCTATGGGTTGCTCCCTGGCTCTGATAAGGAAAAACTATATCTCCAAGTTTACTGGTTATACTGATGATCAGAAGGATGAGGAGGAGGATTGGTTCGGGGATCTTATCCGGATGATGAATGAAGAGGGTAAACGGGAGTTTGGCCATCTGAATATCAATCAGGTGATTATGTCGGATATGGTAGATCTGCACCAGCGCCTTCTCCAGTCTAATAAATTCCCGTTTTATAATGCTGAATATTATAAGGTGTTGCCCTATATCGTTGAACTGCGCAGCAGAAACAGGAATGGACTTCTTAAGGAGGCACAGGAGTCGGGCTTGGACAATCCTCGTATGGCTATCACGGACTTGGAGAAGGAGAGTGAGATCGAAACGTGTTTTGATGCGATCTATGGTACTACTCTTCTGAAAATGCAGGGTAAGGAAATTACTCCTGAAACGAAGGCGGCTGTCAAGGAGATTTCTACTTTCGTGGGAATGCTGAGCGACTATTATATCAAGGATCGTAACGGAGAACTGGACTTCGGGGATAAGGAGTGATACACGTTGCCTCTGAATGTTGGTAAGACTGGGATGATTCCCTTGCTGTATATAAAGTGAATCTAAAATAGTGAATGCAATGAATATATTGGTTACTGGTGCTAACGGACAACTTGGAAATGAGATCCAACTCGTCGTAAAAAAAAGTCAGGATAATTATATCTTCACGGATGTCTGTGAGGGGTATCGGAAACTGGATATCACGAACCGAGAGGATATCCGTAGGATGGTCGCTGAAAATGACATCAGGTGTCTCATCAATTGTGCCGCTTATACTAATGTGGACAAGGCTGAAAGTAATGGTGATCTCTGTGAGTTGCTGAATGCAACCGCTCCAGAGAACCTGGCACTTGCTATGAAGGAAGTAGGTGGACTGCTTGTTCATATCAGTACAGATTATGTGTTTGGAGGTGATCCTTATAATACGCCTTGCAGGGAGGACCAGAAAGGTACTCCGACAGGGGTATACGGAAAGACAAAACTGCATGCTGAGGAGAAGATCGAGGCTGTTGGCGTGGATCATATCATTATCCGCACTGCCTGGCTTTATTCTGAGTTCGGACATAACTTTGTCAAGACAATGCTCAAACTTACTGCGGAGAAACCTGCTTTGAAGGTGGTCTTTGACCAGTGTGGTACGCCTACATACGCGGGGGATCTGGCTGAGGTGATCTTCCATATCGTGGAGTCTCGTGCTTACCGTGGACATACAGGCATCTATCATTTCTCTGATGAGGGCGTTACCTCCTGGTATGATTTTACGAAGATGATCGCTAGGTTTGCCGGTCATACTTCTTGTGATATCCAGCCGTGTCATAGTGATGAGTTTCCTTCTCCGGTGACACGCCCTGCCTATTCGGTACTGGACAAGACTAAACTGAAGGAGACTTTTGGCGTTAAGATCCCTTATTGGCTTGACAGTCTTCTTGTTTGTATGAGAAATATGAAAGAGGTATCACCTGAATTTGATGCTATAAATTGCTGATTAGATGATTTAGGATGCCGTGGTATTCTTTGATAGGATATCGGGGCTGAATGTTCTCTTCTTTAAAGAAAAATGCGGAGGGGAATGAATACATAATTGGGAAAATGAATGAGATAGAAAGAAGACGGACTTTTGCTATCATCTCTCACCCGGATGCAGGAAAGACAACTCTTACGGAGAAGTTTCTTCTGTTCGGTGGACAGATTCAGGTGGCGGGTGCCGTAAAGAATAATAAGATTAGAAAGACGGCTACATCTGACTGGATGGATATCGAGAAACAAAGAGGTATCTCTGTGTCTACTTCGGTGATGGAATTTGATTATCTGCCGGATGGAATGTCGGGTGAGCCTTATAAAGTGAATATTCTGGATACTCCGGGGCATCAGGACTTTGCAGAGGATACTTACCGTACACTTACGGCTGTGGACTCTGCCATCATTGTCATTGATGCGGCAAGGGGTGTGCAGGCTCAGACTCGTAAACTGATGGAGGTGTGCCGTATGCGTAATACGCCGGTCATCGTCTTTGTCAATAAGATGGACCGTGAGGGTCGTGATCCTTTTGATCTGTTAGACGAACTTGAGAAGGAATTGAAGACTCATGTTGTTCCTTTGAGTTGGCCTATCGGTGAAGGAATGCACTTCCAGGGGGTATATAATATCTTTGAACATCAGTTGAACTTGTTCACACCGGACAAGCAACGGGTAACTCAGAAAATTTCTGTCGATGTCAAGTCGAAGGATCTGGAGAAGCATGTCGGTGAGCGTGGAGCAGAACAGTTGCGTGGTGATCTGGAACTGGTTGAGGGGGTATATCCTCATTTTGATGAAAAGAGTTACCGTAGTGCTGAGATGGCTCCGGTATTCTTCGGGTCTGCCTTGAATAATTTTGGTGTACAGGAGTTGCTGGACTGTTTTGTGCAGATTGCTCCTAACCCGGGGACAACCAAGGCGGAAGAACGGATCGTCCTTCCTTCGGAACCGAAGTTTACGGGATTTATCTTTAAGATTACGGCCAATATCGATCCGAACCATAGGAGTTGTATTGCTTTCTGTAAGATCTGTTCAGGTAAGTTTGTCCGTAATACCCCTTATTGGCATGTCCGCCTTTCCAAGACGGTCCGTTTTTCTTCTCCGGCTCAGTTTATGGCTCAGAGAAAGAGCACGGTGGATGAGGCTTGGCCGGGAGATATTGTAGGCTTGCCGGACAATGGTGTTTTTAAGATCGGGGATACCCTGACGGAAGGGGAGAATTTGCATTTCAAGGGACTGCCGAGTTTCTCTCCGCTTCTCTTCAAGTATATTGAGAACGATGACCCGATGAAGAGTAAACAGTTTCATAAGGGAATCGAACAACTGATGGATGAGGGTGTTGCCCAACTCTTTGTCAGCCAGTTTAATAACCGTCGGATCATCGGAACGGTCGGACAATTGCAGTTTGAGGTTATCCAGTATCGTCTGGAACATGAATACAATGCGAAGTGCCGCTGGGAACCGATTCACCTGTATAAAGCTTGCTGGATAGAATCGGATGACAAGGATGAACTGGATGATTTCAGGAAACGTAAATACCAGTATATGGCTAAGGACCGCGAAGGACGGGATGTGTTCCTCGCAGATTCGAGTTATATGCTGAGCATGGCAGAACAGGATTTCAAGCAGGTCAGATTCCATTTTACAAGTGAGTTCTGATCTCTATTGATCATTGCATATATTGTCTCTTCAGGCCCGGTACTTGTGTCAAAAGTGCCGGGCCTGATTTTTTTATTGGTCTGTCTGGAATCGTTTTCCAACCTGTTGCCCTGATAACGAAAAGATATTACATTTTTACATTCGTTCAGAGTGGTAAAAGAGTTTACAGACTTTTACCAGATTGGAAAAGCAATGATGTTCCGAATAAAGAAAGAGAATATTTATGGGTTTAAAACGATTGAAAAGATTAGTCCCATAGTATTCTCTTTATAGACAATATTCTAATATTGGCTTTTTTCCAATCATTTTTTTTGTCAAAACAAAAAATAATTGTATATTTGCCAAAGTAGAATCTAATACGATAAAAACAGTTTCTGAATATGATTTGTAAAAATCGTGTTCTTCCTTTGGTGTTGTGCATGGTGATGGCAGAACAGGGAAGGGCACAAACTGAAATTACTCAAGTTACGTCTGCTTCTGATAGCACTGAATTGGTTGATGGGGGCTTATACTTGTTTTCGTCTGATGTGGTCATCGGGAAGAAAAGATATGGATATGCAGGCTGCCATATCTCAAAAAGCTCTTATAGGCCTGCTGACCATATTATATACTATATGGGCGGCCCTCCTTATTTCTCTCAGGTATCTGCTGCTGTTCCCGGAAGTGACCTGGTACGTCTGTATAAAAGCGGAACGGACGACCATGGAAATTGCCGGTATCTGATGTATGATGTCACCAATGGCTTCTACATCTTTCAGGATACCACATATCCTGCAATATACAGGCACCGGTCGGATAAGGGGGAGACGACTTCCCGGCATCTGTGTCTGATGGGCTCTGGAAGAAAATTCAGGATGCTCATGGGGAACAGGACATTGAGGTATCAGAAAAATATGCGTTATTATAGTGCTCCTACGGATGCTTATTACAAAAGTGATCCGGATAGGTACAGTGCTGTCTTGCTTTATCGGATTGACCGGTTGGATGGATACCGTAATCTGATGGCTTCGGGTAGTGATCTGACGGCAGTCAAGGGGGATACGGTGATTACGGTTGACCGTAAGTTTAAGGATAACCGTTTCAATACGCTCATGCTGCCGTGTGCAGTCAGTAATTATAAGGAGGTGTTCGGACTGCATGTCCAGGCTTATGAACTGGATAAGAAGGAAATGGGGGGTATCGTGTTCAGGAAAGTGGAGGGTGATGACCTTCAGGCAAATGTGCCTTATCTGATTTCAGGCAGGTTCGCTCAGGCTCCTTATCTCATTGCACAGACTTCTATGGACTTGCCTGCTGACTATCGTGATGATCAGGTAGATGTGAATTTGAACGGCAATCATTTTGTCGGTATCTATAGGGATAAGCAACTCCAGGGGCTGAGGGCTTATATGCTTTCTCATAATAAACTCTTCTATTGTAAGAATGCGGATTGCAGGTTGAAGGCTTTCTGCTGGTATATGACTGTGGAGGATGCGGAGAAATGTAAGTTGTGTATTGTTGATGGAAAGGGAGTGCTTGATGTGATTGATAAGGAGGGTGCTTCCGGACCTGGAAATTCTGAACATCGTCGCAGGGGGAGCCGGATTCCTCGGGGGACATTGAATAGTCGGCCTCATGGCTTTTGCCTGGATACTGAATGAGAGAATTTATTAAACCTTATGTAATAAACTTATGAAATACACAAAACCAACTATTAAAGTGATTGAATTGGAGTGTGAGTCTTTTATTGCGAGTTCCTCTGGGGGCGTGAATGTCGATCAGAATACCGGAACGGTCTCTCTTGACCCTACCGGAGCTGAGACCTCTTCGGATGAACCCATTGAGGGAGATGCGAGGATAAATGGGAATTACTGGGATAAGATTTCAAGAAGTCATTGATCTGAAGGAAATAACATTGATGTTGATAGAAACGCTTGAAAAAAGTGTAGGGGATTTTGATCTTGAAAGAGTATAATTTATAATTGAGACTCACCGACTTTAATTTCTTTACTATAAAAACACGTATAAAAAAGGTGATGTCGGATCATCTTGCCCTGATGTTTGTCGTGCTTTTTCTGGAAAATCTTTGATGGAAGAAACTTATCTTGGTATTTATGCGAAGATGACTACTGTGGTAGCTCATCTTCGCTGTTTTTTTCATGCTTGGTCTGTCCTGGCAATGATCTGGTGGCGGTTGGGCCTTCGTGTCGTAAAACTGACGTGGATCCATCTTGCTTCTGCTATACGGCGGCCGGCCGGCTCTGCAATGAGTTGGTCAAAATCTGTATACTGATGGATGAATTGGAAATCCTTCGTGGCTTTTTCGGCTGACCCGATATAGATGTCTGCTGCTTCTCCTCGACAGTGTTGGGAATTGATGGCACCGTGGACTAGATCATTCAGTTGCTTGCAGCGGAATCCGCTGGTGATAGTAATGGCGCCGAACCTGAGTCTCAATGGCTCCAGAATATTGGAGCAGAGATTGTACAGGTTTTTCCATTGCTCTTCGTTTGGCTCATTGGCAATATTGTGCCGGATGGCGATACCTGACCTTTTCATTTCCCACTTGCTGAAATGCGGGGTAAGCATTTTGATGTCATTGCTTTTTTCCATAATGTTTTTTGGTAAGATGTTTTTGCTGTTTCTATGATAGCAACATCTGCAAAGGTAGATGAATGGGATTATGACATCAAGTGTTTCTTTCATATACTCTTTATAGTCTTAGGACTAGTCCGGATCGAGTATCTGCTTTATGATTGGTTATAGTCCGGACAGAATCGTGCGCGTGTTCTCTGTCAGGAGTTGTTAAATATAGATGTGATTGATTGCAGTTATCTCTGATCATGAAATCAGAGTCCTTCGGTTTATGCTTCATAATTTGCCGGTTCCGGTTTCCATTTCTTCCGGTCCTTTTCATGTTGGTGAAAAGGTCAGGGTTATGCGACCATGAAAATATCGTCGGTAGATCTTGAACCTGTAAAATAGTGTTTTTCTAATACATTCCTGGACCTTGTGGTCTTTGCTCTTCTGTTCTTGTCAGTTGCATCTTGAAGTATTTCTTCCGGATGATCCACACTCGGATAATCCAGATGGCAAAAAATCCGTTGCTTACGGTTTCATAGATGGCGTCCCAGGGGGCTCCGATATGGATAATTCGTTTGATGATCCATAGTACCATGTCAATATTGAACAGGATATTCCAGATTCGTTCCCGGTCACAGAAATTCACATTGCAGGCTTCTCCTTCCTGTACGCTCACGGTGATGGAGGATTCAATAAACTTGAACATGCTTCTGATGGTAATCTTGTAGGTTCCTGCCGGGATCTGGATGTGTATCGGTTTTTCTTTCATGATTCCCAATATCTGTTCATTGATACAGAGATAATGGGGGATGGCCATTCTTTGTTTCTTCGGATTAATGATGATTTCTGACATAATGAGTTGAATGTTCGTCTAAGATTTCGTGCAAAGATAAAACTTAAATCGGGATAATCAATAGTTGGATGGAGAAAAACTTAAAAAGTGTCTCTGGAGGAAGGAATATTCGCCGAAATTGATTACCTTTGTACATTATGTTTTTTATGTTGCGGCGGATGCTTATATTCAAGTCTTTCTTAGAAAATAGAGGTTTGGGTTCAAATATAAATCTTGTACTGCTCTAATATGAAGTTGCTCGCAAATATCGTTTATTATCTAAGTAGCTATGAATGCAGGCATTACTGAAGATAAGTTTGATATAAATGTTTACGATTAAAATAATGAATTATTAATGTATGAAAATTATAAAATAGTATGTAATACTGCAGCGGGACGTAGAGATTATATGCAATATTTAATACCACAAGTTATTTCTTCAAAACTTGTTGACAGATATGACTTGTGGATTAATACCACAAATATGTTGGATATTGAATTTTTTAAATGCTTAGAAAAAACATATCCAAAAATTAATTTGGTCTGGCAACCTGATGGTATTATAAATGGTAACGCTTCGATTAATGCATTTTATAAAAATTGTGTTGAGGATAATACTATTTATATTAAACTAGATGATGATATTATTTGGATAGACCCAACCTTTTTTGAAAAGATAATTAAGTTTAGAATCGAAAATCCGCAGTATTTTTTGATAACTCCATTAGTTATTAATAATCCCAAATCAACTTATATCTTGCAGGTTTGTAAGAAGTTGAATTTGAGACGTTATCTTGATGCAAATAGTATGGGTAATGTCATTTGGCGGAGTGGTGATTTTGCCTATGATCTGCATAGATGGTTTTTTAGTAATTATCTTATCAAGGAAAATTATAAGGAACTTTATTGTGGTATCAAACCAATAGGTATTACTAGATTTTCAATAAATTCAATTGTTTGGTTTGGAGCTGAAATGAAAAAATTCGACGGAATTGTTCTTGGGGATGATGAAGAATTTTTATCATCAATTAAACCTACAGAATTAGGAATGAGTAATTGTTATTATTGTAATGCCATTCTTGTTCATTTTTCTTTCTTTACTCAGAGAGAGAAACTTAATTCCACATCTATTTTAGAGAGTTATGGAGAATATTTACATAAGAAATGGGAAGATGATGATAGACTGCATAAGTTGGATATGCAAATACAAGAAGTTATGAAAATGATAGATGATAATAAATCTATCATCCTTAAAAAAAAGTGTCCTTATAAGATCTATAAGAAGAATAAATGGAGATCTATTAATCATTTTTTCCAAAATCTTTTACCAGCTTTTCTGCTATTTTATTACCAAAATCATCGTAAAAAATATAAAAATCTACTTGTAACAAATAGATGAAAAATGTGATATACATGGCTATATAGTTTATTTTATTCTACTTCGTAGAATTGTATATTATGCTATTGAATAAAATCTTTATATCCTATTCCTGACTAGCAATTCGTATATATCTGTAATTCTAAAAATAATTGCATATCTATTAGTGTATGTATCGTATTAATCTCTTTTAGAATAAAAAACTTCAAATACCAAAAATGAATTCCAAGATCTTAACTATAGTTATACCAACTTATAACATGGAGCAATATCTCCATCGTTGTCTGGACTCTCTTATTGTGGACGGGGGGCATCGTGACCTGCTGGAGGTGCTTGTTATCAATGATGGGAGCAAGGATGGTTCTTCCTTGATTGCACATGGGTATCAGGAGGGTTATCCGGAATTGTTTAGAGTGATTGATAAGGAGAATGGTAATTATGGCTCTTGTGTAAACAGGGGATTGAGGGAGGCTCAGGGAAAATATGTCAAGATGCTGGATGCTGATGACCGTTTCTTTACGGAGGGACTGACTGTCTTGCTGGATAATCTTTGCCGGCAGGATGCTGACTTGGTGTTGACGGACTATCTGACTGAAAATCTTAAAGGGAAGGTACTTTCTGAGAGACAGTATCATCTTGTTCCGGGACGGACTCTTGACTTTGATGAGGTTTGTCTTGCCAAGAGCCTGGAAAACTTTCAGATGCATGGGGTATGCTACAAAAGACGTTTCTTGTTGTCTATTGGATACAGACAGACAGAGGGTATTTCTTATATGATCGGCAGCGACTTGCCGGCTCTT
>DAIPMC010000010.1:0-1327 GCA_036768895.1 Prevotella sp. | reverse complement strand
GCAGGGTTTGGTGAATTAATTGTTATTATGGTGTTTTTACCAGTGTTCGCGTTAACTGGCATTGAAGGTAAAATGTTTATGCCGATGGCTGCCATCCGGACAGTTTATTATGTCCCTCAACTTGTTTATTGTTATCTTCGGGGCAGGCTGGGGCAGACAATGGACCCGAGTATTATCCATCGAACTCTCACACAACAGTTGGAATTGACTTATATCAACATCAAGTTTTTTTTGCAGTTTAGAAACAACTTGTCTCTTAACCGGAAAAAATTTCTGATGCGGCAACTCCGGTATAGTGTGAAGTTGGCTTATAAATTAGGTATCTTGTTTGGGGATCTGAAGACGGAAGAACTGATGGATTTTGACAATTTCTTGCTGACTCATGAGAAATATTTGTATGATTATGCCGGTGGGTTGTTCTTTGAATCGTATTGGAAATATCAGTATGTTAAGGAGTGGCGTAAAGCTCCGAAAGATTTCATCTTGCCACGTATGGTCCGCCTGATCTTGCTCTTAGGCAGACTTCCTTTTGTGAAATAGATGGATGAATAGTACATTATTCTTATGATAAAATCGGAAAAGTGTATATTTCTGGGGCTTAAAAATACGGAAAAGTGTATTTTTTGCTTGCTGTTTTCATAGGAAAAGTGTATATTTGCAGGGTCTGAAAATACGGAAAAGTGTATGTTGTATAGAAAAATCGAAAGTCAGATAACTGAATATCTCCGCTCTGGATCCAAGCAGATGCTGATTGTTGACGGAGCACGTCAAGTGGGGAAATCGTATATTATCCGCCATGCTGGTAAAAAACTCTTTCCTAATTTTATTGAGGTTAATATGGAGGAGGATAAGAATGGCGATAAATTGTTTGCGGGAGTAGGAACTGTAAATGATTTCTATCTGGCCCTTAGTGTTATTGCGGGCAATAAGATGAAGGACAGGGACTCTACTCTGGTTTTTATAGATGAGATACAGGCATATCCGCGCTTGCTGACACTTATCAAATTTCTGATGGATGATGACCGTTTTACCTATGTGGCGAGTGGCTCATTGCTCGGCGTGACATTGGAAGAAACTCAGTCCATTCCAATAGGCAGCATACGCCGCCTGCACATGTATCCACTGGATTTTGAGGAATTCCTCCTAGCCAATGGAGTAGGACAAATAGTTATAGATACGCTTCGGGAGAATTTCCGGAACAGGGTGTCCCTTCCCGACTCTCTACACAATAAGATGCTGAATTTGTTTAAGCAATATTTGCTTGTGGGCGGGTTGCCGGACTGTGTGAATAAATTTATTGCGGATAAGAATATCTTTAATGTTCGTC
>DAIPMC010000009.1:31795-38191 GCA_036768895.1 Prevotella sp. | reverse complement strand
TTTCCCCTTATTCTTCTGCTATACCTGCTTTAATCCATTTATGGGCTATTTCTTCAGCATCTTGGAAAGCAGTGGCATAGTTGACTTCATAATTATCTGTAAGGAGTTTTGCCAGATTCTCGGAGGAGAAATCTTTTCCTTCTACAGACTTCCACAGATAGGCGGAAGTCTTGTTCATTTCGATAATGCTGCTAAAGTCGATATTTTCTTTTCCTTCAGCGATAACAACAGATTCTCCACAGATATTGCGGAGTTCAAATCCTTTCTTGGTATGCATAATTTACTTCTGGTGATTTTAAGATAATGCTTCAGGTATCCGTTTTTCTATATGGTATGGTATATGACATGTTTACATGGTTTTCTGTTATAGCGATGGTATTGGCTCTTTCTTGACAGGGCATTTTGCTATATTGGACCGAAGATGTGAATCCAAATTTTTCGATAAGCAGCGAGAAGGTACTTTCTCTCAGGAAACAGACCGCACCATATTATGGAATATAACTTCCATTTCCAGCCACTGGTCTTATCTTGTTTCTTTCTTCCTTTACGATAGAATCCTATGGCAAATCCTTTGATGTCATGAAGTGCGCAATGTTCCGTTCCGGTATTTCCATCGCCGCGTAGAACGATATGATTGCCGTTGATTTTTATAATGCGGTGCAGGACATATTTTCCAGGTTGTATCTCTGCCAGTACAATACTTCTTTTATGGATTTTTGCAGGCTGTGAGAGCAGAACTGAATCACGGCCGTTTTCCAGAAACGGCTGCATGCTGAAACCTTTGATATTTATCGTTACGGTGTGACCTTCATTCATCAACTTGATAATCTCCGGAATTAGAATAGCATTGGGAACTTCTTCTTTCATGCCTTTCTGATAGTTTGATAGGCAGTCAGAGCCGCTTCTTGATCTGGCAGACAACGCAGATTATAGATGTTGATTGACTGGATGATATTTCCAATGGTATCACAGGTGTCGTCATAAATATCTTTGTCCCATTTCATGGTGGAGCAGGATGACAGGAGAGTGCCAAAAGCTTCTGAAGTCGGTAATTTCTGGATTTTATTACTCTTTGCTCTTTCTATGTGAGTGATTGCACCGAGTCTTGCCTTTACGTTCCTGTAGCAAGGCGTTTTGCCACTCCAAGGACTTCCGAAAATGTAAGGTTGCCCTTCTATGATGCGTATTACCGGGTTATCATCGTTCATCAGGTCACAGCCTTTGATATGGTTTAACCAAAGAGCGGTATGAGTGCTTTTTCCTGTACCGCTTTTTGCTATGAAGGCATAGCCATATCCTTGATTTCTGATTAGTGATGCATGAATCAAGAGTGTCTTGTGCCTGCTTCCTGCGAAGGCAAAACAAAACATCAGAGCATTATTAAGACCACGCACCTGCATTTCCCGGCAACCGTTTAAAGTACATTTGCAATTTGTGAAATCTTTATCGGTCTGTAGTAAGCAATATGGCTGGTTGCATGTATCTTTTATAGTATACTGATAACCTCCGTTTTGAAAATGATCTACGGTTACTCTGCTATCACCTGAGTCAAAAATGCGGATGCGTTCACAACAAGTTTGAGGTATGAGTTGCACGTGCCGGGTAACCGTCAATTGAAATAAAGGTTTCTTTTTATTCGGATCTGCACGAAAAGGAAAAAGTGAAAACATAAACTGCAGAATATCTTTTTCGTGACTATCGAAAATCGTCTTGAACGTTAATTCCGCAATGCTGAAAGTATGTGTTATATTCATGGTGTCCTATGTCCAGAGATAAGAAATAATGTACAATATTTATTTCTGAACAGTTGTTCTGTTAGGATCCTCCCCCTGGATTTTGAGGCATTCCACCTTCTGGATGGCGTTGGCCTGATGAGAACGGAGCACTTTCTCCTTTTTCACGACCGTGACGGAAATTTCCTCTTTTGGCTTTCTTCTTTTTTATCTTTGGCTTTTGAGGTGCTTCTTCTATTTCATTTGCAGTTGGCTGTAAAGCTTTGAACTGGAAATCAGAAGTTGTCAGATGTTTGATGGCATATTTTGGTAGTTCTCCCTTCTTCTTTTTGGGGATGTATCGATTCATTAACTTCTGATATTTTTTATCGATGTCTTTTTTTGTCGACGCGAATTCTATCAGGCAGGTACGATTAGACATACCGATGGAAGTCAGATAGTCTCTCAGTTGATAAGAGTAGTTGTCTCTGCCATAGAGGAAATTGGTTCTTGTACTTATCCAAGCCGAATCGACTTGCTGGATATTCGTAAAGTAGACAATTGAATCATTGAACGATGCTGAAAATCCAAAGATATAAGTTGGTCTTATGACGTTTTTTGCGCCTGCATTTGAACTGAAAGCGATAAGTGCAATTAAGCCTAATAGTAATGTCTTTATTTTTCTCATTTTATTAAAGTACCTGTGTAGGAGATAAAATTCTAATTATTTATTCTTTGTCAAGTTGCGGTATTTTATTAGAATTCATTTTGTTCTCTTATTCTTATGAGAATAATTGAAGGAAATGATTTTGGATCATTGCGGATTCTGTAATCTTCAGCGCATGATTACTTATAAAAGTCCGTGCAAAAATACAGAAATTCTTCTGTATAGACAAAAAAGATAGTAGGTATTTTACAAGAATACCTACTATCTTTAACTTTTAATATTAATTAATCTTTATCCAGAGGAACTGCAAAGTATGCCTTTTTACCAGTAGGCCAGATACCTTGTATATAGAGTACCGGATCCGAACTTGTTGATGCGCTCTTTACGGCTTTCTGGAGATCATCTATAGTTTTCATTTCAACATCGTTTACTTTCTGGATGATGAATCCACGGGAAATACCAGCTTTTTTGAAGGCTCCGTTTTCTGTCTTGGTCACCTGGATACCGTAACTGATGCTCATCTGCTTCTTCTGATTTGCTGTAATGGGTCGGAACTCTCCACCCAGGACATCAAGGTCAGCTGGTTTGATGACGTTAGTAGTGCCTTGCGTATTCTTTAAAGTTACCTCCTTGGTAATAGGACGCTTATTATGTAAATAGGTGATCTTAATCTTGTCGCCTGGTTTCTTCGCATTGATAACCTGTTGGAGTTCAGATATTTTGGTAATCTTCTGTCCGTTGATACTTATTATCACATCCCCCTTCTGCAGGCCTGCTGCTGCTCCGGCACTGTTGTCTTCCACTTCGTCGACATATACACCCTGATTTGTGCCAAGATTTACATCCTTGCCCTGGTCTTTCTGTACATTGATATAGTTGATGACATCACTGCCCTTTATGCCGAGCCATGCTCTCTGTACGCTTCCATATTTTTTCAGATCATCTATGACCTTGACCATAATATTGGTAGGGATAGCGAATCCGTAGCCAGTGAAAGAACCAGTCTGAGAATACAGCATGGCATTGATGCCGACCAATTCTCCTTTGGTGTTAACGAGTGCTCCACCGGAATTGCCGGGGTTGATTGCTGCATCTGTCTGGATAAAACTTGAGATTTGAGGACCTTCTCCATCACCTCCCAGTGAACGAGCTTTGGCACTGACAATACCAGCTGTGACCGTTGAACTCAGGTTGTAAGGATTACCTACAGCAAGCACCCATTCACCGATTTTCAGTTTGTCACTGTCTCCGATTGGCAGAGTAGGGAGATTCTTAGCATTAATCTTGATCAATGCTAAATCGGTGACCGGATCAGTGCCGATGATACGAGCTGAGAATTCCCGGTTATCATTTAATGTAACGGTTAGTTCATCAGCACCGTTTACGACATGGTTGTTTGTTACAATATATCCGTCAGGAGAGATGATTACTCCTGAACCGGTTGCTTCCTGTTTGGGAGTTCTGACGTGCTCTTTATGCTTTTCCCCATTGTTGTCTCCGCCGTTTGGATTACCAAAGAACCCGAATGGATCATCGAAAAAGTCGAAAGGATTGCCTTGCACGTCAACAGTTTGGGTCGTGGAGTTCTTGACAAACTTGATATGAACGACTGCAGGAACAGCTTTGGCAGCAGCATAAGTTAAATCTACTGGCTGTTCAGAGGTCATTGATAATGGGGCAGCATTAACCTGAACAAAAGCACTACTTCCGAAAGTAATAGCTATCAGGCAAAACCCCGCAATAACATTTTTACTTGAAATTTTCATCTTACTTATTGTTTGTTTTAATTTTAATATCTCATTATCACTAAACTGGCTTATAGGCCTTTCGCTTTATTTTTCGATTGCAAATATAAGTGCAAAATAGCTTTATGTGTCAAAATGACGATTTTCTTTATCCCACTTTAACACTTAAATTTAACACATTAACGGCTCTTAAATGTGAATAGGCGTAGATTTACATTTCTTAAGTTCTAAAAGTCATGATCGTTTTTGATTCTATCGTTTTTTCTGAGAGTCGGGAGCAATAGAGAAGATGAAGAAATGGA
The DNA here is from genome assembly GCA_036768895.1 of Prevotella sp. Taxonomy (GTDB): domain Bacteria; phylum Bacteroidota; class Bacteroidia; order Bacteroidales; family Bacteroidaceae; genus Prevotella. The sequence continues at coordinate 33,765 of DAIPMC010000009.1, read as the reverse complement.
AACAAGGACTCTGAAAGCAGGATGTAAAAGAAATAGACATTTTTATTAGCTTGCAAAAAAAAGTTATCTTAAAAGTTGTCCTCTCTCAACTTTTATTATATCTTTGCAAAATCGAAAACAGTGTTCCGACTCTGCCGCTGGCACTTTAGGGTGCGAGAGGAAAGTCCGGGCAGCGCAGGGCGCCCCGCTTCCGAAAATAGAAGCTATTGGTGACAGTAGGTGTCGACAGAAGAAAATAACCGCTCGAAACAAATCTGATTCGTTGGGTCTTGTCGGGTAAGGGTGAGAAGGTGGTGTAAAAGACCACCAGCTGAGGGGTGACCGTCAGGCTGTGTCTTCCGGGGGCTGCAAATTCATGTATACCGTAGTTTGAGGGTTGCCCGCCCGATAATCTTTGGATTCCTACGGAGGGTGGAATGCTTGAGGCTTCGGGTGACCGGAGTCCTAGATAAATGGCAGGTGACATCGTAAGATGTAACGGAACCCGGCTTACAGGGGCACTGTTTTCTTTTTATTATAATACGGATTACGTATGTGGTTGAAAACTCTGGACAAGCAGAACCTGGATGATTTTGAGCATCGTGTCACAAATCGAATCAAAGATTTTGGCTCTGATGGGGGATTCCCCCAGATGGAAAACTATAAGGTCACAAAAGAAATGCTGGATGATTATCTTTTTGATAAACAGGCCATTTTAGATAGTGGCGGAAGCGAGCGTACTCAACTTACAGTATCAGGAGTTTTGATTGTGTTGCCGATTATCGTTCTTTCTGCCATCCCGGAGCAGAGTTACCCATTTGGACATTGGACGTTTTTCGTGTTTCTTGCGATAGGAGTTCTGCTGGCCTTTTTGGCTAGAGTAATTATGCACTTACTTATCCAAATGAGGCTTCGACATTTGTCCGATCCAACTATAGATAAGTTTATCAATGATGTATTAAATTATAAACCATGAAGATGTCACAGTTACCAGACTTTATGAAATATAAGGATGCTTTCACGAAGCATGGCTTTAAAGAAAAAATTTCTCGTATTGCAAAGCGTTCGGGTGCTAAATTCGTGTATGCAGCTCTTATCCTGTTCTATACACTGGAAAGTAAAAATGTTCCGGTCAAAGACAAAGCTATAATTATTGGTGCTTTGGGGTATTTGATCAGTCCTCTTGATGTAATACCGGATGCTATTCCAATTGCGGGACTAAGTGATGATCTTGCAGTACTGATTTATGTTCTTCATAAAGTATGGGGTAATGTGCCGGAAGATGTAAAGACCAAAGCTCATGTAAAGTTGGCCACATGGTTTGATGAGGATGAGGCAAAGGCAGCAGATGATCTTTTTTCGGATGATCGTAATGAAGATCCGGTGTGATAGAAACTTCTATAGGACAGTATGAAACCGGTCCTAGCAGAAGGAGAGCAGGAATGAAAAATCTATGAAACAGAATAGTTAATATTTATTAACTTATTGAGTTTTTCTTCTTCCTGAAAAAATTAATCAAGTTTTATTTGTATCTTTGCAGCCGCTATTACGAGTTGATGGCATAGATTCAAACCTAATTAAAATTTTAAAGAAAAAATGGCAACAAGAATCAGATTACAGCGTGGCGGTCATAAGGCTTATGCAGTTTATCGCATCGTCATTGCTGATGCTAGAGCATCAAGAAACGGTAAATTTACAGAAAAGATTGGTGTATTCAATCCCAATACCAATCCTGCAAGTGTGACTTTGGATTTCAATCGTGCACTCTATTGGGTTGAGGCTGGTGCTCAGCCTTCGGATACAGTCCGTAATATTCTCAAAGGAGAAGGTGTTTATCTGATGAAGCATCTTCACGGTGGCGTGAAGAAGGGCGCATTTGATGAGGCTGAAGCCCAGAAGCGTTTTGACGCCTGGAAGGCCGACAAGGAACAGAAGGTAGAAGCTGCTCGCGACGGTCAGGCAAAAGCTAAGAATGATGCACATTCCAAAGC
>DAIPMC010000009.1:25462-31785 GCA_036768895.1 Prevotella sp. | reverse complement strand
TGGAAGCTGAGAAGAAAGTAAATGAGACTATCGCTAAGAAAAGAGCTGACAAGAATGCAGCTATAGCTACGGCAAAAGCAGAAGCTGAAGCCAAAAAGGCTGCAGATGAAGCTGCTAAGGAAGCTGCTAAGGAAGCAAAACAAGCAGAAGCTGCAAAACCTGCTGAGGCTGTGGCTGCTCCTGCTAAAGAAGCTGCTCCGAAAGCAGGAGAGTAATCTTCTTCTTAGATGATGAAAAAATAGAGTTGGGACATTTGTTCCAACTTTTTTTTTGTCAAGAGTGGATGAATTTAAATCGTTATTTTAATTTTTTGTTCTTTTTGAATATACCCGATTAAGGATCAATAGTTGATACCATGATTGACATGAAGAAAAAATCCCTGATAGAAATGTTTATCGGTGATATTGGAAAAGGAATCAGATGCTATGGGTGTTTAATTCTTTAGTTCATTCATTAGTGCTTTAAAAGTTTCTTAAATTATAGGTTTTAAGAAAGGGAGACTGTGCCTTTTACAACGGACGGTTTTCTTAAGTGGTCTTCTCAAACGCCTTAAAAGTTTCTTAAAATATAGGTTTTAAGAAGTATTTTTAATATATTTTACATACAAGTTTTCGCTCCTCTCTATGAATTTCAGTATTTTTGCGGTGTATTTTAGGAATTAACATAAAAAACTGATCATTATGGCTGAATCTATAGATATCCGTGAACTGAATGAACGGATTGAACAACAAAGCCGATTCGTCACAGATTTGACGACGGGTATGAATAAAGTAATTGTTGGGCAGAAGCATCTTATAAATTCTTTGCTCATAGGATTGCTGAGTGATGGACATATTCTTCTTGAAGGTGTTCCCGGACTGGCAAAGACTTTGGCAATCAAGACTCTGGCACAGTTGATTGATGCCCGGTATAGTAGGATTCAGTTTACGCCTGATTTGTTGCCGGCTGATGTCATTGGCACTATGATTTATTCCCAAAAGGATGAAAGTTTCAAGGTGAAAAAGGGTCCTGTATTTGCTAATTTCGTTTTGGCAGATGAAATAAACCGTGCTCCTGCCAAAGTACAGAGTGCACTGCTTGAAGCCATGCAGGAGCATCAGATTACGATAGGTGAACAGACTTTTAAGTTGCCGGATCCTTTTATGGTTATGGCAACACAGAATCCAATCGAGCAGGAAGGAACCTATCAGTTGCCTGAAGCCCAGGTGGATCGTTTCATGCTGAAAGTCGTTATCGATTATCCATCTCTTGACGAAGAAAAGCAGATTATCCGTGAGAATCTGTCTAACAGTATGCCAAAAGTTTCTCCAGTGGTAAACGCTGAAGAGATACTGAAAGCCCGTGAAGTTGTAAATGAAGTCTATATTGACGAGAAGATCGAACAGTATATTGCTGAAATTGTATTTGCCAGTCGTTATCCGGATCGTTATGGGATGCCAGAACTGAAGGATATGATTAATTTTGGAGGCAGTCCACGTGCGAGTATCGCATTGGCTAAGGCTGGGCGTGCGTACGCCTTTATTCACCATCGTGGTTATGTGATTCCTGAAGATGTTCGTGCCGTAGTTCATGATGTGATGCGCCATCGTATCGGCTTGAGCTATGAAGCAGAGGCTGCTAATGTTACCTCGGAAGAGATTGTGAGTAAGATTATCAATAAGGTAGAAGTACCTTGATTGGTCAGTGATAGAAAAATTCCGCTGAAGATGTAAAGACATGAGTCGTTTGGAGAATCAGATATGGATACGCAAGAGATCTTAAAGAAAGTCAGGAAGATTGAGATAAAAACCCGCGGGTTGAGTCAGAATATCTTTGCCGGGCAATACCATTCAGCCTTTAAGGGACGTGGAATGTCTTTCTCAGAGGTAAGAGAGTATCAGTTTGGCGATGATGTCCGTGATATAGACTGGAATGTAACAGCCCGTTTTCATCGTCCCTACATTAAAGTTTTTGAAGAGGAGCGTGAGTTGACGGTTATGCTTCTCATCGATGTCAGTGGTTCTCTTGACTTTGGTACGGCTCATCAGACGAAGCGTAATATGGAGACTGAAATTGCTGCGACATTGGCTTTCAGTGCTATCCAGAACAATGATAAGATAGGTGTTATTTTTTTCAGTGATAGGATAGAAAAGTATATTCCGCCTAAAAAAGGCCGGAAGCATATTCTTCTGATTATCCGGGAACTGCTTGATTTTCATCCGCAAAGTGAAAAGACGGATATTGCTGAAGCTGTGGAATATCTCACCCGTGTCCAGCGGCGGCGTTGTACGGCTTTCGTAATCAGCGATTTTTATGATCGTAAGCGGATGGTTCGGATAGAAGGACAGGAGGAGAGTGCATTGGGACATGCTTTGAAGATCGCTAACCATAAACATGACATGGTGGCTATTCAGGTGTATGATCCTCGTGCTAAGCGTCTGCCTGATGTGGGAATGATGAAAGTAAGAGATGCAGAGACGGGGCATGAAATGTATGTTGATACCGGATCGAAGAATCTTCGCAGAGCTCATACCCGTTATTGGTTGGAACGTGAAGCTTGGTTGAAAGAAATCTTTGCCAAGAGTCGTGTTGACTGGACGAGTATAGCAACGAATGAAGATTTCACAAAGTCATTGCTCCTCCTTTTCAAGCAGCGTTCATGATGACGAATTTTAATAAGTTGAAGTTGGAATGAATCAGTTCATCAAAAAGATATTGGTAGGTGCAGTCACTGTTCTGTTTGTGCTGCCTGGGTGGTCTCAAGTCCAGGTAGAGCAGAAGATAGACTCTATACAGATACTGATCGGACAGCAGACCGATTTGCATCTGACTGTAGCTATGAAGAAAGGTACAAAAGCTAACATGCCTGTGTTCAAGAGATCTCAGATGATCACACCTGGTGTGGAGGTCCTTTCTTGGAAGGACGGTGATACAACAGCCCTTGATAATGGTATGGTGCAGGTTGAACGTACCTATACACTGACATCGTTTCATCAGAAACTTTATCCTATACCTCCATTGAATGTGAAAGTGGATGGGAAAAATTATCATGGCAATCAGTTGGCTCTTAAGGTCTTGACGGTTCCTGTGGATACCCTGCACCCTAATAAATTCTATCCCCCGAAGGATGTTCAGAACAATATCTTTGACTGGGAGGAATGGAGTCCTGTCTTTTGGTGCAGTATGTTGATGCTCCTGCTGTGTGCCTTCTTCTTCTATTGCTATGTAAGGTTGAAGGAAAATAAGCCTATTATTGTTCATTTCCGTATTGTCAAGAGAGTTCCGGCACATGAGAAGGCTCTTACTAAGATACAGAAAATCAAGCATGAGCATGTAGATAATATAGAAGGTGAGAAAGCTTACTATACCCAACTTACGGATGCTTTAAGGGAATATATACAGAATCGGTTTGGTTTCGGGGCTAAAGAGATGACCAGTTCTGATATCATTGACCGCCTGCGTGAAGCCGGTGATCAAGAGATGATAGCAGAACTGACGGAACTTTTCCAGACAGCCGATCTGGTGAAATTTGCGAAATACGAGACATTCATTAATGAGAATGACAAGAATCTGGTCAATGCCATCAAGTTCATTGATGAGACGAAGACGGATGAAGTTCCGGCTGAGGAGAAAGTCGCTCCGACATTAAGTGCTTCGGATCAGAGAACTCGTGATGCCCGTCGTAACATTAAGATTGCTCTTACTGTAACGGGACTGGTTGCTGTTGTGCTCCTTATTTATGTTATCGTACAGGTAGTGAAGTTAATTTAGTAGATATGGAATTTGCAAACAAAGGATATTTCCTGCTGCTCCTGTTGCTGATACCTTATATATTATGGTATTTTCTGTACAGGAAGAAGAGTGAGCCTACGATGAAGATGAGCGATACTCGTGCCTATGAGTATGCGCCCAAGAGCATGCGTATGCGCCTGATGCATTTACCCATGCTGCTGCGGTGTATCACCTTCATTCTGATTGTGATTATACTGGCTCGTCCCCAGACTCATAATGCCTGGAATAACAAGACTGTTGAAGGCATCAATATCATGATGTGTATGGATGTCTCGACGAGTATGCTTGCAGAGGACTTGAAGCCGAATCGTATAGAAGCTGCTAAAGAAGTGGCAGAGGAGTTTATCTCCAGTCGTCCGAATGACAATATAGGATTGACTATTTTTGCCGGTGAAGCCTTTACGCAATGCCCGATGACCACTGACCATGCCAGTTTGCTGGCTCTACTTCATAATGTGCGCACTGATATTGCAGCCAGAGGACTGATAGATGATGGTACAGCCTTGGGTATGGGACTGGCTAATGCCATATCCCGTCTTCAGAGTTCTAAGGCTAAAAGTAAAGTGGTAATTCTTCTGACTGATGGCTCTAATAATATGGGAGATATCTCACCGATGACAGCCGCTCAGATAGCCAAGAGCCTGGGCATTCGTGTATATACAATAGGTGTGGGTACTAATACTGTAGCGCCTTATCCGGTACAGGTGGCTGGAACTACTCAATATATCAACCTTCCGGCTGAAGTAGACGTACAGACTCTTCGTTCGATAGCAGATGCTACAGGCGGAAATTTCTATCGTGCTACGAATACATCTCAGTTGAGAAAAATTTATCGTGATATAGACCAACTTGAGAAGTCTAAGATGAATGTCCAGCATTTTGCAAAACGTTATGATGCATATCAGCCTTTCGCTTTTGCTGCACTCTTCTTCTTACTTCTGGAGGTTCTCCTCAGGATTACTTGGTTTCGTCGTATACCCTGATGGGTGGGATTGTTGGAAATGCTAGAAATATTCAGAAATGTTTAGATTTGAAAATCCTATATATCTGTGGGCATTGATTGCCATTCCTATTCTGGTTATCATCCGGTTTGTCGAATGGCGTCAACGTTGCATTAAATTGAAGAAGTTCGGTGAGAAAGATCTTCTGAAAGAACTGATGCCGGATGTATCCAAATATCGCCCGAGCGTGAAATTCTGGCTTCTGATGGCTGCTGTGGCATTAGTAGTGGTCATGATGGCTCGTCCTCAAATGGGAGCAAAGATTTCCAATGAGAAGCGTAAGGGAATACAGACCATTATCTGTTTGGATATATCAAATTCGATGCTTGCTCAGGATGTGGAACCTTCGCGGCTGGAGCGGAGCAAAATGCTGATAGAAAATCTTGTAGATAAGTTTAATAATGATAAAATAGGACTGATTGTATTTGCCGGTGAAGCATACGTCCAGTTGCCGATTACCACGGATTATATCTCTGCTAAGATGTTTCTTAGTAACATAGAACCAGGATTAATCCGTACTCAGGGAACGGATATTGGTCAGGCTATTAATCTTGCGATGCACAGTTTCTCGCAGGAGGATGACAAATCAGGTAAGGCCATTATCGTGATTACGGATGCAGAAGATCATGAAGGCGGTGCTGAGGAAGCTGCAAAGGCAGCCCATAAGGCTGGTATTAATGTCTTTGTGCTCGGTGTGGGCTCAGGAAAGGGTGCTCCGATTCCTATGGGTAATGGGACTTATCTGAAGGACAGGAGTGGAAATACGGTAATGACGGCTTTGAATGAACAGACGGCCCAGCAGATAGCACAGGCTGGTGATGGGACGTATATTCATGTTGACAATACAAGTAATGTGGAAGACAGACTTAATGTGGAACTTTCAAAATTGCAGCATGGAGATGCAGAGTCTGTCGTATATGATGCTTCTAATGAACAATTTCAAGTCGTTGGAATGATAGTCCTTTTCCTTCTTATACTTGAAGTGTGTATTTCGGAAGCTAAGAACCCATTGCTAAAAAAGGTAAAACTCTTTAGGAAAAGATGATGAGAAAGTATGCGAAATATATCATTATAGGAGCAATCCTGTTATTGGCAGTTTTCTGTCTGGTAATGGCTGTTCCTGATATGAAGCCTCGTGCGGACCGAACTTTTATCCGTGAGGGGAACAAACTTTATCATGCTCATAAATGGATCGCATCAGAGACGATGTTCCGTAAGGCGATAGCTGCTAATACAGATAATGCGCAGGCTGTATATAATCTTGGTTGTGCTTTGATGATGCAGCAGAAAGATTCCCTTGCAGTACAGCAGTTTATGAAATCCGGCCGTATGGAAAAAGGGAAAGTCAGAAAGGCTGGAAGTTACCATAATACAGGTGTCATCTTCGAGAATCGTCGGCAGTACGGACAGGCTATACCTTTCTATGAAGAGGCTTTAAGGAATAATCCTTCTGATGAACAGACTCGTTATAACCTTGCCCTTTGCCAGAGGTTGCTGAAAAATCAACCCAAAAATAAAAACAAGAACAAGAATAAGAATCAGAAGAATAAT
>DAIPMC010000009.1:24239-25447 GCA_036768895.1 Prevotella sp. | reverse complement strand
CAAGCAGAATCAAAACAAAAACCAAAATAAGAACCAGAACAAACAGAAAAATAAGCAGGATCAAAATAAAAATCAGAACCAGCAGAATCCAAATCAGCCTCAGATGAGTAAACAGAATGCTGAGCAACTTCTGAATGCAGCTGTCCAACAGGAAAAGGCAACTAATGCAAAACTTCAGAAGAATATGGCGCAGCCTGCGAGAAAACAATTGGATAAAAACTGGTAAATGACGGGTTATACGAGTGCAGAAAAGGAATGAGAAAAATTCTTTTTGCGGGCAATCGGACAAAATTCAAGGATAATTATTATATGAGACATTTCTATACATATCTGTTTCTGAGTTTATTTCTCGTTCTAGGATATATGCCTCTATGGGCACAGAGAATTTCTGTTTCCGCTCCTTCACATGTAGCGGCAGGGGAGAATTTTCGTATAGCCTATACCGTGAATACTCAGGATGTGTCAGAGTTCCGTGGTGGTAATGTTCCTGAAGGTTTGGAAATCGTAGCAGGGCCGTATGCTTCCTCCCAGTCCAGTTTTACGATGGTTAATGGGCATACGACTAGTTCATCATCGGTTACCTATACCTATACACTTTATGCTAAAAAGGATGGTCACTATACCATTTCAGGGGCTCATGCCGTTGTAAATGGAAAACGCATTACTTCCGGTTCGGCTCATATCCATGTGTCTGGTCGTGCTCAGGCCAATGGCGGTACACCGAATATGCAGGGTAGTCCGGTGAGTGCTCCACGAATGCGTCCTGAAGGCTCCCGTATATCGGGTAATGAACTCTTTATCCGTGTCACAGCGAGTAAGAGGAGAGTGCATGAACAGGAACCTGTTCTCCTTACCTATAAGGTCTATACAACTGTTGATCTGACACAGTTGGAAGGCAAGATGCCGGATCTGAATGGTTTTCATACACAGGAAGTACAACTCCCGCAACAGAAGACTTTCCATATAGAGAAAGTTAATGGCCGGCCGTACCGCTGTGTCACCTGGAGCGAGTATGTGATGTATCCACAGATGACCGGAGACCTGAAGATACCAAGCATAACCTTTAAGGGAATTGTCGAGGAGGAGAATAGAAATGTGGATCCTTTCGAAGCTTTCTTTAATGGTGGATCGGATTACGTGGATGTGAAGAAAAGCATCATCGCTCCCGGCATGACGATTCATGTAGCTCCACTACCGCCCAGTCCTTC
>DAIPMC010000009.1:18363-24229 GCA_036768895.1 Prevotella sp. | reverse complement strand
GATTCTCTGGAGGCGTTGGGAAATTTAATATTACAGCCCAACTCAATAAGAAGGAGGTTAAGGCCGGTGAACCGATAACACTGCGTGTCGTCATAGGAGGAATCGGCAATCTTAAATTGCTTAAGCAACCTGTAGTCAATTTCCCGAAAGGTTTTGATACATACGATGCTAAAGTAACAGACAAGACCAAGTTGACTGCCAATGGAGTAGAAGGAAATATGATTTATGACTTCCTTGCCGTACCCCGTAATCAGGGAAAGTATACCATTCCATCAGTCAAAATGACTTATTATGATGTTGCGGCTAATGCTTATAAGACTATACAGACACAACCCTTTGTGATCAATGTCAGTAAGGGAGATGGTAATGAATCAGGAGTAACTGATTTCTCAGATATGAAAGATCAGGATATTCATCCTTTAAAGTTGGGCAGCAGTGCCTTTCATCAGGTAAATCATTTCTTCTTCGGAAGTGTGGGATATATGACCATTCTGTTCCTTCTTGTAGTGGTCTTTGTTGCATTGCTGATTATCTTCAGAAAACGTGCCGCAGAAATGGCTGACATGGTGAAGATGCGGGGTAAAAAGGCTAATAAGGTTGCAAGAAGAAGACTGAGACGGGCCAGTCTGCTGATGATTAAGGGAAGGCAAGCTGAATTTTATGATGAAGTACTCAGGGCCTTGTGGGGATATATCAGTGATAAACTGAATATGCCGGTAGAACAACTTACACGTGAGAATATTCAGGATAATCTGTCTATTCATCAGGTTGATAAAGAGACAATAGAGAAATTTGTCGGAGCTCTGGACGAATGTGAATTTGAACGCTATGCGCCTGGAGACCCACAAGGAAATATGGAGCGGACCTTCGATCGTGCTATGACAGCCATTATGAATATCGAGGATGTAATGAAAAAAGGGAATAAAAATTCCGTAAACAGATAAGATGATGAAGAATATAAAATTCGTTTTCCTCTGTTTGCTTTTGCTGGTCTTCGTTCAGAATGCTTCAGCGCTTTCAAAAGCTAATGCGGATGCAGACTATGCCAAAGGTAACTATCAGCAGGCAATCAAGGAATATCAGCAACTTCTGAAAGAGGGAGTCAGCGCTGCTTTATATTATAATCTGGGGAATGCTTATTATCGTAGTGATAATATTCCTCAGGCTGTTCTGGCTTATGAAAGAGCCCATCTGATTCAACCGGGTGACAAGGATATCCGGTTTAATCTTGACTTCGCAAGGAGTAAAACCATTGACAAGATTACTCCTCAGGGTGAGGTGTTTTTTGTGTCATGGTATAAAGAACTGGTCAATTTTACCAGCGTAGACCGATGGGCTCATATTGCTATTGGGGCATTGTGCTTGGCTCTGATACTTGTTCTGGCTTATCTCTTCGGGAAAAATCTGATACTGCGCAAAGTGGGCTTCTTTGGTGCGTGTGTATCTGTTGTCGTTTTTCTACTATGTAACCTCTTTGCCTTTCAGCAAAAGTCGGATCTCATGCATCGTACAGGAGCCATAGTCATTTCTCCTTCCATTTCCGTGAAGAAAACTCCAGCTAAGAATGGTGCAGAGGCTTTTGTCATTCATGAAGGGACCCGTGTGGAAATTACTGATAAGACCATGGAACAGTGGAGAGGTATCAAATTGGCTGATGGACGTGAAGGCTGGTTGCGTACCAATCAGATAGAAGGTATTTAAGTGAATAAAGGTAGAAGGGTATCCTCTCTTTGTATGATAAGGAAATACCACAGAGTAGAAATTTTGAAAGTCATAATAGAAAAAATAAATTGAAACTTTTAGAATTAGACAGAATCATATTCCATTTCTTTAATGGAAGCCAATCACAGTTTATGGATGGTCTGGTCATGGCTCTTACATCTGGCCTAACCTGGATTCCTTTATATATTGTGCTTTTCTATCTTGTGTTGAAAAATAATGAGACCATGGCACAGATTATGCTTGTGGTCGGATGTACCGCATTGTGTGTCTTATCGATTAACTGCATTGACGATGGTATCGTCAAACCCATTATCTCGCGCTGTCGGCCGTCTAATGACCCGATGTTGAAATACTCCATTGATGTGGTAAACAGTTATCGTGGAGATGGATTTAGTTTCTTTTCCGCTCATGCTGCTAACACCATGGGAATAGCTATCTTTTTCGGTCTCCTGATCAGAAGTCGGCTATTAAGTTCTGTCATGGTCTTGTGGTCATTGATGAATGGATGGACTCGTGTTTATCTTGGCGTACACTATCCCAGTGATGTGCTGGCAGGTTGGGCATTTGGTGCATTGGCGGGCTTTATGTTCTATTTGCTTTATCATAAGATGTACTATAAAATCTCTCCAAAACTGAATTATATTTCATCCCAGTACACCAAGACGGGTTATGACTATAGCGATATAGACGTGGTAATGACTGTACTGGCTTTTACATTGGTATATGCTCTTTTCAGAGGAATCATACCAAATTATTAAATAAAATTATGGATACTAAACACATTAGAATTTCTGATTTCAATTATGATTTACCTGATGACAAGATAGCTGAACATCCTAATCCTCTACGTGATCATGCTAAACTCCTTCTTTATCGGCAAGGTGAGGTGAGTGAGGATGTTTTCTATAATATAACGAAATATCTTCCTGAAGGTGCCTTGATGGTCTTCAACAATACAAGGGTTATCCAGGCACGTATGCACTTTCGCAAAGAGACTGGTGCACAGATAGAGATATTCCTTATGGAACCGGCTGTTCCTTCTGATTATGAACGGATGTTCCAGACTACCGGACATTGCTCTTGGTTGTGCATGGTAGGGAATATGAAGAAATGGAAAGAGGGTTCCCTGGTTCGCGAATTTGAAATCAAAGGCCAACAGTTTTCCTTGAAAGCAACTATGCTCAGAGGGGATGAACTGAATGAGGAACAAAAGAAAATGACCAATCACACAGGTGGAACCAACTATTGGATTGATTTCGATTGGGATGCGGATCAGGTGAATTTCGCTGATATCCTTGAGAAGGTGGGCGAACTTCCTATTCCTCCTTATTTGAACCGTTCTACGGAGGAGAGTGATAAAATTGATTATCAGACAGTCTATTCCAAGATTAATGGAAGCGTGGCTGCACCTACAGCTGGCCTTCATTTTACAGACCGGGTGTTGGACAATATAGATCGGTTGGGTATCGTCCGTGATGAGGTGACCTTGCATGTAGGCGCCGGTACCTTTAAACCTGTAAAGACGGATGAGATAGAAGGGCATGAGATGCATTCTGAATATATTGTTGTTCACCGGCATACCTTTGAGCGTCTTCTGAAGTATCATTGCCAGTGCATAGCTGTCGGTACAACTTCTGTACGCACTCTCGAGAGTCTCTATTATATGGGTGCTTATTTACAAACTCATCCAGAGGCCAGTGAGGAAGATCTGCACGTGAATCAGTGGGATCCATACGACAATGGCAGAGACGGAGGACTGGCTGAAGGAATCACTCCGGAACAGTCTGTGAGGAATATTCTGGCTTATCTGGATAGGAACGGCCTCGATGCACTTCATTCAAGCACTGCGCTTTTTATTGCACCGGGTTATACCTATAAGTTTGTCAAGTTGCTGATTACTAATTTCCATCAACCTGAGAGTACTTTGCTGCTTTTAGTCAGTGCTTTCCTGCATGGTGACTGGAAGAAGGTATATCAGTATGCCCTGGCCCATGACTTTAAGTTCCTGAGCTATGGTGATGCTTGTCTGTTGATTCCGTAAGATAGTGTCTACCTGTATATCCTCAGGACAGTACGATTCTTGTCCGATAGTTGGATAGAATAGGAGACGTTTTAAGATGAAGAAGAACCATTGGCATCTGCTGAGATGAAAATGACTCGGATTTCATTACTGATAAATTAAAGAAAGATAATATGAAAATAGGTGATAAAGTAAGATTCCTGTCAGAGACCGGTGGTGGTAAGGTCGCCGGGTTCCAGGGCAATGGCATTGTACTGATTGAGGATGAGGATGGTTTTCAGATCCCAACCCCTGTTAATGACGTAGTTGTCGTTTCGACAGATGATTACAGTATGAGCAAGATGATTTCTGAGAAAATGGATGCAAAGGAGAAAGCAGAAGCTCATGCCAGAACGGAGTTGAAAGATGATCAGAGAAGTATTAAGACCTTATTGAATGCAGAAACTGCCGGACAAACGGAAGAGGAACTGGAAGATGATCCTGCTGATAAGGAGATTACTTTCAAGAGACCTGCTGAAGAAAGAAAGGACGGTGACCGGCTGTCTGTTTATCTGGCTTTTGTCCCTAAGGATGTACAGGCTTTGCCTGATACGGAGTTTGAAACTTATATCATCAACGATAGTAATTATACCCTTCAATATACTTACCTTCATGCTGAAGGGAATGCCTGGACACTCAAGCAGCAATCTGAAGTAGAACCGAACACCAAACTGTTCGTTGAAAAAGATACTGTGATGGAGATCGGACAACTGGGACATATCGCCTTGCAGATCATGGCGTATAAGAAGGATAAACCTTTCTTGTGGAAAACACCTGTAGAGGCTCAGTTTCATATTGATGCCGTAAAATTCTGCAAACAGAATTCTTTTGCAGAGAATGATTTCTTTGAACAGCAGGCTTTGCTCTATCCCATCATCGAAAATGATGTCGTGAGTCATCCTATACATCTGGATCCCAGAAAGTTAAAGGATGAACTCTATCATACAGAATCATCAACTAAAATATCCGGAACTCCTCAACTGAATAAAAGTGAGAAGAAAAAGGATAACTTGCTGGTTATTGACCTTCATGCTTCGTCTTTGCTGGAAACAACGGCGGGAATGCAGGCGGTAGATATCCTTCACTACCAACTTGATTATTTCAAGAAGATAATGAATGAAAACTTGAATAGGAAAGGACTGAAAATTGTCTTTATTCATGGTAAAGGTGAGGGCGTTCTCCGTCATGCCTTGATCCATGAACTCAACTACCGGTATAAGCATTGCACTTATCAGGATGCATCTTTCCAGGAATATGGATATGGTGCCACTCAGATAACAATACATTGAATATATCTGTATCAGAAATAATCGTCTTGGATGATAATAGGATGGTTATTTCTGATTTTCTATAGAAAACTAATAACAGGGATCGGCATCGGATGTGAGTGAAATGAAAAGTGAAAATACTGACATCTGAGAATAAGATGCTGAATCAGACTAATAACAAATACTTGTGTTAATAAAAATTAAAGGTTATGGAGTACGGTTTTATCAAAGTAGCAAGCGCTGTTCCTTCTGTGAAGGTAGGCGATGTGCGGTTTAATACTCAACAGATAGAGAATATTATCGTACAGGCTGAAGGATTGGGAGTAGAGATCATCGTCTTTCCGGAACTTTCTATCACCGGATATTCTTGTCAGGACCTTTTTCATCAACAGTTACTTCTTGATGCGGCTGAGAATTCCCTGATGATGCTGCTTAATGTCACACGGCAGTTGGATGTCATTGCTATTGTAGGGCTTCCGGTTGTGGTTGGTGATCTGTTGCTAAACTGTGCCGCAATCATCCAGAAAGGTAAACTCCTGGGGCTGGTTCCTAAAACCTATCTTCCTGAGTATAGCGAGTTCTATGAGAAGAGGTGGTTCGCTTCTGCACAGGATGTGAAAGAAACTGAAATTCGCTTTGCCGGACATAAAACATTGATCACTCCTGACCTTCAGTTGTTCACTACTTCCAGTGGGGCTACTTTTGGAGTTGAAATATGTGAGGATGTATGGGCTCCCACTCCTCCTAGCAATGGCCTCGCACTGGCAGGCGCCCAGTTGATATTCAATCTTTCTGCCAGTGATGAGTTGAGTGGCAA
>DAIPMC010000009.1:4426-18266 GCA_036768895.1 Prevotella sp. | reverse complement strand
GACGTCGTATATGGGGGGAATGCATTGATTTATGAAAATGGCAATATGCTGGCGGAGTCAGAACGGTTCTCTCTCAACAGCCAACTGGAAATTGCTCAGATTGATATTGAAAAACTCCAGATAGAGCGACGGTGCAATTCTACTTACGTTAATGCGCAGCGCAATATAAAATATGCCATGCAGGAATCTAAATTTTCTATCCATCGCGTGGCTACAGCATCACCTGATATTGAACGTGATTTCGTATTGGAGCGTACGGTGAACCCACATCCTTTTATCCCTCAGGAAAAGGATAGGAATGCCTCTTGTGAGGAGATCCTGAATATCCAGGTGATGGGCCTGGCTAAGAGAATCGTCCATACTCATGTGAAAACGGTCATTGTCGGTATCAGCGGGGGATTGGATTCTACCTTGGCACTGTTGGTATGTGTGAAGACTTTTGATAAACTCAAGTTGGACCGTACAGGAATCATTGGCGTTACTATGCCTGGCTTTGGTACGACTGACCGTACCCATCATAATGCAATCATTCTTATGAAGAATCTTGGAGTTACTGTCCGTGAGATAAATATTGCAAATGCAGTAACTCAGCATTTTGAAGATATTGGTCATGACGAGAATATCCATGATATTACCTATGAAAACTGTCAGGCTCGGGAACGTACACAGATCTTGATGGATCTGGCTAATCAACTGGAGGGTCTGGTTGTCGGAACAGGTGATTTAAGTGAACTCGCATTGGGGTGGGCCACCTATAACGGTGATCACATGAGCATGTATGGAGTGAATGCCAGTATTCCGAAAACTTTGATACAGTTTCTTTTGAAACATGTTGCAGATAATTCTATTGATGAGACGAGCAGAGCAGCTTTGCTGGATATTATAAATACTCCTATTTCTCCTGAGTTGATTCCAGCAGATGAGAACGGGGAGATCAAGCAAAAGACAGAGGACCTTGTAGGACCATACGAGTTGCATGATTTCTTCCTGTACTATTTCCTTCGTTATGGATTCAGACCTGGAAAAATATTCTTATTAGCCAAGAAAGCCTTTATCGAACAGAAAGTTAAAGATAAGACAACGGAACGTAAAGCTGTATCCGGAGCCGAACTGGGCGGTACATACGATGAAGAAACCCTGAAAAAATGGTTAAGGGTATTCCTTCGCAGATTTTTTGCCCAGCAGTTCAAGAGGAGTTGTCTTCCTGACGGACCGAAGGTAGGGAGTGTCAGTCTGAGCCCTCGTGGAGACTGGCGCATGCCTTCTGATGCATCCAGTAGTATCTGGCTTGAAGAGGCAGAAGGTTTGTAGTAAATGTTTTTTGATTCGAACTTAGTGGTTGTGAAAATAGAAAATTTGTAAGAGTATTGATGCAAAGACATTTTTTTTTGTTATCTTTGCAACCTTAAAGAGATTAAGTTATAAACAAGAATTTGTATAATGGCTAAGAAATTTGCCGAGCATAACGGGCTGGATCTTGTAGAGATTAATAATGATGTGTTAGCTGGCTGGAAGAAGAATAATATCTTCCACCGTTCAATCGATGAACGTGCAGGGTGTCCTAAGTTTATTTTCTTTGAAGGACCTCCTTCTGCAAACGGTCATCCTGGTATACATCATGTTCTGGCGCGTTCTATCAAGGATATCGTCAATCGTTATAAGACGATGAGAGGATTCCAGGTGTACAGAAAGGCTGGATGGGATACCCATGGACTTCCTGTAGAGATTGGTGTCGAAAAGGAACTTGGCATATCTAAGAAAGATATTGATAATAAGGAAAGTGATAAGTATATCTCTGTAGAAGACTATAATCGGAAATGCCGTGAGAATGTCATGAAATTTACCGAGGAGTGGGATTCTCTGACTAAAAAGATGGGATATTTCATTGATTTGGAGCATCCTTATATTACATACGACAATAAATATATTGAAACGGTATGGTGGCTCTTGAAACAATTGTATAATAAGGGCTTATTATATAAAGGTTATACGATACAGCCTTATAGTCCGGCAGCCGGGACGGGACTGAGCTCCCACGAGTTGAGCCAGCCGGGATGCTACCGGGATGTCAAGGATACTACCGTTACGGCTCAGTTCCTGATTAAGGATCCTAAACCGGAATGGACTAAATGGGGGAAACCTTATTTCATCGCATGGACTACGACACCATGGACGCTGCCGTCCAACGTGGCACTTTGTGTAGGTCCTAAGATTGATTATGTTGCCATCCAGACCTATAATCTCTATAATGGCGAACCGATGACACTTGTCATGGGTGAAAACCGTATCACAGCTTACTTGAAAGCCGATCAGGAAGTAAAGGATATGAATGCTCCGTTGCCTCCTTTCGATAAGGATAAGAAACTTTGTCCATGGAGAGTGATTGACCGCATGAAGGGTGTAGACCTTGAAGGAATGCACTATCAACAGTTGATGCCTTGGACAAAACCTTGTGAGAAGATGGGGGAGTATTCTCCGGAATTTGTCAATGACTATGGGGAGAAGCATCCAGAGAAAGTATTTGTCAGTGAAGATGGACGCGATCGTTTCGTAGAGATGTCAAGTGAGGCCTTTCGTGTCATTCTCGGTGATTATGTCACTACTGATGATGGTACAGGCATCGTCCATATTGCTCCGACTTTCGGTGCAGATGATGCCAAAGTATCCAAAGATGCCGGTATTCCTGCAATCAATCTGGTCAATAAGAAAGAAGAGATTCGCCCGATGGTTGACCTTCAGGGCAAATATTATGAACTGAAGGAGTTGGATTCCCGTTTCGTTGAGAAATGCGTAAATGTGGATGCCTATCATCATCATGAGGGTGATTGGGTCAAGAATGCGTATGATCCGGTTTACACGGTGAATGGAGTCTGGGATGTCAAAGCTTCTCAGAAAGCAGAAGACCTGAATGTCATCATGTGCATGGAAATGAAGCAGGAAGGATCTGCCTTCAAGATAGAGAAGTGTGTGCATAGTTATCCTCATTGCTGGCGTACGGATAAACCGATTCTTTACTATCCCTTGGACAGTTGGTTTATCAAGGATACCGCAAAGAAAGAACAGATGGTAGCTCTTAATAAGACGATCCATTGGCAACCGGAGTCTACCGGTAGTGGGCGTTTTGGTAACTGGCTTGAGAATCTGAATGACTGGAATCTGTCACGCTCTCGTTTCTGGGGGACTCCATTGCCTATCTGGCGTGATGACCATCGGAATGAGAAGTGCATTGGCTCGTTGGAAGAACTGTATGATGAAATAGAAAAGTCAGTTAAGGTTGGCTTTATGAAGTCCAATCCATTGAAGGAAAAAGGCTTTGTTCCTGGAGATTATTCTCAGGAAAATTATGACCGTATCGATCTTCATCGGCCATATATCGACTATATCGTTCTCGTTAATGATGCAGGGAAACCCATGCACCGCGAGAGTGATCTGATAGATGTCTGGTTCGATTCCGGTTCCATGCCTTATGCGCAGCAGCATTATCCTTTTGAACATCCGTTGGATGCCGAAGGGGTGAAAGCCACAGGTCTCTCAGAGACAGAATATCGGGCTCAGTTGGTTCACAGTACCTATCAGGGTACACCAGTTCCTCCTGCCTTTTATCCGGCTGATTTTATCAATGAGGGTGTTGATCAGACCCGTGGTTGGTTCTTTACTTTGCATGCCATTTCTACGATGATATTCGGGCAGGTAGCATTCAAGAATGTTATCAGTTCAGGTCTTGTTTTGGATGCCAAAGGAAATAAGATGAGCAAGCATGTCGGCAATGTTACTGATCCTTTTGAAATGATCGATCAGTTTGGTGCCGATGCGGTCCGTTTTTATATGATGACGAACAATGAACCGTGGGACAATCTGAAATTTGACCCTAAGGGAGTTGATGAAGTAAGACGAAAATTCTTCGGTACGTTGTACAATACCTATTCATTCTTTGCCTTGTATGCTAATGTAGACCATTTTGATCCGGCAGCCAAGCAGTTGGATGTCAGTAAGCGTCCGGAGATTGACCGTTGGATTCTATCTTGCCTGAATACATTGGTGAAAGGAATGGAGCGGGAACTGAATGACTATGATCCTACCCGTGCCGGCCGCCTGGTAGATACTTTCGTGAATGATGACCTGAGTAATTGGTATGTGCGCCTGAACCGTAAACGTTTCTGGGGCAAGGAGATGAGCGAAGACAAATTGAGCGCCTACCAGACTCTTTATACTTGTTTGATGACGGTTGCCAGAGTCTTGGCACCTTTTGCACCATTCTGCTCTGATCGTCTTTATAAGGATCTGGGAGGGATGAAGGACAGTGTGCATCTGGAAGAATATCCGGTTGTAAATGAAGGTATCATAGATGCTGATCTTGAAGCTCGTATGTCTGTGGCTCAGAAAATAACTTCCATGGTGTTGGCCTTGCGTCGTAAGGTCAATATCAGGGTACGTCAGCCATTGGCTAAGATTATGATTCCAGCTGTCAATGATGAACAGAAGAAGCATATCATTGCTGTAACAGACTTGATCAAGACCGAAGTGAATGTCAAGGAAATTGAGTTTATCGGTGAGCAGGGTGTCTTGGTTAAGAAAGCAAAATGTAATTTCCGTGTTATGGGAAAGAAGTTCGGGAAGCTAATGAAACCTATTGCTGCCCATATAGATGCTTTATCCCAGAAAGATATTGCATTGCTGGAAACAGAAGGTCAGTTGGCTTTTGATGTCAATGGCCAGCCTGTTACAGTTGACTCCACAGATGTAGATATTATTTCAGAAGATATTCCGGGATGGCTGGTAGCTAATGAAGGTAATCTGACGGTTGCTCTTGAGGTCACCCTGACTCCCGAATTGAAGAGAGAGGGTATGGCTCGTGAATTGATTAACCGCATTCAGAATCTCCGCAAGGAGACCGGACTGGAAATCACGGATCGTATTGTAGTTACTGTTGCTCCTAATCCTGAAACAGATGCTTCCATCACGGATTTTGGTGATATGATCAAGAAGCAGGTTCTTGCCAATGATCTGATGATCGCTGATAATGATGGTGTAGAAACTGAGTTTGATGATTTCAAATTGAATATTAAAGTTGTAAAAGATAATCGATAACTAACTTAAAAATTTTGGTTATGGCTGAAATAAAGGTACGTTATTCAGATGAAGATCTGGAAGAATTCCGGCAAGTTATCAACAAAAAACTTGCGGTAGCACGGCAGGAATATAAGGATATGATGAGTCAGCTTGACAATGCGGATAGCAATGATGTGGCTGATACGTCTCCTACTTATAAGGCTGTTGAAGATGGAACCGTTAACCAGAGTAAGGAGGAAATTATTGATATGGCCCAGCGCCAGCAGAAGTTTATCAAAGGACTGGAAGCTGCATTGGTCCGTATTGAGAACAAAACATACGGTATTGACCGTATCACGGGTAAATTGATTCCGAAGGCTCGTCTGCTGGTGGTTCCTCATGCTACCCTCAGTGTCGCTTCCAAAGAGAAGAATAAGAATCATTAGATATTTCTTCTGCTCTGAAACTTTCTGGGGCTACATAGAGTGTAGGCCTCAGTCTGTGATGGCTGTGAAGAATGAAATAATTTTGTGTTTAGGAAATTTTTATTGAGTGCAAAAATTTCTAGAGGGATTTTTGCTGCCTTCAAATGAAATAGAATGCTGAGAAAGTCGGATAGGAAGAAGTGGAGACTGAGTGTAGGATGGCTTTCTGTACTCATCATTTTTGCTGTTCTGTTAATTGACCAGATCATAAAGATCTGGGTGAAGACACACATGAGCCTTGGTGAGCAGATTGACATTACCAGTTGGTGTAAGATCGTTTTTATTGAAAACTATGGAATGGCATGGGGAATGACATTCCTGAACAAGTACTTCCTTTCTTTATTCCGCGTTGTAGCCGTGTGTATTATAGGATGGTATATCCATCAGGAATTGAAAAGAGGAGCACGTATCCGTTATATCGTCTTCCTGTCCATGATTCTGGCTGGTGCAGCAGGCAATATCATAGATTCCATGTTTTATGGTTTGATATTCAATGCCTCTTCACCGTTTTATGTTTCCTATTTCGTACCTTTCGGACATGGATATGGCAGTTTCCTGACGGGTAGGGTGGTTGATATGTTCTATTTTCCGATTTGCCATTGGACATGGCCGGAAAGTTTCCCGTTTTTGGGAGGTCATTCATTTACATTCTTCTCTCCTGTATTCAATTTTGCGGATTCTTGTATTACAGCCGGTGTAATTGGTCTTCTGATATTTTGCAGAAAAGATATGGTCACTTTGACCAAGAAGGGAAGGGATGACAGAGCAGCTGGCAGTGAGGATACTGGGAAAAAAAATAGAGTATAAGGGAAGAGTAATCAAGTTATTATGAAGTTGAATCATATTCATACCTTTCCATATCTGTTTGTGTTTACAGTTCTGTTGTTTTTAGCAGGATGTAAACCTTCAGTACCCAGTAAATATCTATCCAAGGGTAAGATGGAGGATATTCTCTACGATTACCATATTGCACAAGCTATGGGAGAGCAGAGCAGCAATCCTGCGACTGCCTGTACTTATCGTGCTGCAGTATTTAAGAAATATCATATTACACAAGCTCAGTTTGATTCGTCTCTGGTCTATTACACGCGTCATACCATGGGATCTATGAAGATCTGACGGATCGGTTGCAGAGTGAGGCTCAGGCACAGGGTTCGTCTGTTAACGCTTTTGGATCCAGTGAACAGGGAGATACCGCCAACATCTGGAGAGGTGATCCTGCCTTGGTCCTTTCTCCAAGCGAACCTTTCAATTATTCTACTTTTTCTGTTCCATCGGACAGTTCTTTCCATGCCGGAGATCATATCATACTTGATTTCAATGCTCAGTTTATCTTTCAGGACGGTATGCGTGATGGCGTAGTGGTTCTGGCAGTACAGTTTAAGAATGACAGTATTGCCTCGTCACTTATTCATATCATGAATACCCAGCATTATAATCTCGAAGTAGATGATCGGGATAGTATTGGAATCAAGTCGGTAAAAGGTTATTTCCTGATGCCGGACAATGATGATCCGAATGCAAGCATGACAACTCTGAAGTTAATGTTCATTCAGAATATAAAATTGGTCCGGATGCATGTTAAGCGTGTGTCTGGTCAACCTCAGAATATGCCTCCCGGAACACCTCAGCAAACTGATAGTGCATCTCCACCACCTTCTCAAACACAGTCACAACCTCAATTGCAGCAAGTAAACAACAGTGGAGTACCTCAGCCAAATTCTGTCTTGAATGCTCCTGTAAATACTTCGCCTGCAGACCGGCATCGATTGCCTGTTGCTCACCCCGTACAGTAGTTTTTCATAAAGGAAAGTGAAACATAATATCCATCGCTTTGCTGCTCCTGAGGTAATAATAGAAGGGAGAACTTTTTCTCAGACCTATATTGAGGTTATTGAAGGAAAGGTCATTGATTATGGTAAACTCCAGGAAGAAATGGCTTTTACAGAATGGTTGTGTGGTACTATTGAAGTGAAAACAAACGAAAAAGGATTGCTTTATGCTTGTTACGAGAACAGGCGGTTGAAGTGATGATATATGCAGGAAAGGGCTTAGACTCGATCCGCGTTAGTGCTCTTACATTTTAATTTTGTTAGTCGAAATTGAATTTTTTATTTTGTCTTTTATTGGCAGCCATTACGTATGGCTCTCCGGTGCATTATCCAATTGAACTAGCCGGAAATTTTGCTGAACCGAGACCCAATCACTTCCATGGTGGTTGTGATGTGAAAACAGGCGAGGTTGTAGGTAAGGCTATTTATTCTATCGGTGACGGCTATGTCAGTCATGTCTCAATCGGTGTAGGTGGTTACGGCAATGCTGTTTACATACAGCATCCGGAAGGCTACACGAGTGTCTATTGCCATCTGAAAGCCTTTTCATTCCGTCTGAAAGCAATAGTCCGCAAGCACCAGTATGCTGAACAGCGGAGTACGGGTGTATTTACTTTTAAACCTTATGAACTGCCTGTTGCTCAAGGTGACTTCATAGCATGGAGCGGTAATACCGGTGCTTCTGAAGCCCCGCATCTCCATCTGGAGATTCACAGCACGAAAACATGGAATATGCATGATCCACTATCTTTCATCGGCAGATATGTCACGGATCATGTTCCTCCGTTGGGACATGGTTTTATGGCTTGTCCCATGGCGGGTCAGGGATGTTTTGACGGAGGTTTTGGGGACCAGGTCTTTGCATTGACCTCTCATCATCTGTCTAATCACTTTAGAGCATGGGGGAAGGTTGGTTTTGCTATATGGGCCAATGATAATATGGAAGCCACCTATAATAACTACGGTGTGCGGAAAACCCAGTTGTTTGTAGATGGAAAATTGGTTTTTCAGAGTGATGCAAATGATATTCCAGTGCATGATAATTTGCAAGTCAATTATTGGGGGGATTATCAGCATTATATCCGTTCCAATGTCTGGTATCTGCGTTCTTTTGTCCTGCCCGGTGTCACCTTGCCAATCTTTAAGATAGGGGAAAACCGTGGTATTATAGACTTCAATCAGCAGCGTCCGTACCATCTTGAATATGTTCTGTCAGACTTTGCAGGAAACACATCGCGTTATGACTTTATTGTTGTAGGGCAGAAGATGGGTATTGCTCCGATCCGGAAACCGAATGGGCCGATACTTTACTGGAATCGTTTCAATCTCTATTCCTTTTCGGGTACACGGCTGATTTTGAAACATCGTCTGCTTGCGGACAATGTGACTATCAGACCACAAATGATCCGTCAACCTGGAAGTTACTCCAATGGCTATCGCTTCATGGCAGGGAGTTATCCTTTACTGAACTTTGGGCAGATTTCTATCCATCTGAATAAATCGGTCCCTGATCCTAATAAATTGTATATTATCAGCCATTATGGCAAGGCCCGTTATATGGGTGGTGTCTATAAGAATGGCTGGGTTACCGGCCGTTGCCGGGACTTGGGTGCGATTTATGATATCGGTTACGATGATGAAGCTCCAAAGGTAGGGCCTGTCGGTCAGGGTGCCTGGTCAGCAGGTCGTCAGATTACGATTTCCATGGTGGATGCGCAGAGTGGCCTGAAAGGTTTTAAGGCTTTTATCGATGGAAATTATGTAGCTTTTGATCAGGTACCACAAAGTCCGTGGGTGCGTTGTAATCTGGCAGAAACCCCTGTCAGAAAGACTGGAAAGGTGCACCAACTTAGGTTTATTGCCTGGGATCAGAGAGATAATCAACGGGTGTATACTACTCAATTTAAATATTAAGGAAAAATTAATTGTTAACGATAGATATGAAAAAAATCAGTCTTGCAATATTCGTATTGTCCATTGGATTCTTGTTCCCTCTGAAATCGGGAGCTTGTACCAATTTTATCGTGGCTAGAGGAGCCAGTGCGGATGGATCGGTTATTTGTTCTTATAATGCCGATGATTACGGTATGTTCATTAACTTGTGCCATTATCCCGCCGCCATTCATCAGAAAGGCGATATGCGTAAAATTATCGATTGGGATACGCACCGTTATATCGGAGAGATTCCTGAGGCTCATCAGACTTATAATGTTATAGGTAATATCAATGAGTTTCAGGTTACCATCGGCGAGACTACCTACGGTGGCCGCGAGGAGATGGTAGACAAGACAGGAAGAATAGACTATGGATCTTTGATATACCTTGGTCTTCAGCGTTCTCGTACAGCTCGTGAAGCTATCCATGTGATGACCTCTCTGGCAGAGAAATATGGCTATTGCTCGGAAGGTGAAACCTTTTCGGTCTGTGATCCTAAAGAGGCTTGGATTCTTGAGATGCAGGGCTGTGGAGGTGATAAAAAGCAGAAGGTGGTCTGGTGTGCTGTCCGTATCCCAGATAATGCCATTTCCGGACATGCTAATCAAAGTCGTATAGGAAAATTTGCAGATCTGAAGACCGAGGTCTTACATTCGAAAAACGTAATCTCTTTTGCCCGCGAGAAAGGCTGGTATACAGGACGTGATAAGGATTTCTCCTTTAAGGATGCATACGCCTTCCCTAATTTTGAAGGTCGGCGTATCTGTGATGCTCGTGTCTGGAGTTTCTTCAATCATTTCAAGGATATGAAGCGCTGGATTCCTTGGGCAGAAGGGCGTGATCCACATGCTGAAGATATGCCGATTTGGATTATCCCGAATCGTAAGGTAAGTGTTCAGGACGTAGAGGCTTGTATGCGTGATCACTTCGAAGGGACACCGTTCTCTATTGCTGATGGAAAAGATATAGGTGGTGGTATTTGGGAAATGCCTTATCGTCCTACTCCTCTGTTCTTCAAGGTTGATGGAAAGACTTATTTCAATGAACGCCCGACTTCTACCCAGCAGACTGGTTTTACATTTGTCAGTCAGATGCGTTCATGGTTGCCGCGCGAGATCGGTGGGGTGTTATGGTTCGGTAATGACGATCCGAATATGATCGCATACGTACCTGTTTATTGCTCTTCCACGAAGCAACCGGTTTGTTTCAATACGCCTGGAGCTGACGCAGTCACTTATTCTGATAATAACGCTTATTGGGTGTGTAATATGGTTTCTAATATGGTATATCCCCGTTACTGTTTGATGTTTCCGGCTTTGAAAGCGGTTCGTGACAGTCTTGAAAGAAGTTATTTTGCTGCCCAAAGTGGTGTAGAAGCTCATGCTGCAGAATTGCTGAAAACTGACCCTGAGGCTGCTAAAGTTTACCTGAATGATTATACGGTCTCTGTTGCCGGTAATATGATGAAGACGTGGAAAGCTCTTCGTACTTATCTGGTGGTGAAATACAACGATATGTCCGTCAAGCCAGATAAGAACGGACAGTTCCTCCGTACTCCTGAAGGAATAGGGGCTACTGTCGAGCGTCCTGGATATCCTGAGAAATATGCCCGGAAATATGTCAAGGAAACGGGTGATAAGTATCTTTATCCTGAAGAAAAGAAATAAACAGAGCAATAGCCTATTGAGTAAAATTGTGAGGTTATATTTCTAAAATTAGGAATACACCATTGTTGTCTATCTTGAGGACTGAAGATTTGAAATGGACAATAATGGTGTATTCAATTTATACCAAGATGGAAGTAAGAATACAAAATTTTGTCTGCTTCTGTCTGATCAGTTGATTGATCTTTAGAATCCAGATAGGGTGTGAATGTATCCGAACATATCAAGGATGCCAACAATCATCAACCCATCGAGTTTGTCAATGTAGCCTGACTTAATTCAGATTCTATATTTCTTTAAGGAGCTATCACTGACCTTCTGGGCTATTTTTCCATATCAGTCGATAATGCTTCGTCAATGAAGAAGTACGTCCTGCAGGTTACACATCAATAAAGTCTTGATCCTGAAGGATGGTGTGAAAATTATGCATTAATGAAAATTACATGTTAGTTGTCAATATTATTACTAAGCGAACGGACGGAATAACCATGTAGATCAAGTCAATGTCTGGATTTGATAAATCATGGGATGATACGCAGTTGAACTTAAACATAGAAAGGGGAAAGAGTTCCTTTTTACTCTATTATCAGCTATGTTTTAGACAATTAACAGAACATACGACCCCGGAAATTTCCAATCTGTTTTACGTATAAGGTAAATCATTTCCTTAAGTTCTATCTGATGTACGATCAGCCTTTCGGCAACGATATGGATAGATAACTTTCCTCTGATAAGGCAGTATGATTACTACACTGAGTGCATGAGTTGTCAGTCATTGGACATAAAATATAAGACATTCTAGTATCATATTCCAAAAATTCTTGCTATATTTGTAAGAAAGGATACGGAGGTATAAAAAACTTGGGGAGACAAGGATCATGAAAAAACAAAACTTCCAGACAGAGGAAGCCGCCGGATTACCGAATGACGTAGAATCCGTGAAGAATTAGGTGCGTCTGGCGTAACCAAGCAAGTCTTGTATAAGTACAATGATTATAGCATAGATAAGGCTGCGGGTGAAGAGTTGATTCTCTAATATTGTAAAGAGAGATTTGTTCAAGGGATAAGGAAGTGGTCAACTAATATTTGGCTACCACATAATTTTCTATCAGAAAAACTTATACGCATTGTAATTATTTGATTTTAAATTAATTATAATTCCCATGGATAAATATTTCGGACACTAGTGTGGTTATTGGATTTAGAAGATTCTGAATATTAATAAATAATCGAGTAACTAACAATTAAAATAAGAAAAAATGAAAGATAAAGGAATGAAAGAAATGAAGAAAAAACCTCAAATAGGGAAGGTGAAAATTAAGAGTGCATATCAAACGGAAAAAGATAAGGCCGGAAGTGATTTTACAAAAAATCTAACAAAAAAAATGTCATGATAACGATAAAAAGAGAAGGCATAATCCTAGAGGCGACTCATTTGGATTTTGAAAATGAAGGCGTGATTAACCCGGCTGTAATAGTTGCTGGGGGAGAGATACACATGTTTTACCGGGCTGTACAGGTGGGTAACATCTCTTCTATAGGTTATTGCAGATTAGACAATCCTTTAAAAGTTGTTTATAGACAGAAGAAACCGATACTATACCCTGAATTTGACTATGAAAGTCATGGAATGGAGGATCCTCGTATAGTTAAGATAGAGGATACATACTATATGACTTATACGGCTTATGACGGAGATAATGCGGTTGGAGCATTAGCTATATCTAAAGATCTAAGGCAATTTACACGAATAGGAAGAATCACATCCCCAATTGTTTATCCTCAATTTATAGAATGGTTGAAGAATGATAAACATCCACATAGCGAAAAATATTTTCGTTTATATAACAAGCGGCAAGCTGCCACACAGATGGGGAAACAACTTTATCTGTTGGATAAGGATTTGGTTCTGTTTCCTTCTAAAATGAATGGGAAATTCCTTTTCCTACACCGTATCAGGCCTGATATTCAGTCTATATCCATTGATAAAATGGAGGATCTTACTCTGAATTTCTGGAAAGACTATTATTCTAATTTTAACAGCCATATATTTTTCAAACACCATTATAATCACGAGTCAAGCTATATCGGAGCCGGCTGTCCACCGATAGAGGTAGAGGAAGGTTGGCTTATGATTTATCATGGAGTATATGATACCCCGGAGGGGTATGTTTATTCTGTATGTGCGGCATTATTAAATAAGGATGATCCATCTGTTGAAATAGCACGTTTGCCTTATCCTTTGCTAAAACCTCAAAAAGATTATGAGATTCAAGGTGTCGTTAATCATGTCTGTTTTCCTACAGGCGCAATAATATGGGGCGAAAGACTATATATTTATTATGGGGCGGCAGATAAATGCATCGCATGTGCTTCCGTTCCTGTTAGAGATTTAATAGATGAATTACTAAAATATAAGAAATGAAACATATATTATTTATTACAACCTATCCACCACGTGTTTGTGGTATTGCAACTTTTTCGTATGACTTGATACACAGTATTAATAAAAAGTTTAAGCAGGATTATACAGTCAAAGTGTGTGCTGTAGAATCTGAAACAGAGAAACATTCTTATGATGATACTGTAAAATATACTTTGAATACTTCAAATCGAAAAGATTTTGAGGTGATTTCAAAAAAAATAAATCAGGATGACGAAATTGATTTAATTTGCATTCAGCATGAGTTTGGACTTTATAGTGAAAATCCGGAATCATTTTTGAAATTTGTCCAAGCGATAACAAAACCTATTGTTATTGTATTCCATACCGTTTTGTCTCATCCGAAGGATGACGCACGAGAGTATCTGAAGAATGTCATTGATGCGTGCCAGATGGTTGTCGTAATGACACATTCGTCATTAGCTATTTTGG
>DAIPMC010000009.1:0-4416 GCA_036768895.1 Prevotella sp. | reverse complement strand
ATCAAGTTGAAAAGGGGAAAATCTGCATTATTCGCCATGGAACTCATTTGGTTTCACAAACTGATAAAGAAGAATTAAAGGCGAAATATGGATTCTCCGGAAGAAAAATCCTTTCGACATTCGGGTTGTTGGGCCCTGGGAAAAGTATAGAAACAACACTGGATGCTCTGCCTGCTATCATTAAGGAAAATCCTTTGGTACTGTTCTTGATTATTGGGGAGACGCATCCTGTGATAGTAAAAAAGTTTGGAGAGATCTACCGCGAGTTTCTTGAGACTAAAGTGAAAGATCTTTCTCTGACAAATCATGTGAAGTTCATAAATAAATATCTGGATACTAATATTTTACTAGAATATCTTCAGATGACAGATATATATTTGTTTACATCTTCTGATCCTAATCAGGCTGTAAGTGGTACTTTCGTGTATGCTCTTAGTTGCGGTTGTCCAATCATAGCAACACCAATACCTCATGCATTTGAACTGTTAAGTGATAAAACTGGTGTCATGTTTAACTTTCATGATTCCTTGCAATTAGCTAAATCAACAAATAGTTTGTTGAAAAATAAAAAACTTCGTATTCAGATGGGTATTTCTGGTTTGCAAAAAACAGCCTTTACAGCGTGGGAAAACACAGCTATCGCCTATATTTTGATTTTTAAGAAGTTATTACATTCCAACACTCCTTTAACTTATTCCTTACCAGAAATCAATTTGGACCATATTAAGAGTATGACTAAGAAATTAGGAATTGTACAATTCTCGAAAGGAAATCAACCGGATTTAGGTTCTGGCTATACGCTTGATGATAATGCCCGTGCACTTATAGCTCTTTGTATGGCAGATGAGAATGGAGAGTATTCCGAAAATGCAAAATATATTGAGTTATATTTGAATTTTATTTTACTTTGCATGCAAAATGATGGATCTTTAAAGAATTATGTGGATCAATACGGAAATTTTATTTCACAAAATAATGATGTTTCGTTGGAAGACAGTAATGGACGGGCAATCTGGGCTCTTGGATATTTGATCTCTCTTCGTAATGATCAATTGAAAGCATCTGTTATAAAAGCAGAGAGAGCCATTAAATTTATTTTCCCCACTCTCAAAAAGATGCAATTCCCTAGAAGTATCGCTTTTACAATTAAAGGGTTATGCCTCTATTTTACAAAAAATCCTTCGCGTGAAGTTTCTGATATGATTCAAACATTAGCCGACAAATTGACAGGTTTATATATAGCTACAAAAGATGATTCATGGAAATGGTTTGAGAATGGCTTGACATACGAAAATGCGATATTACCTGAAAGTTTGTTATATGCATATACTGTTACAAAGAATGAACAATACAAAGATATCGCAAAAGAATCGTTTGATTTCCTGTTAGATGAAATTTTTGTTGAAGGAAAAATTAAGGTCATTTCAAATCATAATTGGCTGAAAAAAGGAGAAACAAATATAAAATATGGAGAACAGCCTGTTGACGTCGCAGGTACGGTAATTGCCTTGAATAAGTTTTATGATATATTTCATGATAAAAAGTATATCCAAAAGCAAAAAGATGCTTTCAGTTGGTTTTTGGGCAATAATCACCTTCATCAAATTATATATAATCCGGCTACAGGTGGTTGTTATGACGGACTTGAAGAAAATAATATTAATTTGAATCAAGGGGCGGAATCTACAGTTTGTTACCTTATAGCCCGGCTGTCACTTATAAAAGAGAAGAATTTATAGAAGAGTGAAATAATAATGGTTCACTGTAGTTTGTTTGTAGATGGGATGTCAAATAAATTGTGTCAGAGGGCTTTTTATTCTTTATTTTTACCTCATTTTCGGTTTGCAATTTTAATCGTATTCCGAGGATGAGGATTTTTATGTTGAGCAAAATCGCATAATCTTGAATCTATTACCAAACTTTGTTGTGATTATTGTGGCGCTTACCGTGCTTTGGAAGATGCTTATGAAGAAGGCAAAGTAAAGTCTATTGGTGTTAGCAGTTTCCAGCCTAATCATTTTATTGATTTAGGTTCCAAGAACAAAGTTGCAAAAATTGCACGGCAAATCAAAATTCCCGTAGGGCAGTATTGCTGATAACATGATGATGTGGAAAGTTCTTCGTACTTATCTGATGGTGAAATATAACGATATGTCCGTCAAGCCAGATAAGAACGGACAGTTCATCCGTACTTTTGAAGGAATAGGGGCTACTGTCGAGCGTCTTGGATATCCTGATAAATATGCTCGGAAATCTGTCAAAGAAACGGGTGATAAGTATTTTTCTTCTGAGGAAAAGAAATAATTGACAGGTATCATGATGGGTGTTTGAGTAATGAAACAAAAAGCGGTAGAAAGAATTTGATTCTTTCTACCGCTCTATTCTGGGATATATATATTTTTTGTGGAGTCCTCAGGACCCTGTTATTATATCTCGCTCTTTAAGGCTTTTCATCTGCTTGAACAGCAGGATGAATCGGATGTCACTCTCTATTTCTTTCGGAATGATTTCCTCGGAAATACTTTACGGATCGCTTGGTTGTTGGCTCTTGTTTTGTTGACAGAGCCGGTCAATCAATTAATATCTGTCGTGGCTGTAACCACCATTGCCGCGCTGTGAATGCTCTGGTCTTGGACGAGCTTCAGCAACAACGATTTCTCTGCCGTCAAATTCTTTACCATTGAGTTCGTCAATGGCTTTCTTAGCTTCTTCATCATCAGCCATTTCAACGAAGCCGAAGCCACGTGAACGACCGCTTTCACGATCATTGATGATTTTTGCAGAAGTTACTTCACCATAGTTTGCAAATAAATCTTTTAAACCTTCGTCGGTTGTCTTGAAGTTCAGACGTGATACAAAAATGTTCATTTTGTTTTGAATTAAATTAAACTGTTCTAATTAATGAATAATATTTCTTTTTTATATAATCCGTATGACAGGCATTTGTTCCTGTTACGGCTATAGTCTTTTCTTTCCGTTTTATTATCTTTTCATTTTGCCTTCTTATCATCTTATCATAGTTTCTTACAGTAATAGAATACTTCTTGATTAAGTACTAACCAGACACGGAATGAACTGGAAAAACCCAAAATTCAAATATTTTAAGTCTGTGATGACTATTTAAACATAAAAATGTTACGGTGATAAGGTGTCGTTAGAGAATATAACGACATGGGATATAAAGGTCATTTTGCCAGTTTCTCAATCTGGCACCCTGCTCTGTAAATTCATATTTCTAACTGATAGTTCCTCTTTTTTGTTGTTGATTCATCGAAAGCACCACAATTACCTGTGAATGTCTTCGTGACAGTTTATACTTTATAAACAAGAAAGTTGATTGTTGCCGGTTTCGATGAGTGAGTCGCTTATAGGACGAACTAAAACAAGAGAAGACAGATACAATTTAAACTTGATTGCTCACGGTGCAAAGATACAAAAAGAATTTAAACCAGCATATTAGTTTCTGTTTTTTTTGCTTATTTACTTCATTTTTTCATCAAAACCCCTTTTTTTCCTTAAAAGTCTTTACTTGAAACCGTTTTTTAGTGATCGTAGACTTCTTTATTTTGGTTTTTTCATCAATTTCTTCATCATTTTGATGTCTCAAAATGATGTGTCTGAATGAAAATGTTCCTTATTTTTGAAAGAAATAGCTTGAAGTTGGGATTTTCTGAAGCAAAAGACTACACATAGGCTCTTTTTTTGAGTACTGGTATCAGTGTTCTGACTGTATAAAATATTTGATGGAATAGACTGGATTATGTGGATTTTTTGTAACTTTGTCTGTTCCTGTATTCGTATTATCATTCTTCTACTGGTTCTGTTGACTTGTGAGAGATATGCGATAGGAAAGATAAGGTGTTGTTTAACGGATCTTTAATGTGAATGGGTATGATAACAAAAGACAGTATTGCCGAAGCTTATAGTTTCTTCCATCAAAAATGGAACTTATACCAATTGATTGATAAGGAGCCAGTGAAAGATCATATTGAGTATACCATTAGTTCGTATGCTGAAGCGATGAATGCAGAGTTGTATGAAAAGATTGGTGAGGGGAAATCTGAGTTTCTTCATGATCATTCTACCTTTCCTCAGGATCTGTCTAATGCTGTTGACAGACTTGAGAAACTGTTGTGAGTCAGGGGGGGGCAGATTATCTAACCATGGATTCTGATTATGAAAAGCAATAGCAGGATCAGATTTGCGGCTTTGTGCATTTGTCAAATCCGATTGGTCTGAACTGATGTTGGCGCTTACTATAGGTATATCCGGCTTTTCTGAGATAATGAGTCAATTCCTTCGGATCTTTGTTATAGCAATAGCAGAGTGATTCAAGGGAATCAAATTCTTCATCCCTTAATAACATATTAATGCTGGATACCAATATTGCAGGGTCTTTGGGTAAATGGTCCATAA
>DAIPMC010000107.1:0-7000 GCA_036768895.1 Prevotella sp. | reverse complement strand
GTAATTGGTGCTTTATGGGTCAATCCAAGTACCTGCCAACCGGTAGGTCCCACTATAGCCCACGAAATCGGGCATAGTTTCCAGTATCAGGTCTCTGCAGACAAACTTTATACAGGGGAGGTCGTTATAGGTCCTGATGGGCTTCTTCCTGCTGGTTTTCGGTATGGATTTGGCAAAAATGGGTCTGGTGGATGCGCTTTCTGGGAGCAGTGTGCCCAGTGGCAGTCTTTCCAAGATTATCCTCAGGAAGCTTTCAAACAGGATGCTAATGTACAGGTTTGGCTCAAAAACCATCATCGCCATTTCAATCATGAATGGCAGCGTTATGCCAGTTATTGGTTCCCGTATTATTATACTGAAAAACAGGGTATTACGGCTTATTCCCGCATCTGGAAGGAAAGTAAGTATCCTGAAGATCCGGTCCAGGCTTATATGAGGCTCTATTGTAATAACAACCTGAATAGTCTTTATAAGGATATGTATGATTATTCTGTTCATTGTGCCAATTATGATTTTACGGCGATTCATCAGTATGTCACGGAAGCGGCGTGCAATTATTCTACATCGCTTTACAAGAGTAATGGTTATTATCAGGTGGGCTACGGCAATTGCCCGGGTACTACAGGATTCAATCTTATACCTCTTAATGTGCCGTCTGCAGGTACCAAAGTGAGTGCTACGATAGCAGGACTTGCTATTGGTAGTTCCCTTGCCTCAGACGATCCGGGAATTGTGGTAGACGTTGATGGCAAAACTAAAGGTAGCGTAACACATTACAATGTGCAAAGCAATACTTCAGAGAACTTCCGCTATGGTTTTGTAGCCATTGTCAACGATAAAAGTCATTATGGAGAAATGTATTCAGGTAAGGATGGAATAGCTACATTTACCATACCTGCCGGTACAGACAAGCTTTACTTCTGTGTGCTGGGTGCACCTAACATATATGATCGTCATGCATGGGATGATGACGAGACCAATGATGAGCAGTGGCCTTATCGTGTAAAGTTTGCTAATACCGATCTCCTTGGTAGTGTCGTGATACCTTCAGGCAGTCCGGAGAGTATTAGTTTGAACCATACCGTGAAATGTGATGCGGCATCATCTGATTATGTTCAGGGAACGCTTCATCTTCTTCGTAATGGAGATATGGACAAGATAGCAAGGGCATTTAAACTCCAGCCTTCTGAAATAGTAAGAGTCACACTTGCCGCAGGAAGTGTAGCTTCTACAGGTCCCTCAGAAGGTCAGATTGCACTCGCCCTGACCAATCCTGACGGAAGCCTTTCGTATGCCTATTCAGCTAACGGATTGGGCTTTTGGATTGCAGCCGATGGAAGTGCCTCTTCATGGGGTTATGCTCCTGTCTATTTCGAATACAATTCTGGAGCTTATTCTTTGGCTTATGGCCATAAGCCAGGTAGTAGCTTGAAGGACGCCACTTATACCATTCGCCCTACACTGGTGTACAATTATAAGGGCAAACTCTATAGAGCTGTATTGACATTGAAAATGGAATTTTAAAGATCCCCCTCTTTAATAACTATATAAAAGATAATATCCATTTTTTTTTATTATCACTCATAGTGCCTGCTTCTGATTTGCGGAAGCAGGTCTTTGTGAGATGACTTCATAAGGAATGCTTTGGTAAGTTAATCTTGATAGGGTAAGAAATTCCGTTCATCAAAAGGTATATAATGCTGCAATGTATAATCTGGTGAACAAATATTTCTATAAGATACCGATTCTTCTTTATAATAAGATATATTCATAATAAAAAGCAATTAAAAGTAATAGGAACTTTGAAATAAAGTAAAAAAATGATACCTTTGCTATAGAATCTATATGAAAGACTTTTATGGATATTCGACAGTCTTTTAATCGATATATATTTCTTGTTGTTCTTTTGTCGGTATCTTTATTCTCTTTTGGAGGACAAATTTCTGACTTTCGCTATCGTACTCTTACGATAGAAGATGGCCTGCGGTCTAATACAGTAAGGAATGTTGTGCAAGATCACAGGAACTTTATATGGCTGGGAACGGATAATGGACTTTGTCGTTATGATGGATATCATATAATGTACTATCCTATCTTGCAGACTGGAGCCGATCAATATATCTCTACAATCTATCCTTTTTCTGATGGGATGCTTGTAGGGACCTCCTATGGCTCCTTCTGGTTTAATTATCGTACAGAAACATTTTCCCGCTTTATCCCGCAGATTAAGTCAGAAATCAGTTCTTTTTCTAAAGACCGGGATGGAAATATCTGGATTGCTACAATGGGTCAGGGGGGCTTCTGCTTTAATCTTCTAACTCATCGTGTCCGGCATTTTGCTTTCCGTACCGCCAAAGGATGTGTTTCCCAGATTTTTGTTGATTCTGAAAACCGTGTCTGGGCAGTTTTGAAATATGGTCGCTGGACGATCAGTCGATTAAATAAAACTCATAATCTCTTCCAGTCTGAACACCTTCATGCGAACTTTGATGTATCTGGCGCGAAAATGCTTCAGACACGTGACAGAACTTTATGGTTGGGAACCTGGAATGAGGGCCTTTTTTGCATTAAAGGTAGTCATGTCATACATGTACTTGATCCTGCCATGACCGGTATAGGAAGGCATATTCATACACTTGTTGAAATGCCTGGGGGAAAGATCTATTTGGGTTGTGATGATGGTGTTATTGTCTATGATATCCGGACCGGAAAGTGGAATAGGTTGATTCTTCAGGGAGATAATATGAATTCTATTGATGGAAGATTTGCTTATTCTATATTACGTGATCGGGAAGGAGGTATCTGGATAGGGACCTTTTATGATGGTGTGAAGTATATTTCTCCTATTAAAAAGCGTTTCTTAAGTTATACGAGTGGCTATGATGGTTTTAAGGGTAATGTGGTCAGTCATTTCTGTGAGGATTATTGTGGACATGTATGGATAGGCAGTGATGATGGGGGATTGTCGTGTCTTGATGAAAAGACGGGGAGATTTATAAATTATGCTGGTAGCAGACTTCTGTCTTCTTATAATGTACATGCTCTGTGTATAAGTGGTACTGATCTTTGGATAGGAACCTATACCAATGGGGTCATCTGCATGAATCTGGCTTCCGGCAGAATGAAGCGGTATGCAGAAAAGGACGGGCTTGACAGCAAGAGTTGCTATGCTATCTATAAGGACCATCTGGGACGTTTGTGGCTTTCGACAATGGGATATGGCATTTTCCTTTATGACAGGAAACGGGATCACTTTCATCAGGTTTATAAAACAGATGCGCTTGTTATGGATATTGATGAAGATCGTAGGGGTAATATGTGGTTCTGTTCTCAGGGGGCCGGTCTGTACCGTTATAATCCGTTTACCAGGAAATGGAAGGACTATCGGTGTTTGAGATCTTCTGTTTCTCTCCCTTCTGATCAGGTAGATTGCCTTGAGATGGATGAAGATGGCAGATTATGGATAGGTACTATGGCTGGACTATGCTATTATAATCCGTCAGTAGATAATTTCCATCGTATATCCTTAGTGCAGGATAGTACAGAGGTAAGTGGTATAATAAGTGACCATGGTATCTTATGGCTGGCAACGACTTCAGGGATTTTAAGATACGAAAAAGGTAAAGCTCTTCGTGTCTTTAACAGATATGATGGATTATGCTGTGAAGTCTTTCGCCCAAATACTGAATTGAAAACTCTTGACGGCTGTATCTTTTTTGGTGGCGTAAACGGTTTTACGGCTTTTTATCCTTATCGGATCAGAATTAACCGGATGAATCCTCCTGTATTTATAACCGGATTGGAGGTATATAATAAGCAGCAAAAGGTAGGATCAAGGTTGTTGCCTGAAGCAGTTAGTTATATTCATCAACTTGATCTTCAACATGATGACAAGATGTTCAGTTTATCATTTTCTTCGTTGAGTTACTGCTCTCCCGGTAAGAATCATTTCGCCTATAAACTTGACGGATTTGACAAAGAATGGAACTATGTAGGGAATTGCCATCATGCTACTTATACCAATCTTCCGTCAGGTATTTATACTTTTAGAGTAAAAGCAACTAATAATGATGGAGTATGGAGTCGTCATGAGGCTCAGTTGAAAATCATAATCCATCCACCCTTCTGGTGGAGTTTGCCGGCAAAAATATTCTATATATGTCTTATTCTTTTTCTGATTTATGAATATACTCATTTCCGACTGCAGAAAGCTGAAAAGAAACATCGGAATGAGATAAAAACACTTAATGATCGCAAAAATTTAGAGATCAGGGAATCACGATTAAAGTTCTTTACAATGATCGCCCATGAGATCCGGACTCCTGTGACCTTGATTATAGGGCCGTTGGAACAGTTGATGTCTCATCTGGAAGCGAAGGATGAGGAATCTGTTTCGAATAGGAAGAAAGGTTCGAATGCGATGACGGCTTTGCAGATTATTGATCGGAATGCCCAGCGCCTTCTTTATCTGGTGAACCAATTACTAGACTTCAGTAAAGGGCAACGGTATGGTTTTCAGGCTCATTTTAAATTACAGAATATTGGAGATATTATGGAATCGGTGGTTATCCGTTTCCAACCTTTCTTCAAGCAGAAGGGGATTAACTTTCATGTAGACTATCCACCGGATGGCTTTTCTGCTATAATAGATCCGGAAGGTGTGACAAAAGTGATCAGCAATCTGATGATGAATGCTTTGAAATACACCAAAGATAGAATATGTCTGAGTTGCATTGTTCCTGATGACCTGCAGTCTTTTCAACTCATGGTGTCGGATAATGGGATAGGAATCAGCAAGGCAGATCAGTCAAAGGTTTTTAATGCTTTCTATCAGGTGCAGGACAATACTCCTGGTGCAGGTATAGGATTGGCCATTGTCAAAAGTATAGTTGATTTGCACCATGGCCAGATGAAACTTGACTCTGAACCCAACAAAGGGACAAAGTTTATAATTACTTTTCCGGTTAATCAGTCAGATACAGGCGGAGAAAAGATGGTATCAGAATCTCAGGAAGAGAGTAGCCAGATAGGGGATAGCAGAGTGGTCGTTCCACATGATGAACCGGAAACATTGAAGACACCGGCTGACGGTGTCAGATCCTCGGTGCTTATCGTTGAGGATGATGCAGATATGCGAAATTTTCTGGCATCTGATTTTCGGAATGATTATGTCGTGTATACGGCTTCCAATGGCGTGGAAGGAATAAATGTCCTTTCGCATCATGTCGTTACACTGATCGTTTCTGACTGGATGATGCCGGAAATGGACGGCGCAGAGTTTTGCCGTCATATTCGGGCGGATCAGAATACAAGTCATATTCCTTTTATTATGCTTACTGCAAAGACAGATAATGAGAGTAAGGCTGAAGGGATGAACTGTGGAGCTGATGCTTATATCGAGAAACCTTTCTCTGTAAGATATCTGAATGCCTGCATCAGCAATTTGATCAATATGCGGAAATTGTTGATGAAGAAGTTTTCTGATACACCATCTGAGTCAATTACCCAGATGGCCAGAACCCCTCTTGATAATGACTTCCTCTTACGGATGAATCACCTTATTGAGGAGAATATGGATAATGCTGACCTTTCGATTAATTTTATTGCTGAACAGATGAATATCAGTAGATCCAGTCTCTTTGCGAAGATTAAGTCTTTGGCGGATGTCACTCCGAATGAGATGATTCAGGTCGTCCGCCTTCGCCGTGCCGCCCAACTCTTGAAGGAAGGGAAATATCGGGTCAGTGAGGTCTGTTTTATGGTTGGATTCAATAGTCCTTCTTATTTCTCTAAATGCTTTCAGAAACAGTTTGGAGTAAAACCGACTGAATATAAATAAAATATTGTAATGTATATAGAGTAGAACTAAAACTTTAGTATAGATGATGAAATTACGATTTTCTTTTTTTGCCGTAGGACTGTTGATGACTGTTCCGGCATTCTCTCAGGGTATACTGAAAGATTATGACCGGGCATACGCTGTCAAGAAGGATTTCAGTTCTTCACGAGTGTATCACTGGGCTCATGAGGTGCAATGGAAAGACTCTTCGGATGTATTTTCTTACCAGATGACAACTCGTGATGGCAAAGGACAGTATGTTCTTTATGATGCTGTCAAAGGTGCGGAAAGGACTTTTGATGCCAAAGATGAACTCGAGAAGGTTTTGGGTATCGTGAAAGAGCCGGTGAAAAGGCCTTGGCCGGGCAGGATACACCAGCGACACTGGATGGAAGTGGACGAAGAAACTGATCTTCGTCCGGTAACGTCTCCTGATGGAAAGATGGAGGCGTATGTCGAAGGACAGAATATCGTAGTGCATCGGATCGGTACTCCCTTCTCAACCAAAAGGGTATTGTCCCAGGACGGGACACAGGGTTGCTATTATTCTAACCAGATTCTCTGGTCGCCTGATGGACGGTATATTTTTGATTGTAAACGGATACCTGTACAGAAGCGATATGTATATTATGTGGAATCTTCTCCGGCGGATCAGTTGCAACCGATTCTTCATAAACAGGAATATGCCAAGCCCGGTGACGCTTTGCCTCAGAAGATTCCGGTCATCTTTGACTTGAAGACCGGCAGGCAACTGACGGCTGACGGTTCTGTCATCAGTAATCAGTATGACCTGTCTGGTTTCCAGTGGAATGCTGATGGCAAAGAGGTCATGATGGAGTATAACCAGCGCGGGCATCACCTTTATCAGGTTCTTGCCATGAATGCAAATACGGGCAAAATCCGTGTCGTGGTTCAGGAATCATCTCCGGAATATATCAATTATCAACGTATGTTCCGTTATTATACCAAAGATGGAAAACGATTGATATGGATGAGCGAACGGGATAATTGGAACCATTTGTATCTTTATGATGTGCAGGCAGGTAAGGTGGTCCGTCAGATTACCAGAGGGCCTTGGTGTGTGCGTCAGGTCTTGAAGGTAGATGAACCGAATCGTGTAATCTATTTCTCAGCCAGTGGGATGAATAAAGATGAGGATCC
>DAIPMC010000106.1:0-7015 GCA_036768895.1 Prevotella sp. | reverse complement strand
ACACGCTCAGCATAATACCGATGAAGATACACAGGAATCCGTATGAAAACAGTTTTTCGGTCTTCACCTTAAGGGTTCCCTTTATTTCTGAAAGGATTTCGTCAGCCTTAACACTTCCGTTAATTCTCGACAAGATATGCCGTGCCCTGCTGTCTTGACCTATCATGACCAGATAACGTGGTGTTTCCGGTACAAAGCAGATCAGGATGGTAAACAATCCGGCAGGAATAGCTTCGCTTCCAAACATATACCGCCATCCTGTGGCAATGGTCCATGAAGCAGCCTCAGGATTCATGATCTGGTTGATTCCGTTTACCATATTAATGATAGGATTGACATTGTTTCCCAGGATAATGAAATTAACGAAATAGACTACTAATTGACCAAAGATAATCGCAAATTGATTCCAGGAAACCAGCATGCCACGGATATTCGACGGAGCAATCTCTCCAATATACATCGGGCATATAGCTGATGCTAATCCCACACCTACACCACCGATTACACGATAGAGATTGAACATAATAAGCAACTGATAGGTAGGCTTTCCATATTTAAAGAAAAGAAATTCAGGGTCCATACTACCCAGAGCAGAAATGAAAAACATGACACCTGCAAAAATAAGAGATCTTTTACGTCCCCATTTTGAAGCTAAGATACCTGAAATACTACTACCTATGACACATCCAATAAGTGCACTTGCACAGGTAAATCCGTGCCAGCCATTTGTATAGGTGAAATCTTTTGCCTCCATAAAAAAAGCCTGGAGACCTTTTTCTGCTCCAGAGATTACTGCTGTATCATATCCGAACAGCAGACCGCCGAGCACTGCGATCATCACAATAGAAATAAGATAGAGTTTACTACCGCTTTGATTTTGGTTCATGTTATTAGTAATAAAAAGCAGCCTTTCATAAAAAAGGTTGGCAAAACGTTGATTGCAAAGGTACAGTTTTTTTTTCAGATGACAGTATACCTTATTGATTTTTTAAGCAATAAATTTCAGGTCAAATATCAATGTTTTTTCTAACTTAACCCTTGATAAAATGCCTGAATATTTACTACAATTCTACTATCTTTTCCGAGCCGTCATATTCGATAGTCTTTTGCAGACTGGTTCCAACAAGTTGTATGTTGAATTTTCGCTTCTGAAGCATTCCTGGATACTGACCTTTACGATCTGTAATGATAAGTTGGTGTTTCTTCTCATTCCAATGAAATTCGATGGTAGAGAAGATTCCTTTTTCGTAATCATAACTGTCTCCTTCGTCTTCATAGAGGGTGAAAGTCGCATCTGCTCCCGGGTAAACTCTGATTTCAAGATTATCCCACGGTTTTTGTCTGACATATTGCATGGCAGGACCTATAGGTATGATGCTTCCAGCGCGAACAAACATTGGAACCTGGTCTATAGAGGTTTGGATATTGACCTTTCGTCCGCCATCATAAAGTTTGTTGGTCCAGAAGTAATACCACTTTGCACCTTTAGGTAGATATTTCTGGCATTCTTTTGTGGCTGTAAAGTCTATCGGTTTATATTCGTCAGATGCATCCGGGGTATTATTCCTTTTATTCCAACCCGTCATAGCGTCTTCTTTTATTACTTGTTCATCGGTATATTGAGACTTTACGATAGGAGTGGCTAATATCGACTGGCCGAACATAAATTCGTCACACAGATTCCATACTTTTTTGTCTGAAGGGAAATCAGATATAAGTGCTCTCATATAACTCTTGTCATTATGAGTGACCTGCCATGCTGTAGAATATATATAAGGTAGCAATTTATAGCGAAGGCAAATACTCTTGTCAATGGCATCATAAATAGGTTCACCTTTTTTCCCGAAATAGTAGATCTCTCTTGGAGAATCTGTTCCATGACTACGGAAGATCGGACAGAATAATCCATATTGCAGCCATCGTACATATAGTTCACGGTATTGTGGATTACGGGATGCCGAATCCGGGCCCTTTGTGTTGTAAGAGCCACAGAAAAATCCGCCAATATCTGTGTTAAAATTGGGATCACCTGTCAGAGAGAAGTTTAATCCTGCTGGAATCTGTTTGCGAAGCATATCCCATGATGATGTCACATCTCCGCTCCACATGTTAGCTCCATATCTCTGTTGGCCCGCAAACGCTGAACGTGTCATGATAAATACACGTTTGTCAGATGATGCTTTACGCTGATGGTTGTAAACTCCACTTACAGTGCATAAAGGGAAAGCATTACGTACACGGCGCCAGGAGCCAAGTCCGGTCATGTGCTCATAATCCGTATCCTTAGAATTGAAATAGTCCGGTTCTGAAGAATCCATCCACCAGGCATCAACACCATCATTGAAAAGTGTCTTCAGGTTGTTCCAATAGATATCACGCCCTTTCTGACTGTAACAGTCATATACTCTGACACCTGATGGATAATCCATGCGTGGGGGCCAGAATGATAATCCACTTTGTGGCCATGTTTCTATATTGAATAATAACCCCTCTTTATCGAGTTGCTTATAGGCCTTTGTTTCCGGGCCGAAACTTGACCATATTGAGATCATAAGGTGTGCATGGTTTTTATGAATCTGGTTTATCATTTGTTTGCCATTGGCAAAGTTTTCTGAAAGAAAGTCCATCGCATTCCATGTGTAGTTGCTTCCCCAGTACTGCCAGTCTTGGATGATACCGTCGATAGGCACTTTTAGTTGTCTGTATTTATTCAGGACATCGAGCAATTCTTTAGAACTCTTATAGCGTTCCCTGCTTTGGCAATATCCGAAAGTCCACATCGGGGGCATTGGCACTTTTCCGGAAAGCTCTCTCATCTGTGCGTTCAAGCCATCGGCGGATCCTCCATACATG
This sequence comes from Prevotella sp., assembly GCA_036768895.1. Taxonomy (GTDB): domain Bacteria; phylum Bacteroidota; class Bacteroidia; order Bacteroidales; family Bacteroidaceae; genus Prevotella. The sequence continues at coordinate 4,162 of DAIPMC010000106.1, read as the reverse complement.
AAATAATAGTCAATGTAATCACCTACTTCAGCCGTGAAAGACATACCCTTGTTAGAGTCATCAAATTTTGCGCGTGAGTAATTATCCCAATAGATTCCCCATCCCTTAATCGATTGAATGACATATTGAAAGTCCTGGAGATTGGATTGCTCCATAAAGATATTCGTACCACGACGGTTCAACTTTCCATCCTGAATAGTTCCAAGTCCATAGATTGGTTCATCTTTATCAAGAGTATAGGTCTGATTTATTTTGTAGGAGTTGGCATCCCGTCCGGTTGTTCGCTTCTCGAAGTAACATCCTTTCTCACGCAGCAGGTTCTTTCTTTTGTGTAAGAATTGAATATTCCCCGTCTTCTTATTGAGCATGACTGTCAACTGGCTGCTGCTTATCGTAACACCCGTGCTATTTTCCTTGTAACTGAGGGCTATGTCTTTTTCAGGAGTCATCGTAACAACCAAACTCTTCCTGTCAGTTGACTGAGTGCTGCTAACCGGTGATTTTACGATTCGGACAATCCTTGGAGAAAAGAATGATATATAGCAGATTTGTTTATTGACTTTAATTTTGAATCTATGAAGATTTTCTGCATTAACATATCCAATTGATATCAGCATGGATAGCAATAGTATGAACCTTTTCATCTTGTTTGTTTTATTCTTTGTTTTGAACCTATTGATGGATAGTCCACAACAATATAGGAATATTTTTATAAGTTAATGTCTATTTTCTTTAAATCAACATCACGGGAACTGCTTCCATACATGATTTCATACTTTCCTGATTTTACTCGGACAGTGTTGGTTTCCGGATCAAATAGTTCGAATGACTTTTTGGTTAACGGTATTCTTACGTTTGTGGTTTCCCCTGCATTTATGCTTACGCGTTTAAAGGCCTTGAGAGATTTTAAAGGTCCTTTTGTGTCTGCTACATTACGGATATATACCTGCACGACTTCAGTTCCTTTTCTAGGTCCGATATTTGATACAGGAATCACAAGTTCTTTAGTGTCTCCGTTCATTAATTTCGCTTTACCTATTTTAAAGTTGGTATAGCTCAGTCCGTAGCCGAAAGCAAACAGAGGGTCATTCATATAGCGGTATGTACGGCCTTGCATTGAATAATTTGTGAAATCCGGAAGTTGCTCTGAATTGCGATAGAATGTGATCGGTAATTTCCCAGATGGATTGACGTCACCAAAGAGCACATCGGCAACGGCATTACCTCCCTGTTCTCCTGAATACCATGCCTGAAGGATTGCGTCGCAACTCTTGGTCTCCGGTGTGAGTGCGATGGCCGAACCGGAGCAATCGACGAATATCACTTTTTTACCTGCTTGTTTTAGTGATTTTAAGAAATTCCTTTGAACGTCAGGTAATTCAATATTTGTACGGTCGCCACCTTTGAATCCCGGAATAGAAACGGGCATTTCTTCCCCTTCAAGTTGAGAGGATATGCCTCCTACGAATACAACCGTGTTGATACCTTTTAACTTGGCAATGATGTTCGAGTAATTGATAGGTCTTTCAATGCCAATATTTAGTTTCATATTAGACCCCCATGTGTTTACATATTTATAATTTACCTCAATCTTGTAATGTTGGCCTTTTTCAACTTTAAATGCCGTACTGGTCGGGGTTGTTCTCCACGTGTGCATCTTAACCATCTCTTTCCCATTGATGAGCAGTTGAAAGTCTCCACAACTTTCAAGTTTGATCACAGCTTCTTCTGATTGTTTGGGAGTAAAGGTTGTTTCGTATTTTGCAGAGAAATCTTCCATTTTTACTCCGTTCGCAAAGACATGTTGTCCGGCAGTGGTTACGGCTATTGGATTCGTATAGAATTCTTGTGATGCAATCTTTCCTTGTTGTTCCTTATTATTCCAGAAGGTTCCTCTTATACCTTTATGTCCGTCTATCGAACATTGATTCAGAAGTGATTCCACGATCATCTTGTTGGTGAGATCACATCCGGGATAATAGGTGACATTTCTTTTTCCTGTTTTTGACAGGATTCCATCTAGAATAGTAACAGTGTGGTTAGGAGTTCCATTATAATTACCCCACATCATTGACTGGTTGTCTGCATTCGGACCGATAACGGCTATTTTCTTTTTCTTTTTTAGAGGAAGTATATTATTCTTGTTCTGCAATAAAACCATGGCCTGGCGTGCCATGTCCAGAGATAATTCTTTGTGCTGTTCACAATTCAGTACAGATGCAGGAATCTTTGACCATTTTACAAGTGATGGATCATCCATTTCCCCAAGTTCAAATCTTCCTTCAAGAAGCCGGACTACATGTTCGTCAATATTCTTTTCCGGAATAAGTCCCCGATTTACAGCATCCGGTAGTTTTTTATATGCATAGTTGTATCCACATTCGACATCAGTGCCGGAAAGAGCTCCTTTTGCTGCAGCATGAGTTGCATCGGACGATGTTTTGTGACTTACATAAAAGTCAGAAATGGCACCGCAGTCGGAAACTACAAGATATTTAAAGCCCCATTCATTACGGAGTATTTGCTGTAGCAATCTGTTATTTCCACAGCAAGGTTCATCATCAATTCGTTGATAGGCACACATTACTTCACGTACTTTCGCATCTTGTACCAGTGTCTTGAAAGCCGGTAAGTAAGTTTCCCATAAGTCACGAGGACTTATATTGTTCAAGTTTGCCGTATGACGGCTCCATTCTGGTCCACTGTGTACTGCAAAGTGTTTGGCGCAGGCCAACAACTTGCGATATTTTGAAGTTTCCGGGCCTTGTAATCCGCGGACAACAGCTGTACCCATCACGGATGTGAGATACGGATCTTCACCGTAGGTTTCTTGTCCCCGTCCCCATCTTGGATCACGGAATATGTTTATATTTGGAGTCCAGACAGAAAGACCGTGAAATTTTTCGACATCTTCTCCTTTGCTTTTTCTTAAGTTATATTGCGCGCGCATCTCATCAGATACGGCAGAGAATACTTGATATAACAGTTGGTCGTTGAAAGAAGCTGCCATTGCTATTGGTTCTGGAAATACAGTTACATTACCCATGTTCGCTGCACCATGTAATGCTTCGCTCCACCAGAAAAACTTTTTTATTCCAAGTCGGGGAATGGCTGGTGATTCGTCACACATGAGTGAAGCCTTTTCCTGGAGAGTAAGACGATGGCATAAATCGACAGCTCTTTCATGAGAGGATAGAGCAGGATTCTGGTAAGGATAAGATTGAGCAGAAATAGGTAAACTAAGTACTGTCAGAATAAAAGTTGCGAAACATTTAATGATGTAACTGCTCTTTCTTTCATTATTAATAACTTGTTTCATGGATTTATGTTTTTTAATGAAAATATCGTAGTGTTAGTTGCTCTCCGATAAGAAAGTTTTCGTTCAAAATGGTTAACTTATATTTTTGTGAAGGTCTTTTATGTTTATCAGGGTACAAATATATCATTTTTTTTGTAAAAAAGGATATTAATATGATACATGAACTTTATCGTGAATAACAAATCTTATTTTTTTGTCTCTTTTTATTCTACAATCTGGTAATTTCTTGATAAATTAGTGTTAACAGTGTCTTTTTTGATAAATCCAAGAACAGGTTTTTTGTCGTTCTGATGGTTGTGGTATTTCTTTTTATTATCAGGTGTTTTTATTGTCATCATTTTTTAGTTGAAATTTCTTGCTATGGTCAGTCTTAGGTAGATTGATTTTTAATGAGGAAACATATTACGGATTATTGTATACACTTTACGGTTATTTCTTTTAATTCATTGTTTATTACTTAGAAAAGAGTAATTTTGCATAAAACAAAAATAAGAATAGTATATGGATAATGCTAGAGTTTATAAAACAATAGAAGAATACAATAAATCAATAGGAGTTGAAACATTACATCCGTTGATTTCGCTTGTTGATTTTTCTAAAATCACATATACAGAGGATATTCCATCTGCCCACAGTTTTGGATTTTACAGTGTTTTCTTGAAAGATGTGAAATGTGGTGATTTGAAATATGGCAGGAATTATTATGATTATCAGGAGGGAACCTTAGTCTTTCTTGCCCCAAACCAGATCTTTACCGTTGAAAACAGACTACCTCATCAACCTCAAGGCTGGGCATTAATGTTCCATCCTGATTTATTGAGGGGAACTTCATTAGGACATTCT
>DAIPMC010000105.1:0-7119 GCA_036768895.1 Prevotella sp. | reverse complement strand
ATTGGAGCCGAGGATGGTTACATTCTGTGACATGTCATCATCTTCCCCTAACTGTGCTTCAGTGAGGGTGAAAGCATTTTCATCTATCGGCGTTGCTGTGTTTTGGTCCGTTTTTGAATTTTGGGCCATAAGCATAGGACTGTAGAAAAAGAATGCGATTACTGCAATTTTTACGTAATTGTGCATGAAATGTAGTTTAATAAAAATTATATCTTATTTGCAAAGTAACGAAATAAATGTTGAATAATAAAGTTTTTTTCATTAATATTTCATGAAATTTCGATTAAATTTTCATGAAATATGTTTGTAATTCAGGAGAAATTACGATATTTGCAATGCAATAATTAAGGTAATTGTTATTCATAAAGTAATATTTTGCCAAAAAGCAGGGGGTAATGATAATGGTCTTACATTATGATTTGTTCATCAGGTATTTATCATCTGAAAAAATATAATATAGAAGAAAATATGAAAAAGCAACTATTGTTTCTTGTAGTCTTGTTGCAGGTCAGTCTGACTATTTCTGCTCAGAAGAGGTATGCCTGTTATGCTGTAGGGTTCTATAATCAGGAAAATCTTTTCGATACTTGTCATGATGCGGGTAAGAATGATTATGAATTCCTGCCAAATGGGAGCGCCCATTGGGACAAACTCCGGTATACGCATAAGATTCATAACATGGCACGTGCTTTGGCAGATATAGGTACGGATGTACTTCCTGGCGTAGGTTGTGCGATGATCGGTATGGCTGAGGTCGAAAATGACAATGTCCTCAACGATCTGATTGCCCAACCTCCTTTGAAGGCTCGTGGTTATCGCTATATCCATATAGAAGGGCCTGACCGCCGTGGTATAGATTGTGCGCTGCTTTATAATCCCGCTCTTTACTCGATAAAAAATGTCAAATTGATCCAATATCATCAGGAATTAGCTAAGGACAGTGCATTCAAGACCCGTGGCTTCCTGACTATCAGTGGTGTCCTGGCCGATGAGCATGTTTCTGTTATCGTCTGTCATTGGCCGAGCCGCTTCTCCGGCAGTTTCTACCGTGAAAGTGCAGGACGTCAGGTGAAGGTCATCAAGGACTCTCTGTTGAGAGACGACCCGGACTGCAAGGTAATCGTAATGGGGGATATGAATGATGATCCTACCAATGCCAGTATGTATAAATACCTGGGCGCAAAGCCTGAAATAGATCAGGTGGGACCGGATGAAATGTACAATCCTTGGTATAATATACTGGCCAAAGACGGAAAGGGAACCCTGAGTTATAAGGGCTCGTGGGACCTCTTCGATCAAATCGTGATGACACCTAACCTGTTGAACAAGAAAGGACAGCGCGACTATTCTACTTTGAAATTCTGGAAAAATGAGATAGCTATACGTGATTATCTCGTCCAGCAGTCTGGACCTTATAAAGGGACACCGAAACGGACAACTGCAGGTGGTGTTTGGCTGGACGGCTATAGTGACCATTTCCCGGTCGTGGCTTATTTCCTGAAAGAGAAGAGCAACTGATACAGGACCTGATGAATCCTATGAAATTTCAAGGAGGAGTGATGAACTGTACAGGGAAGATTGATAACAAGGAGGACGGAACGGGAGAACCGGAAATAGAGTCGCATCCTTTTGAGCCTTGGCTGCCTGAAGGTGCACGTCTGTTGATGCTGGGGACTTTTCCGCCTGCTCCTAAGCGTTGGTGTATGCCTTGGTACTATCCTAATTTCCAAAACGACATGTGGCGCATCTTCGGCATTCTCTTTTTCAAGGATAAGGAACATTTCATCGTTCCTGACGAGAAGCGTTTTGATCTTCCTGCAATACAGGATTTTCTAAGGTTGCATCATATCGCCATCTTTGATACCGCATTGCGGATACGCCGGATGAAAGGTACGGCTTCTGACAAGGATCTCGAGATCGTCGAACCGACAGATTTAGATGGCTTGCTCCGCTCCTTACCTCAATGTCGCGGCGTGCTTACAGCGGGGCAGTTGGCCACGAAGGTATTTACGGATCACTATGGTATCAATGCCAGGCACTTGAAGATGGGGGAATATATGGAATTTTCTTTTGAAGGAAGAACTCTTCGACTTTACCGGATGCCGAGCAGCAGCCGTGCTTATCCGATGGCTGTAGAGAAAAAGGCGGTTTATTACAAGAGGATGTTCGATGATCTGCTTTAGGAGGATAGAAATTAATGTAAAAGAATAGATAATGTCTGATAAAATTACAATAATAGGAATAGCCGGTGGTACAGGCAGTGGAAAAACTACGGTAGTGAAGAAGATCGTTGCGGCCTTGCCTCCTAACTACGTGGCAGTGGTACCACAGGATTCTTATTATAATGATACCACGGATATGACGGATGAGGAGCGCCATGCAATCAATTTTGATCATCCGGATGCCTTTGACTGGAAACTGCTTATCAAGCAGATCAACGAGTTGCGTCATGGCCGTGCGGTAGAGCAACCTACTTATTCTTATCTGCAATGTAACCGACTTGCTGAAACCATCCATGTTGAGCCGAAACGGGTAATCATTATAGAGGGTATCATGACCTTGCTGAACAAGAAGCTCCGCGAAATGATGGACTTGAAGATTTACGTGGATTGTGATTCTGATGAACGGCTTATCCGGAATATCCAGCGGGATACAATTGATCGGGGACGTACGGTGTCTATGGTGGTTGACCGCTATCTGAAAGTATTGAAACCGATGCATGAACAATTCATAGAACCTACAAAGCGTTATGCAGATCTGATTATCCCCGAGGGTGGGGAGAATATCAAGGGTATTGATATTCTATGTAAATATATCGAGGGACTGATCCTGGAAGAAAAGTCTGAAAAAGAATAACTCTCCTTTGTACTTGTCTTGTGTATCGGATCAGTGCCCGATCATTCTTTCTTATCTTTTGCTTTACTTGCATCAGCCTTCTCAGAACTGTCCGTTTGGGGATGATAGTGCTGGGCGGCTTGTGTGAATGCTTTCTTGCAACGTGCTGCCTTAAAGGAATTGATGCCCTCTACAACTCCGTAGAGGATCATACACCATCCGATAACGATCAGTGGAGCAGCGGCTATCACTGACGGTTTGATCAGTGCAATTAAACCTACCAGAAGAATGATGGAAGGAAAAATCCAGAAGGCTGCCCCTATCTTGGCAAACTTCTTTACTGTGGCAAGATTAAGAAACTGATTGAGTGCTCCAAGAATCAGAATCAGTGCAAAGACTATGGTCAGGGCATTGACAAAGTTGTTTGGAATTAATGCCAGGATGATACCTAATACAACGCTTCCCAATCCTACTATCGGAAAGGTGGGCTTCTGACCGGTCAGTTGGTCACCGTTGGCACCATAGATAATCGTATCTGATGCGTGCTTCTTAGTGCTATAATAGGTGGCAATGGAGATAATTCCGGATATCAGAAAGAGTACTCCGATAATGATGGTTATCCATGTGACTGTCTGATCACGGAATCTGACTAATAAAATGCCTACGATAATGGCTACGATGGCTCTGAAAAAATGGCTTTGTAATACTTTCATAAATCTTTTATGTTGACTGAGTAAATCAGATGATTCTGATTTGCCTTAAGATATACATCGTTTGTATTCTAATTTCTTGCAAATTTACTAAAAACTTTGTGCTTCGTTCTCCCTTTCTCGCTTTTTTATTAATTTTGCACGTAAATTTAAACTAAATGACAACATTGTATTTGGTTCGCCATGGTGAAACGGTGGCGAATGCTGCACAGATCTTACAGGGACAGCGGCAAGGACAGTTAAATGAGAAAGGAATACGGCAGGCTGAAGAAACACGTGACCAACTGCTCCATGAATCGATAGACGTTTTTGTCTCAAGTGATCTGAAACGTGCGGTAGATACTTGCAGAATCATTGCTGAGCCTCATGGCGTAACTGATATTGTCACCACTCCTCTATTGCGTGAACGTGATTGGGGGAGTTTTACGGATAAATTCATTCCTGATCTGAAATGGGACAAGGAATGGCCTGATGATATTGAATCTTTGGAAAAGATGAAATCCCGAGCCCGGAATTTCCTGACCTGGTTGAAAGTGACCTATCCGGATCAAACGGTTTTAGCGGTTGGACATGGAATCATCAATAAGGCTATTCATAGTGTCTACTATAAAAAACCGATGAATGAAATTCCTAAGATGGGGAATGCTGAAGTCCGGGTTTTCAAACTCTGATAGTCTTTTTATGCACTTGACAGGCAACAGTTATCGGAGTTGTTTATAGATTTTCCTGTAAAAATAACAGCGGAGCAACCTCCCGGTCGTCCCGCTGCTCAATCTTTATAATTCTCTAATTTGTCCTGAAAACTAAAAATGCTATTATTTTGTTATTTTACTTGATTTCTTGTTTAGTGATGCCCGCCGAAGTTACCGTGTGAACTTTCTCCTGAACCTCTTGAGTTCCCCCGTGAGCCTCCGAAGTTGCCGTTTCCGAAAGATGAACGGTTGGGAGATGTGTTTGTACGCGAACGGGAAGAACCGAAGGTAGAATTGTTATCGGAATTAGACCTTGGTGAGAATGTCTGGTTCGGGACAGATGTGTTTTGAGGGAAAGAACGGCCACTTCCGAATACACTGTTACTATTGCGCTTGACCGTCGTGCGTGTACTGCTCTGTCTGCCGAATATCCCATTGTGATTGGAGCGATCTTTTTGATCCTGATCTATCGGATCGAATGAATTGTTGTTCTGGAATCCTGCATTTCTCGTATTCAAGTTGCCGAAAACACGCCCTTGCCCGAAGTCTCCCCGGTTGAAAGCATCCCTCATTCCAACTTCATTTCTGTTGTAGTTGCGCCTTCCGAAGTCTTGTCCACGATACCAACTCCTGCCGCCATTGCTTCTCCAACTGTGTCCGCCTTGGTAATTGACGATGAATGTCGGAGCTCCGAAATAATAGTAGTTACGTTGTGGATAACGGGCGTAGATCCTGAAGTGCCAGTAATCACCGTCCCAGTAAAGTGGGCGGTAGAAGTAGAGGTCGTTGAGGTAATTATTGTATTGCCAGCTTAACAGAATATAACTCAAATCCATATTCCGCTGTCTCCAGTAAGAACCATAGACATCATCGTAATTATCAATATTGATCAGATAGTCCAGGTTAACCTCATAAGCTGCCTGGTACTGTTCATCAGTCAGATTCAACTCATAGGCCATCTTATCTGTAAGGAAGAGAGCCTGATCTCTGGCTTGCTCGTAACTCATTGCGCTTACTGTACCTGTAAAGGTGAAAAGTGCTATAAGTGCTATAATTATCTTTTTCATAATGATATGCTTTTAATATTCCATATTCCTCTTTCCTATTGCAAAGCTATATTAAAATAGAGACTTTAAACAAGGTTTTTCCCTAAAAGAGTAGGGAAAATCCCTATCATACAGAAATAGAATGAGAAGGACTGATGAAATTTTACGATAATCTGCACAACTTTACGTACCTGAACGGATGGGAAAGAGGGCTCAGCCTGCACTTGCTATATGGAGAAAATAGGAGAAAAATGTAGAAATAAACTGAAAATATTTTGCTAATTCAGTTTTTGGCCTTATATTTGCATCGCTATCTTTGGGGCTGTTTTGGATTTGACGGCAAGTCGGGATGGTATGTAAGCATGCGGAGCCTCGTTGGCTAGCTCCTGAATCTGAGTGAACAAAAATTTAATTGGCGAAAACAATTACGCTCTCGCTGCCTAATCGAAGTATAGTAGATTTTGGCTCAATCCCGTTACTAGGTGATGGGACGAGACATCGCTCAAGGGATGTTGTTCCGAATCTTCTTGATCAAGCGGTGCAGGTAAATCGGAAATAGTTTTGTCAGGCCTCGCTGGCGGAATGAAACTTTTGAGGATAAGGCTGTAGTTGGTGGTCCAGGTCTTGCTGCAGCACGAAAATTAAGGCAGGAATAAGCATGTAGAAAGCGTATGGTTTCCTTGTTCGGACGCGGGTTCGAATCCCGCCAGCTCCACAAATTGAAAATAACGGAGAAAATATTCTAATATAGAATTTTTTCTCCGTTTTGCTTTTAGCAGTATCTGATCTGTTCTTTTCTTCCCCCTTTTATTTACCAAGTAATTTTATATATTCCGGTGTAATAGGGGATAACGCATATTTGGACCTTGTCATATCTTCTTTACCATACTCCCCGATTCTGTCATACACAATAAATTCTTGAGAAGTCAACTTTATGATATCCCAGAATGAATTTCCTCCCCAAAAGATGACATTAAAGTTTTTGTCGTAAAATGTCCATCTTCCATTTTGTTTGGAGATATTATATTCTGTTCCATTGAAAGTTACTATAGTGCATACATAGGTGCCATTCCTTGAGAAATCATATAAACAGGTGTTCATGTCTCCGTTCTCTAATTTTATAGATTCCCCCATCCAAGTCGTATCACAGATTAAAGAGACCCTTTTATTGTCGGAATAATTATTGTCGTCTAATTGACTACAACTACAAATAAGTAGCAGTATACATGTGATTTTTAAGATTAATTCCATCTTTTTTCTTTTATATATTGGCAAATATACAAAATTTTATCATACAGGAATAATAAGTTACACTGTGATGCTGTTTGTATGGTCATTGGAAAACACAAAAATGACAACTGGTATGCTGATTATGTCTGCTTGCGCTTTAAGGCATCAAAGATCTCTGACGTCTGATTCTTAACGATATATTCATTGTTTCGCTCTATGGTGCATAGCGCTCTGCGCTATGCACCATAGAGCGAAACGCTATGCACCATCCAGCAGAGCCGTATGCACCATCCAGGTGATTAATGACTATGATCCAGATAAAAACGCCAGTATGGCAGGCTGACCAAATGGTGCATTATGGGGTGGCGAAATGGTGCATAATGGTATACCGAAATAGTGCATTATGGTATACCATTATGCACTATTTTGGTCACAATGGACTATTATCATGAAAATCAAGTGTTTATGATTGTGACTTAATTCAGTAGTTCTCTTCAACTCAATCACAGGAAATGATATCCTTACAATGGAACACATTAACTTATTATGATAACCCGTTGGCGGAATTAATTTAGTGCGTATTTAATTCTACCGATGGGCTTGCCA
>DAIPMC010000104.1:6758-7196 GCA_036768895.1 Prevotella sp. | reverse complement strand
CTATGATGACTTGAGTAAACAGGCTGTTGCCTACCGGGAAATTTCCTTGATTCTTCGTCGTCCTTCTGGGCGTGAGGCTTATCCGGGAGATATTTTCTACCTTCATTCCAGACTTTTGGAGCGTGCTGCCCGAATCAATGACCAGCAGGAGATTGCCGAGACAATGAATGACCTGCCGTCATCTATGAAAGGACATGTAAAAGGTGGTGGTTCTCTTACAGCATTACCTATCATTGAAACACAGGAAGGTGATGTCGCTGCCTATATTCCTACTAATGTAATCTCCATTACCGATGGTCAGATTTATTTGGTGAGTAATCTGTTCAACCAAGGTTTCCGTCCGGCTATTGATGTTGGTATTTCTGTATCTCGTGTCGGTGGATCTGCTCAGATTAAGAGTATGAAGAAAGTGGCAGGTACATTGAAGATTGATATGGC
>DAIPMC010000104.1:0-6676 GCA_036768895.1 Prevotella sp. | reverse complement strand
CCGTGGCCGAAAGATCAATCAATTATTGATTCAACCACAATATCGTCCTATGTCAGTAGGTGAGCAGATTGCCATATTGTATTCCGGTGTACACGGTCTGTTGCATGATGTACCAGTCGATAAAGTTCGTAACTGTGAGACTCAGTTCCTTGATGCGATGCGTTCACAACACCAGAATGTTCTGGACACTCTGGGTAGCGGAAAGCTGACAGATGAAGATACGAAGACCATTGAGGATGTAATGGCTAATGTGGCCGGTCAGTTTAAAGTTAAAGCATAATAGCCCATGCCTTCATTAAAAGAGATAAAGACTCGTATCGCCAGTGTGAAAAGTACTCGTAAGATTACGAGTGCCATGAAGATGGTGGCGTCTTCAAAACTTCATCATGCTCAGGTAGCTATTCAGAATATGTTGCCTTATGAGAATTTGCTTGAACACATCTTAAAGAGTTTTCTGGTTTCAATGCCTGAACCTGAGAGTGTGTTCCAGGCAAAGCGTGAAGTGAAGAAGGTTGCGTTGATTGTTTTTAGTTCCAACAATTCTTTGTGTGGAGGCTTTAATGCGAACGCCATCAAAATGATGTTGACGGCAGTAGAGGAATATAAGGCTAAAGGCATAGAAGTACTTATCTACCCTATAGGACAAAAGGTCTCAGAGGCTGTTAAGAAGGCTGGACTTCAGTCGATGGGTGACTATCAGGATCTTATTGATAAACCCAATGCACAGCAGAGCCTTGAGCTAGGTCGGGACGCTGCACTAAAGTTTTTGAAGGGTGATTTTGATAAGGTGGAAATCATTTACCATCACTTTAAGAGTGCCGGTCGTCAGGTTCTTACACGTAAGGTGTTTTTGCCCATAGATCTCTCAACAGAAACTATCGGTATAGATAATGATCGTGATTTGTCTTCTAATCAGACTTCTGCACATGTACAGGAATATCTGAGGAAAAAAGGAGATGCTGAGCGAAAAGCAAACGGTCAGATTACGAAATTGTATGATGACTTCATTATCGAACCGGACTTGAGGACTGTCCTTCAGACTTTAGTTCCGAAACAATTGCATCTGATGATCTATACAGCATTATTGGATAGTGTTGCCAGTGAGCATGCTGCCCGCATGGTTGCTATGCAGACTGCTACGGATAATGCTGATGAGATACTTCATGATTTGAATTTGCAATATAATAAAAGTCGTCAGCAAGCCATTACAAATGAATTGCTTGATATGGAAGGTGGTGCTATCGCAAGCTGATCCTTTCCTGATCAATTTAAAAACGGAATGCATTGATGTGCATTCCGTTTTTTGTTATTCTTTTCCCGTCTTTTTCTTTCAGATAGGATTGGACGAGAATTGACTTTCAGGCAATATTTCAGACCTTCATCTTCTTGCAGACTTGCTCAATGAAAAACTTGTGTATTGTCGGATCCTGGTTCAGTTCTGGATGAAAAGCTGTTACAAATTGATTGTCTTCACGCGCAGCGACAATATGTCCTTCTACTGTAGCAAGTACCTCTGTGTTTTCTGCAACAGACTTGATATAGGGTGCACGGATAAAGGTCATCGGAATCTTATTGCCGATATTCTTAATAGGAGCCTCCGTATAAAAACTTCCTGTCTGACGGCCATAGGCGTTGCGGCATACGGTAATGTCCATCGTGGAAATCCTGTCAAAATCTTCTCCTATGACTTTCTTAGCCAGTAGAATCAAACCGGCACACGTACCGAAGACCGGGAGACCGTCTTCTATCGAGTCCTTTATGGGTTTCAGGAGATTAAGGTCCTTGAGGAGTTTGAGTTGTGTCGTACTTTCTCCTCCCGGGATGATTAATGCATCCTTTTGCTGTTGCCAATCGTGCAACTGCCTGATTTCAAACGTCTCGACACCAAGTCCTTGCAACATTTTCTCATGCTCGATGAATGCTCCTTGAAGGGCCAACACTGCAATCTTCATTTGTTATTTCCCTCTTTCAGCCATTAAGACAGATATCTCCTCTTCGTTAATCCCAACCATTGCCTCACCAAGGTCCTCAGAAAGTTCGGCCAGTTTCTTCGGGTCGTTATAGTTGGTTACAGCCTGAACGATAGCAGCAGCACGTTTAGCAGGATTACCACTTTTGAAGATACCGCTTCCTACAAATACACCTTCTGCACCAAGTTCCATCATCAACGCTGCATCGGCAGGAGTAGCAACACCACCTGCTGCAAAATTGACTACCGGCAATTTCTTGTGGTCGTGGACATATTTCACAAGAGAATAGGGGGCCTGTAAATCTTTGGCAGTCTCATAGAGTTCATCTTCCTGCATAGAGGACAAGCGTCTGATCTCACTTTGCATGATACGTATATGCTTTACAGCCTGAACGACATCACCTGTCCCAGGTTCTCCCTTTGTTCTGATCATCGTGGCACCTTCAGCGATACGGCGTAGTGCTTCACTCAGATTTCTTGCACCGCAGACAAAAGGAACATTAAACTTGGTCTTGTCAATATGATAAACATCATCTGCCGGAGAAAGTACCTCACTCTCATCTATATAGTCGATGTCAATAGCCTGCAGGATCTGTGCTTCTGCAATATGGCCTATACGACATTTAGCCATAACAGGAATAGACACTGCTTTTTGAATGTCTTTTATCATTTTGGGATCACTCATACGGGCTACACCACCGGCAGCACGGATATCCGCGGGAATTCTTTCCAAAGCCATTACTGCGCAAGCTCCTGCTTTTTCAGCTATTTTAGCTTGTTCAGGTGTTGTTACATCCATAATTACTCCGCCCTTCAGCATCTGTGCCAAATTGCGGTTTAAAGTTTGTCTATCTTCTTTCATTAGTTATTTATTTTTATCTATTAAAGATATGTCTCGAGTATGTTCAATGCGCTTTTCTATAAGCTACCGGAGTCAGTCCCGTTTGTTTCTTGAAAAACTTGGTGAAATGAGCTTGTGAGAGAAAATGAAAATCATAGGCTATTTCCTGAATGGTTTTGCGGGTTGTTTTCAATTCCATCTCTATTGCATCCGTAACCGTTTTATCAATAATGTTCTTTGGAGATTTCCCTGATATCCGATGAGTAACCTGTGCCAGATACCGACTGCTTACATTGAGGCAGTTGGCATAGAAGGCCACATCACTGTTTGTTTGGAAATGTCTGGCTACCGTGTCTACAAATTCATTGTAAAGTTCTGTACTTCTGCTTTGGGGGCCCTGAGCACGTGAAACCTGCAGATTGATGTAGTCACGAGCTTCACATACAGCCTCTTCTTCGGAAAGTCCCCTGCTCAGATAGACTGCTATAGCTGATGAAAAAGCATTTGTCTGTCCATGTATCTGATGATCATCAAGATACAGCACATGTACCGAACTGTTTTTGCCCAGGATAAGTTCTGACTCATTCTTGCGCATGATGACAATAGAACAGAGGGGGAGTAATAAGTGACGGATCTGCAAGATGACATCATTCGACATGAGTTGGTCTCCATTGCTCGAATAGACGATCGGATCGTAGAGGATATATTGGGGCCTATATTGAATGAGTTCTCCAACTATTGCCTGTAATGTACTGATATTCCGAATCATACCTATCTTTACAACATCCGGTTGCATATCATTGATGATTGCCTCCATCTGTCCTTTGACGGTTTCAGCAGGAATATCATAGAAAGCCTGGATACCCAGCGTGTTCTGAATCGTGATGGACGTAATTGCCGATAAGGCATATCCTCCGAGAGCCGATATGGTTTTGATATCTGCCTGTACACCAGAACCTCCGGTGCTGTCAGAACCTGTTATGGTCAGAATTGTAGTCATTGTCTGTTTTCTGTTCCGATGCAAAGTAACAGAATTTTATCAGAATGACAAAATCCTGTTCTCATTTGGGCAAGAGAAACGAAACTTTGTATAACAAATTTGTATTTAATCTGAGGATAGGAACTATAAAATGATAGAGGATGTTATGATAATAGAAATCAACTTCCGACAACAAACTGGTATGGACTATACAACTGGCGGACCTGTTTCAAATCCTGGCTGTGGGTCCCGCTACCGACTTGATCAGATGTTTCATAGGATGCCCCGCCCAGGATGTGTCTTCCACATATCGGAAACCCAGTGTGTGATACAACTTCTCTGCTTTTGGGTTACCTTTGTCTACGAGCAGTCCAACATATTTTATTCCTGACCGACAGGCCTTTTCCTCAGTTGCCTTCAGTAGAGCAGTTGCAACACCTTGATGGCGGAATCTTTTTGTCACACACAGGCTGTCCACATATAGTTCACCAGCCTGTGTTTCTTCCTTCATCTCACTGTGGTCCATTCCCAGATAGGTCTTTGAGAGTTTTATAAAAGGAATCCGAAGTCGTCTGAAATCGGCTCCGTCGTAGGATATACAGGCTCCTATGACTTGACCTTCATCATCTACTGCCACAAGTGTATTCCGGTAACTGTACAGGTTTTCTTCTTCAGCAACCAACAGGCTTATAAGTTGATGAAATTCTTGCAATGAATGTTCCGGACCGGCCAGATGTTGGCAGCAGTCAGCATCCATTGCTTCCATAATCAGGGATGCGATAATATCTTTTTCTGCACTTTTTCCTTTTCTGATCTTCATATTGGTTAGATTTGAAGAGATTTGAGCGGTTCACCATTTAAAGTATAAATAGTGATCTTTCCACCCTCATAGATCGCAAATGTCTGTGGGTTCCCTCCTTTGGGAAAAGTGATGGAACCGGTGTTACAGATTACAGGTATGGCCGGATTCATCCCTTCTTCCGGTTTGCCGGCTGTCAGTTCCCAATAGTGAGTGTGCCCATAAAATACAGCATCGAAATGTCCGGGTGGGAGATGGGTTTTGTCATAGATATGACCATGAGTGAGCAGTAACTTCTTTCCTTCGTCTACGAGAAGTAGATAAGGTTGCATAATCGGAAATTGGAGCAGCATCTGATCTACCTCTGAGTCACAATTCCCCCTTACGGCTATTATCTCATCTGTCATATCATTGAGCGTATCTGCAATGCCTTTTGGATTCAGACCATCCGGAAGCCTGTTGCGTGGACCGTAATTGAGAATATCACCCAATATGCAAAGCATGTCACAGCGTTGTTCCTTGTAAAAATTTAGTGCTTTCTGCAAAGTAGGCAAACATCCATGAATGTCTGAAAGAATTAAATATCTCATGTATTTGTCTTTAATGAATAAATAAGATGACCTTGCAAATATACTGAATTTTCTTTGTATCTGCAATTTTGCAGACCTTTATGCGGTGTAGGACTGATATTGTCGGATATCCTGTAAATAAAGGAATCTGAAGTAAGTTAAAATATTGCTTTTCAGATTCTTCTTAAGTTTCTGGATTGATATGGATTAACTGATTATCCATTTAAAGTTTTTCTCAGTATTTTATTTTGGTAATCAAATAAATTCACTAACTTTGCTATTCTTAATCGCTCACGAACATACCTTTAAAACAAAAATATGAAAGTATTATTATTCAATGGCAGCCCTCATCAGAAAGGTTGCACATGGCGCGCACTTCATGAGATAGAAGTTACTTTAAATAAAAATGGTATTGACACAGAGATGGACCATGTTGGTCAGAAGATGATCCATGGATGTATTGCTTGCAACAAATGTAATTCAACAGGCAAGTGTGTTTTTGATGATATCGTCAATGAGGTTGCACCCAAGTTTGAAGCAGCAGACGGTATCGTAGTCGGTACACCTGTTTATTACGCTTCACCGACGGGAACCCTTAAATCTTTTATGGATCGCCTGTTTAAGAGCACTAAGTTCAGCAAACGGATGAAGGTAGGTACTGCTGTTGCTTCTTGTCGCAGGGCCGGATCCATAGCTTCCATTGATATGCTCAACAAGTATTTTACTATGACAGAAATGCCGGTGGTATCCAGCCAGTATTGGAATGAAGTACATGGTAATACGGTAGAGGAAGTAGAAAAGGATTACGAAGGACTCCAGACCATGCGTGTGCTGGGTCGCAACATGGCTTTTCTCATCAAGGCTATTGCTAAAGAGCAGGCTCAAAACGGTCTTCCAGAAACGGAAGAACGTTGTTGGACTAATTTTATATAAGGAAAAGGAGGGATCATATATGTATGATTCAGAATGTAGAAGAGAAAAATAACGTTCAGGAGCAGAAACGGGAGCATGAGATCTATAAGGTGACCCTGGAGGGAAGCGGAGTAGACATCTTCCTTATGGTATTCAAGTTTGTAGCCGGAATTCTAGGACATTCTGCTGCTATGATTGCTGATGCCTTCCACTCCCTGGCAGATTTCATCACAGATGCCATTGTCTTCATATTTGTCAAACTAAGCAATAAACCAAAAGATAAAGGTCATGATTATGGTCATGGAAAATATGAAACTCTTGCTTCGGCAATTATAGGCATTGCCCTTTTAGGAGTTGGTCTGATGATTTGTTTCAATGGAGTGACCAAAACATGGAAAGCCTTCAATGGCGTACCTCTTAAACAACCCGGTATCGTAGCTCTTATAGCTGCTCTTGTCAGTGTTGCCGTTAAAGAATGGTGTTATCGCTTTACGGCTGCTACAGGAAGGAAAGTTAATTCTGAAGCTTTAGTAGCCAATGCCTGGCATCATCGCAGTGATGCTTTGTCATCAGTAGGAACGGCCTTAGGCATAGGTGGTGCCATCAT
>DAIPMC010000008.1:35748-39696 GCA_036768895.1 Prevotella sp. | reverse complement strand
ATAATGTGGGCTCCGGGAAAAATTGTGACAGTGTGATGTATCATATTCAAATTTCAGAACGGACGTTCCATTTTAAGCAACCGGCGGGAACCTCACGCGGTGTATATACGGTACGCAAAAGTTACTTTCTCACGCTTACTTCTGATAATTGTCCGGGAGTGAAAGGAGTAGGAGAATGTGCTACATTGCCAGACTTGTCTTGTGATGCTAGTCCGCAATATGAACGTACCTTGCAACATATCTGTATGATGGTGGAGCAGTTGGGTAAGATTCCATTCGAGATGTTACGTCCCTATCCGTCTATCCTTTTTGGTCTTGAGACAGCCTTCGCACAATTTCAGGCGGGTGGATCTACAGCCCTTTTCGATACACCTTTTTCCCGTGGAGAAGAAGGTGTTCCTATCAATGGCCTGGTATGGATGGGAACTTTCGAAGAGATGCTCAAACGGCTTGAGAAGAAATTGGATCAGGGCTTTCGCTGCGTAAAACTGAAGATTGGGGCCATTGATTTTGATCATGAACTGGAGTTAGTCAAGCATATAAGGGAACGTTTTTCGAAGTCAGATGTAGAATTGCGTGTGGATGCTAATGGTGGTTTTACTCCTGGGAATGCCTTGCAGCGTATGGAACAGCTTGCCGAATACGATATTCATTCGATAGAACAACCTATCAGGCAGCATCAGTGGAAAGAAATGGCGCGTCTATGCAAGGAATCACCACTTCCTATTGCTCTTGATGAAGAGTTGATCGGAGTGAACATGAAAGGAATGAAGGAAGAGCTTCTGGATACGGTCCGTCCCGCTTATCTGGTTTTGAAACCTAGTCTCCATGGTGGAATGGCGGGTTGCAAAGAGTGGATAGATATGGCTCGGCAGCGTCACATCGGGAGTTGGATTACTTCAGCGTTGGAGAGTAATGTCGGACTGAATGCGGTTTCGCATTTTGCAGCACATATCTACGGCCCTCACATCACCTTCCCGCAAGGACTCGGTACAGGTTTGCTCTTTACCGATAATATCCTGATGCCTTTGAAAGTAGAAGGTGATCAACTCTGGTATAAAAGAGAATGATATATAGTATTGGTTTTTTGAGATGAGATCAGAGAATAGAATTGGATAATGACTGTAGGGGAATTTTTAGTTGATTGGAATAAGACCTGCCCGCAACTTCTGGTTCATACCAGTGGTTCTACAGGAAAACCGAAGCCGATGTGGGTGTCGAAAATGAAGATGTTGAATAGTGCCCGTATCACTTGTGATTTTCTCGGACTTCAACCTGGTGATACAGCTTTGCTCTGTATGAAACTTGATTATATTGCCGGGAAGATGGTCGTAGTGAGAAGCATAGAGAGAAATTTGAAACTGATGAGTGTTATTCCTTGTGGACATCCTCTTGCTGCTCTGTTACGAGGTGACTATACGGTATGGCAAAGCTCTACTGCCCCACATGATGAATCTTTTCACATTCAGAGAAATTCGTCCTCATCTTTTGGTGAAGGTTTGCCCCTTCTGAAGTCTTCTCTCCGGAAAGTGCCTGTCCATTCATTACAAAAGTCCTCTTGTATTGCTCCGGTTTTTGCAGCTATGGTACCTTTACAAGTTTATGATTCCCTTCAGGTTCCCGAAGAAGCAGCAATCCTTCGTCAGGTTAAGCATCTTATTATCGGAGGGGGAAGTATTGATGATGCTTTAGAGAAACAGTTAGCGGATTTTCCTAATGCAGTTTGGAGTACATACGGCATGACGGAAACATTGTCACATATTGCCCTCCGCCGGTTAAACGGGCCTGAGGCCAGTGAATGGTATACGCCTTTTGAGAGTGTTGAAGTCAGTAGAAATGCTGATGGATGTCTTGTTATTGATGCTCCACTGGTGCATGAGGGAAAATTAGTCACTAATGACCGTGTGCAATTCCGTTCCATATCTCTGGATGGAAAGGATAGACGCACGCAGTTTCGTATCCTTGGCAGAAAGGATAATGTCATAGACAGTGGTGGAATAAAGATCCAGATAGAGGAGGTGGAGAAAATATTGAAGTCTGTCCTTGATCTTCCTTATCTTATCACGAAACGTCCTAATAAAAAATTTGGTGAGATTGTAGTTCTTTTAACAGAACAGTCTGATTTACATGCTGTGAAGACTTGTTGTGAACGTATCCTGCCTCGTTACTGGCAACCCCGATTATACCTTCATGTGAATCGTATCCCTCTTACCGGAACAGGTAAACCGGCGCGAGCTGAGGCAGAAAGAATAGCTTTGACAGGAGCTCGAAAATAATTAAACGATTTAGTCTCAAAGCAGATGTTCAGGTTACCCTTATCCTTCTCTGAAAAAGTCCAGGACCTCCTTGATTTCTTCTTCGCTGATAGTCTGGTTGATATGGATGTCGCCGATATCTCCAAGTAGAGTTACATTAATATCATTACCTAAATTCTTCTTATCATGATGCATCATTTGGATTAATTCAGGATAATCTGCACATGTAATAGGGAGAGTGCCATAGTAATCCCTGATGAAACTGACGGTTTGATGCATTTTCTCAGTAGGAAAGTGCATTCTCAAACAACTTAGATAGAGCTCGCAGATTAATCCATAGGCTACAGCATAGCCGTGAAGAATAGGTTTGCGCTTCAGACTCCACGACTCAAAGGCATGACCGAAGGTATGACCGAAGTTAAGTGCTTTTCGGATTCCTTTTTCATACGGATCGTTTTTGACAATACGTTCTTTGACCCTTATTGAGTCAGCTAACATGGATTGAAGTTTTTTCAAGTTTGGATGTGTCAGATCAAACTTCAGGAGTTCGACCCACATGCTTTCATCGGAGATTAATCCATGTTTCAGCATTTCTCCGTAACCGCTTCGGATATTTGATTCATCAAGTGTCTTCAGAAAACAGGTGTCCAGTATGACAAATCTGGAATCATTGAATACTCCGATTTCATTCTTGAATCCGTTAAAATTGATGCCAGTTTTACCGCCTACAGAGGCGTCCACCATAGCCAGCAGTGTGGTTGGGATATTGATAAAGTTTAATCCTCTTTTAAAGGTCGAAGCTGCGAACCCGCCCAAGTCAGTGACCATGCCTCCGCCAAGGTTGATAAGAAGTGAGTGTCTGGTAGCCCCCTTATCTCCTAATGCCTTCCATACTTTTACAAGAGTAGCAAGGTTCTTGTGGGTATCAGATACACCGATGGTAATAGTCTGAGCATGCTTCAGACTAAGGAGCGGCTTGATCTGAGGCCAGCATTTTTCTTTTGTCGTTTCGTCTGTCAATACAAATATCTTGTCGTGCTCACATTCCGAAATAACAGTTGCAAGTTCTATTTTAAAATGCTGTGATAGTATGATTTTCTGTTCCATAATTAGGATTAAAGTAAACTTTTGTAATGGCAAATATAGATAATTTTAGCGAAAAATCAATAAAAAGATGATTATTTTTTAAGGTTTCAATTAAACGAGTTGAGTAAACCAACGTCTAAGGATAGTAACGATAAAAAAGTAATTATTAAAATTATTGACTAATGAGAAGATTATTTCTCCTGCTGTTTCTGATCAGCTTGTCGGTCACTTCTTTTGCACAAGACCGGTTGATTTCCGGCTTGATTGAGGACCGAAGTTCCAGGAATCCTGTGGAACAAGCAACGGTTCAATTGTTGAAAATGGACAGTACGTATGTCGGTGGTGCCCTTTCAAATGAGAAGGGACTTTTCCATCTGACTGTGCCACAGGATGGTAAGTATCTGCTAAAGATTTCCTGTATCGGGTATCGTCCAAGTATTAAGAGGATCGTCATTCAAGACAGTAAAAATCTTGCGATGGGGAAGATCCTTCTTAGTGTTGACGCAATCATGCTGAAGGAAGCTACAGTTATCGGGCATGCAGCTCAGGTGGTGGTTAAGGCGGACACCTTTGTCTATAATTCTGCGGCTTATCGTACACCGGAAGG
>DAIPMC010000008.1:26597-35738 GCA_036768895.1 Prevotella sp. | reverse complement strand
TAGTTGAGGAACTTGTCAAAAAACTTCCCGGAGCGCAGATCAGCGATGATGGAACAATCACGATTAATGGGAAAACCGTAAAGAAAATTCTCGTTGACGGAAAAGAATTCATGACGGGCGATACTAAAACGGCACTGAAGAATCTTCCGACTTCCATAGTGGATAAAATTAAAACTTATGATGAAAAGAGTGATCTGGCCAGGGTTACAGGTATAGATGACGGAAATGAACAGACTGTGCTGGATTTCGGATTAAAGAAAGGAATGCATCAGGGTATGTTTTCCAATGTCGACCTTTCATACGGTACACATGATCGTTATGCGGGAAGAATTATGGGAGCTTACTTTAATTCGAAGAGCAGGTTTATGCTTTTTTCCAATGCCAATAATGTAAATGACATGGGATTCCCTGGTGGCGGACGTGGCTTCTTCGGAGGTGGACAACAGGGACTGAATTCCACGAAAATGATAGGTGGTAATTATAATTACGAGATAAAAAACAAGATTGCTATTGATGCCAGTTTGCGTTGGAATCATTCTGACGGTAATGTCAGAACGAATACTTCCAGTGAAAATTTTGTCAGTAGAACAGGGGCTTTTTCTAATTCTCTTAACCAAAACTATACTCGTTCAAATAGTTGGAACGGTAGGGCAAGACTGGAATGGAACCCTGATACGATGACGGATATTATGTTTCGCCCTTCCTTTACCTATTCTACGAATGACAGCCGGTCATCTTCCTCTTCTGCTTCTTATAATAAAGATCCTTATCAATATGTGACAGACCCGCTTTCTGCGGAAGATATCAAAAAACTGGCTAAGGATAGTTTGATGGTAAACACACAGGACAACAATGGCATATCTTATAGTGATTCCAAAAATCTTTCGGGTATGTTACAATATAATCGGAAGTTGAATAGCAAGGGTCGCAATTTTACGTTGCGGGTTGACGGAAGTGTTGGTAAGAGTGACTCCAAGAGTCTGACAAATAATGCAGTACATCTTTATATGATGAAGACGGCTCTTGGTCTGGATTCAACTTACCAGACTAATCGGTATAATCTGATGCCGACAAAGAACCGGAGCTATAGTTTGCAGGGTACATATAGTGAGCCGATAGCCAAGGCGGCTTTCTTACAATTCAGTTATCAGTTTACCTATAATTATTCTCGTAGTGATCGTTCTACATACGATTTCAGTCATCTGGAAAATGATCTTTTTTCTAATATAAAACCAGTTTATCGTGGCTGGAATAGTTATCTTGATCTGTTGCCGAATCCGCTGGATACTTATTTGGACAAGGATTTGAGCCGTTATTCCGTATATCAGAACTATATCCATAATTTTCAGTTGATGCTTCGGTTGATCCATAGTAAATACCAATTGAATGCGGGTGTAATGATGCAACCACAGAAGACGAAGTATAAGCAGAATTATATGGGTGTGAGTGTGGATACGACTCGTACAGTAACTAATATTTCTCCGACACTTGATTTCCGTTATAAGTTCTCTCCAATCAGTTATTTGCGGATTAACTACAGGGGAACTTCTACACAACCTTCTATGTCTCAACTCCTTGACATTACCGATGACAGTGATCCGTTGAATATCTCGAAAGGTAATCCTGGTCTGAAACCTTCATTTACAAATACACTTCGGTTTTTCTACAATAATTATGCCCAGAAGCACCAACGGGCATTAATGACTTTCTTAAATTATTCGACAACGAGTAACAGTATCAGTAATAAAGTGACGTATGATGAGACTACTGGCGGTCGTACTACCAAACCGGAAAATATTAATGGTAATTGGAGTACGATGGGTGCTTTTATGTTCAATACGGCTATTGATACAGCAGGATATTTCAGTGTAAATACATTTACTAACCTTAATTATAATCACTATGTAAGTTATTTAAGCCTGGACAAGAGCAGTGATTCTCAAAAGAATACTACGCGTACATTTACTATTGGTGAACGTCTGGGAGGGGATTTCCGCAACAGTTGGTTGGAGATTGGTCCTGATGGTTCTCTTAATTATACCCATGCCCGTAATGAACTTCAGAAGCAGAGCAATATGGATACCTGGCAATTTGCTTATGGAGCATCTGTCAATATAACTCTGCCATGGGGAATGAACATCGCTTCGGATATTCATGAAAATAGTCGAAGAGGGTATAGCGATGCTTCCATGAATACGAATGAACTGATATGGAATGCTCAGATTGGGCAGAGTTTTCTGGCGGGAAGCCCTTTGACAGTAACTTTGCAGTTCTATGATATCCTGCATAATGAGAGTAATCTTAGTCGAACGATCAATGCGATGATGAGAAGTGATACACAATATAACAGCATTAACAGTTATGCTATGCTGCACGTTATCTATCGGCTGAATGTCTTTGGAAATAAGGATTCACGCCAGCAGATGCGTGGAATGAATCGTCCTGACTTTCATAATCCTCGTTTTAGAGGCACACCTCCTCCTAATGGAGGTGGTCATCATCATGGCCCAGGCGGTGGTTTCGGAGGGTTCATGTGATTATGACATGATAACTAAAAAGGCTGTCCATATTTTTTGGACAGCCTTTTGATATTATATGAAGTTCAGATACAGATTAGTGCTTTTCTGCTTTTATGATTTTCTCAATAACTTTCGGGAAATATTTCATCTCCAATACATGTTCTTTAGCGGCAATATCATCCGGCGTATCTTCTGGGCTTAATGAGGTCTTATATTGAGCAATGACCTGCCCCTTGTCGTATTGGCCGTTTACCCAATGAACGGTCATACCCGTTTCTTTTTCACCTGCGGCCTTAACAGCTTCATGAACATGATATCCCCACATCCCCTTACCTCCAAACTTTGGAAGAAGGGCAGGATGGATATTGATAATCTTTTGCGGATAAGCCTTAATCAAGAATTCGGGTATTAGAAGTAAGAAACCTGCTAATACAATGAAGTCGATATGATATTTCTTCATGAGGTTAAGGAGTAAATCTTCTTGCATGAATTCGGCTTTAGGCAGGACCTCTGTTGGAATACCTGCCTTTTCAGCGCGGATTAAGGCATAGGCATTTGCTT
Source organism: Prevotella sp. (assembly GCA_036768895.1). GTDB lineage: Bacteria > Bacteroidota > Bacteroidia > Bacteroidales > Bacteroidaceae > Prevotella. Next base: position 32,658 of record DAIPMC010000008.1, on the reverse strand, counting down.
TGTTGGACAGCACAAGAGAGATCTCGGCTTCTGAAGAACGAGCAAAATAGTGAATGATATTTTCACAGTTCGTTCCGTTTCCGGAAACGAAGATAGCTATGTGGGTCATAATCTTATTTATTGTTCATGAGAAAATCTTCATGTTTTCAGAATGAAGAAAACTTTTGTTTCAGAAGTTGTTGTGTTTCTTTTTCTCGTAGTCATTTCCTTCATTTTTCTCCGGTTCATCATCGTCAAAGCCAAATAAAGTTGGTTCAATAAAGGAATCCATATTCCGGCGGTCTTTCTTTGTAGGACGGCCTGTTCCCCGAGCACGATCGACGAAACCACTGATATGGCTCATTTCTAGCAGTTCATACTGTTTTGGATTGGTGACATTTTTGTATACACCTGGAAGCAGTTTCGCCCCAACTCTTTGTTCAATGCAGTCGAGTACTTGAAAAGAATAAATGATCGGTGGTTTTTTAACATCGATGATCTCTCCTTTTTTGATTAAATGTGATGGCTTGACCGGTGTCCCCTTTATTGTGATACGGCCGTTCTTGCAATTATCTGCAGCCAGTGAACGAGTTTTGAATATCCGCGCTGCCCAAAGCCATTTATCAATCCGTGCTGTTTCTGCCATGTCCTTTTCCTAACCGGTTATAAGTGTTCATCGTTTCGTCCAGTCCTTTGAGGATAAAACTATTGATGATCTCTATAGCTGTATGGATACTTGGATCCAGAACTTTCATGTCTTCTTCATCATAATGCCCAAGCACCCAGTCGATTTGTCCGCCTCGATGAAAATCATTGCCTATGCCCATGCGGAGTCGAGCATAGTCCTGTCCGATAAGTTGCTGGATATGTCCCAGACCATTATGCCCTCCGTTACTGCCATTACCTTTCAGCCTGAATTCTCCTAAAGGAAGATTCAAGTCATCACAGATAACAAGCAACCTCTTCTGATCAATATTTTCTTTGTTCAGCCAATAGCGTACGGCATTACCACTGAGGTTCATAAAAGTTGAAGGCTTGAGCAGAATGACTTTCTTTCCCTTAAGAGTTGTTTCTGCGACAAAGCCATAGCGTTTGTCCTCAAAACAAATATTGGACGCCTTTGCGAAAGCGTCCAATATCATAAATCCTGTATTGTGCCGGGTCCCGTCATATTCTTTCCCGGGATTTCCCAAACCACAAATCAAGTATTTGTCCATGTGTTGATTTTTAACCTTACGGTCAAATGGCCGATAGGAAGAAAGTCCGATGCCGTTAATATTTATAACAGCACTTTCATTTCAATCATTTCTTTGCTGGCTCTTTGGCCTTTTCTTCTTTTGCATCGGCGGCAGCGGTATCACTGCTTGCAGCTGTATCAGCAGGAGCGGCTTCTTCGCTCGTAGCGGCAGCTGCTGTATCTTCTGTTGCACTCTGACGAGTCATCTTCACAGAACAAACAACAACGTTCTTTCCTGTTGCAAGTTCGATATTGTCATAATGTAGTTGTCCTACCTTGATGCTCTTTCCCAATTCCAGTTTAGTTACATCTACAATCAGATGTTCTGGAATATTCTGATAGAGAGCGGTCACATTGATTTTGCGAATAGATATATTCATCCGACCACCATCACGGACACCAGGAGCAAGTCCTTTAAGTTCTACAGGGATACCGATGGTGATAGGTTTCTTATCGTTTACTTCGAGGAAGTCTACATGTAGTAATACGTCTGAAACTGGATGAAATTGCAGTTCTTTCAAGATAGCAGTATGTGACTTGCCATCGATGTTGATGTTTACTACATATATATGTGGCGTATATACGATTTTTCTCAACTCGCTCATTGGGGAAGCAAAAGCCATGGCGGTCGGCAGGCCGTTTTCTTTAGCTTCACCATAGATATTACAAGGTACGAGTCCTTGCTTACGAAGTTCTTTAGAAGCTTTCTTCCCAAGGTCTGTACGCTTCTGACCTGAAATAGTAATCTCTTTCATTTAAGTGTTACTCTAAATTAATATTGGACTTTAATTCGCCATCACACTGAGATTGGGGTAATGGACTGTTTGATGTCCTATTGATCCCCTCTCAATCTTGAAAAGCGTTGCAAAGTTACTCGTTTTCTCTGAGTTATGCAACTTTTCCTTAAAATTTCTTATCGTTCTCTTGCATATTACGCTAGAAATTCCTACTTTTGCACTGTTAGCTTGATTGCTGAAACAAAGAATCAAATTTACACGAGATGATTAACAGAGAGTTAATACGTATCAAGATAGTTCAGTTAACCTACGCATACTATCAAAACGGGGATCGCAATATTGATAATGCCGAGAAAGAGTTACTCTTTAGCCTTTCTAAGGCGTATGATTTATATAATAATTTACTGGCTCTTATTGTTGCTGTGACAAAAGAAGCTCGCAGTCAGGTGGAAATACTTGCTATGCGTGCAGCTCGTGAAGGAAAAGAATCTCCCTCCCAAAGGTTTGCTTATAATAAGTTTGCTGTACAATTGGAAGAAAACAAAATGCTTTCGGAATTTGTGGCGAACCAGAAAACAAGATGGGAGGATGATATTGAGTTCGTACGGAAATTACTGTCACAGATACAACAGAGTGAACTTTATAAGGAATATCTGGCTGATTCGTCTGACGATTATGAGACGGACCGGGAATTTTGGCGTAAAGTATATAAGCAAGATATTCAGGAAAATGTTGACTTGGATGATCTCTTAGAGGACAAAAGCCTTTATTGGAATGACGATAAAGAGATCGTAGATACATTCGTTCTTAAGACGATCAAACGATTTGATCCTGAAAAAGGTTCAAAGCAGGAGTTGCTTCCCGAGTATAGGGATGAAGAAGATCGGGATTTTGCCAGGAAGTTGTTCCGTGCAACTATTCTTAATGCGGATACTTACCAGCATTACATGAGTGAGGCGAGTCGCAATTGGGATTTTTCCAGACTCGCTTATATGGATGTAGTCATTATGCAGATAGCTATAGCTGAAATGATGACATTCCCGAATATTCCGGTAAGCGTTACTATTAATGAGTATGTTAATCTTGCCAAGTTGTACAGTACTTATCAGAGTGGGCGTTATGTAAACGGTATGCTTGATTCGATAGCCCGTGGTTTAAATGAGACGGGTAAAATGGCAAAGCCTATGGGTGAACTTCATACACGTGTACAAGCAACTGAGAAAAAACGGACAACAAGGGAATCTTCAAGTCGTCGTCCTCGCATTCAGGATGAGAACCAAATGCTTAGTGCCAGACATCAGGAAAAAGATTTGGCACATTCTGTTTCTCATGAAGATGAAGAGGATAGTATTGATGGACTTGGAGGTGAAGATAATCAAAATGCATCAGTAGAGACTCCTCCTTTACTTACAGAGAATACAGAGAAAGAGGAGAATCAAAGTGAATTAAACGAGAAAGAGTAGTTTCTCAATCTGAGAAGGATACCTTTTTGGTTTTTAAAGAGTAATCAAGATATTATTTATTTAAATTAGAAAGATGATGACATCATTAGTATTAGCTCAGCAGGGTGCTGCAGGAGGAGGAATGGGATTCTTGATCATGATGATCGCAATATTTGTGATTATGTGGTTGTTTATGATTCGTCCTCAACAGAAGAAACAGAAAGAAGTTCGTAAGTTTCAAAATGCACTGACAGAAGGATCAGAAGTCGTGACTGGTGGTGGGATTTATGGTAAGGTAAAGCATATTGATGCAGGCCGTAATACTATTGATCTTGAAATTGCTCATGGCGTAGTGATTACAGTTGACAAAAATTATGTATTTGCTAACCCTGCTTCTGCTTCGCAGAATCAGGCCAAGTAAAGAATGCACAATGCATCGCACATATTTCAGTGGGTCAGAGACTTCTTGCTAAGTTTGCCTAAGCGCATTATCAGCAAGGAATTTCTGTTTTTTTTGTTCTTTTTGGCGCTGAGTGCTATCTTTTGGTTGCTCATGACGCTGAATGGAACTTATGAGGAAGAATATCCTGTAGAACTTCACCTTGTAGGTATACCACGTAATGCTGTTATTACCGGGCCGCTTCAAGATACGGTTTATGTAACCATTCGGGATAAGGGCTTTCAGTTACTGGCTTATTCCACAACGAAAAAAATACAACCGATATCTGTCCCTTTTTCTAATTATGCAGAAAAAGATACAGGTGAGGGTAATGTACCTGTCGGTGATGTAAAGGCATCTATTTATACACAACTCTTTAAATCGTCCAGGATCACACAGTTTAAGCCTGGTGCTCTTGACTTTTACTTTAATTTCGGGCTTTCCAAGGTAGTTGCGGTCCGGATGGCAGGTAGTGTTGTTCCCGGAGAAAGCTATTATCTGTCGAAGGTCGAGTTTTTGCCGGAAAAGGTGACGATTTATGCAAGTCATCGTCTATTGAGTCGAATCAACTCGGTTAGCACGGAAAATCTTTATATTACCAATTTTTCTGATACGGTTTACCGCATGGTATCCTTGAAAAGTATCAGAGGAGTGAAGATCGTACCTGACAAAGTTCGGATTGGCTTGTTTCCTGATATTCTGACAGAGGAAAGCGTAGATGTTCCTGTTACAGCTGTCAATATGCCTGCCGGAAAAGTACTTCGGACCTTTCCTAGTAAAGTTAAGGTAAGATTTGTGATTGGAGCAAGTATGTTTCGTGCTATCCATCCTAATCAGTTTTCTGTCGTTGCAGATTATAATGAAATAATTGCTGATTCGACGAGAAACTGCAAGTTGCATTTGAAAATGTTTCCTCATGGAATAATGAAACCTCATTTAGATATGAATCAGGTGGATTATCTTATTGAAGAGAATAAATAAGGTAAGAATGGAAGTGGAGAGGTCAATGAAAATTGCAATAACTGGTGGAATTGGTTCAGGAAAGTCTTACTTTTCTAAGATTCTGGAGAGAAAAGGTGTTCATGTATACGATTGCGATGCTGCTGCCAAGCAGTTGATGGCTGATAACATTGCATTGCAAAAAGCCATTTGTCAACTTGTCGGCCCTGATACATACAAGAATGGCATACTACAAAAAAATGTGCTGGCCAAATATCTTCTAAACAATAAGGAGCATCGACAGGCTCTGGATAATCTCGTCCATCCCGAGGTGGCCTTTGATTTTCTTCATAGCGGTAAGGATTGGTTGGAAAGCGCTATATTCTTTGATAGCGGTTTTGACCAGCGAGTGAAGATGGATGTTGTGGTTTGCGTTTCTGCTCCTGTTGAGGTGCGTATTCAGAGAGTGATGGATCGAGACAGGATTAGCCGTGAAAAAGCCTTGCAGTGGATTCATAGCCAGTTACCTCAGGAGGAAGTCGAGCGGCGCAGTGATTTGGTTATCCTCAATGATGGGAAGCATAATCTTGAAAAAGAGGTGGCACATTTACTGGAGACTCTAAGTCGTTGGCCTGAAAATTAAGAATTCGAAAACGTTAATGGATCTTTTTGATAGGAGTGAGATATTGAAACATATCCTTTTAAGATTCGATTCATCAATAATAAAATAAATCTTTAATTATAAGTTGAAACAATGGAAACAATACTTTCAATTGCAGGGAAATCAGGATTGTATAAACTGGTATCACGTGGAAAAAGTAATTTAATTGTCGAATCCCTCGATGAAACTCACCGACGCTTACCCGCTTTCGCTACTGATCGTGTAACCAGTTTGAGCGATATTGCTATGTATACTGATGCTGATGATGTGCCTTTGTGGCAAGTCCTGGAGAATGTTGGTAAACAAGAGAATCTCCAACTACTGTCTTTCAATTATCGGAAGGTGAGCGCAGCTGAGCGTCGTGAATATTTCTCTAAGGTTTTGCCTAATTGGGATCAGAATAGGGTACATGATAGCGATATTAAAAAACTTCTTCAGTGGTATGATATTCTCGTAAAGAACGGTATTACTGATTTTAAAAAGGTGTTGATTCCTACAAATGGAACTAATATAGCCGATCGTGAAAATGAAGATCAATCAGATAAGGAGGAAAAGTAGGAAGTTTATCCGTTTGTTCTTGATGGAATAAATCCTTTTGGGTATAAAACTAAAACGGGCGATTAATTT
>DAIPMC010000008.1:3723-26587 GCA_036768895.1 Prevotella sp. | reverse complement strand
CCGTTTACTAATTTATAGAGGAGCTATTAGATATAAGTCTTGTGCTATAATTGATTATTCTTTGTAAATCTCTTTTAGTTTGTTGCCTAGATTATCACCGCGAAGATCATAAGCTATGATTTTTCCTTTAGGACTAAGCAGAATGTTTGCAGGAATAGAGTTGATGCCATAAATCTTCGTTGCAGCATTTTGCCACCCTTTCAGTTCACTCATTTGGGGCCAAGTCATTCCTAATTTTTTTACAGCAGATTTCCATGCTCCGACGTTGGCATCAAATGATATTCCAACAATTTGGAGTCCTTTAGCATGATACTTTTTGTAGTTATTGACTACATTTGGCATTTCTGCACGGCAAGGACCACACCAGGAAGCCCAGAAATCAACAAGGACATATTTGCCTTTTCCAACCCATTGGGAGAGTTCTACGGTTTTACCATCCATATCCTGCATGGTTAGATTGGTATAGGTCGTACCGGGTTGCCGTTTGGAAAGACTAAACAACTGGGCTTTTACCCTTTCCATCATTGGAGAACCATAATATCCTGTAGACTGATCACAGAGCTTTTGAAGTTCCTGATAGGAATAACCATAAATGTCATTGGTTCCTAGAATATAGGCTGGGGTCACATCATTCTTATGATTTTCAGTATAGCTAAGGATGGCATTATGAATATTCTTCTCCAGTTGATCAATTTGTTCTTCGATAACTTTCAACTTTGTTTGACTTTCCTCAGATTTGTCCTTTTGGATGCTCTGATATTCCTTGAAAAACTTTTCTTCTTTTGTGCCATAATCGTTGAGTGTTTTCTGGAAGTCAGCGAATTGTAAGTTAAGCGGAGATCCTGCAACACTGAGAGTATTTGTGATGTTTACAGGAGTACGGTCATTGACAATTGCAGCGGCCCCTCCATTTTTGAAGGCTACCGTAATAAAGGTATTAAGCGGCTTGTTCCCTTTTACTTGGTATTTTCCATCTTTTACAGGATAAATGTCTGGTTTTCTTGTTCCGTCAAAAAAGATGTAAACAGAGTCATTGCCTGCAGGTGCTTCACCGTTGATGGTATAATTTACATCTTGGGCGCTGGCATTTGCTGTGAGCAAAGCGAAAAGGAATAGTGATAAAATTTTCTTTCTCATTTTTTTATAATATTAATTGATGATTCTTTAAGAGGAGGAAAAGATCAATTCGTAATGTCTTTCCACTGCAAATATAGTGAATAATTCTGAATTCTATTGGATTGCAGGAAAAAATTGCTACCTTTGCGGGCAGCTTTGCGGTTAACGGTATCTTTGAAACCTTGTTGATCGCCATATATGGCTAAAGAGTGCTTGGAAAACCTCGTTAAAAACAAGAAAATGGAAAATAAGAATCAGGTTTCTCAACAGGGACCAGAGAAGGTGACGGTAATGTTTATGCTTTTCAGTATCGTCTTTTGTGTTTGTCTGATTACGGCTAACATTCTTGAAACAAAGCAAATCGTGTTGAATATTGGCCCATGGAGTTTGAGTCTTACCGGTGGGTTGATTGTGTTCCCAATCAGTTATATTATCAATGACTGTACTTGTGAAGTATGGGGGTATCGTAAGGCTCGTCTGATGATTTGGGTAGGATTTGCCATGGACTTCTTTTTTGTCGCATTCGGCGCACTTTGCGATGCTATTCCAGGGGCTCCTTATTGGACTAATGATGCAGGTTTCCATGCTATCTTCGGCTTGGCCCCTCGTATTACATTTGCTTCTTTTCTGGCTTTTATTATAGGCAGTTTTGTCAATGCATACGTCATGAGTAAAATGAAAATCCATGATCAAGGCAGGCATTTTTCCGCACGCGCGGTGTTGAGTACAATTGCAGGGGAAAGTTTGGATTCACTTGTTTTCTTTCCCTTGGCTCTCGGTGGGGTGATCCCGACAGACGTACTTCCACAAGTGATGATTCTGCAGGTCTTTCTGAAGACAATGTATGAAGTGGTTTGTCTTCCGGTTACAATTCGTGTGGTAAAAACCTTGAAGAGCCATGAACAGATGGATACCTATGACGATGGGATCAACTACAGTGTCTGGAAGATCTGGCAAGTGTGATATGATGTAAACCTGAGAATAAATGATGAACTATGGAGGAAAGAAAACATAAGGTTGCTGTCAGTACTGATGACAGTAGAAAGACGGAGGGACTGAAAGCCCTTGGATCAAAGACAAAGTATAAGACAGACTATGCCCCAGAGGTGCTGGAAACATTTATGAATAAGCATCCTGATAATGACTATTGGGTTCAGTTCAATTGTCCCGAATTTACTTCTTTATGTCCGATTACAGGACAGCCTGATTTTGCTGAAATCTGTATTTCTTATATTCCAGACCAGCGGATGGTCGAGAGTAAGAGTCTGAAACTCTATCTGTTCAGCTTCCGCAATCACGGAGCCTTTCATGAGGATTGTGTGAACATCATCATGAAGGATTTGATTAAATTGATGGATCCGAAGTATATTGAGGTGACCGGTTATTTCCTGCCTCGTGGGGGGATCAGTATTTATCCTTATGCTAACTTTGGGCGTAAAGGTACTAAGTTTGAGAAATTGGCTGATTACCGTTTAATGAATCATAATATGACGAGGAGAACTTCGCAGAAATAATTTCGTTGTCATTTTATGCACAACATCCTTTATTTGTGCATAAACAAGCGATAAATTTAAAAAAAAATAAGTATTAATGGGATATTTGGAAAAAAATATCTAATTTTGCTACAATTTTGCGAGGCGGAAGCCCGTAATCCTATTTATTTTAATCAAGAAATTAGGAATATTGAATCATTGAAATATGGCAAAGAAAATTCAATTCAGTCTCGTCTATCGAGATATGTGGCAAAGCTCAGGTAAGTTTCAGCCACGCAAGGACCAGTTGGAGCGCATTGCTCCTGTCTTCGTTGATATGGGCTGTTTTGCTCGTGTAGAAACCAACGGCGGAGCTTTTGAGCAGGTTAATCTTCTTGCGGGAGATGATCCAAATCCTGCAGTACGTGCTTTTTGTAAACCTCTCAATGAAGCAGGAATTAAAACTCACATGCTTGATCGTGGTCTTAATGCCCTGCGTATGTATCCAGTTCCTGACGATGTGCGCAGGATGATGTACAAAGTGAAAAAGGCTCAAGGTGTAGATATTACCCGTATATTTGACGGCCTTAATGACATCCGCAATATAGCCCCTTCTATCAAATGGGCTAAAGAAGCTGGTATGACGGCTCAGGGTACATTGTGTATTACTACTTCTCCTGTCCATACATTGGAATATTATAGTAAGATTGCCGACGAAGAGATTGCGGCCGGTGCTCAGGAAATCTGTTTGAAGGATATGGCTGGAATCGGCCAGCCTTGTTTCCTTGGTCAATTGACTAAGATTATCAAGACTAAACATCCGGATATTCTTATTGAGTATCATGGACATTCAGGTCCAGGACTGAGCATGGCATCTATTATAGAAGTTTGTAAAAATGGTGCAGATATTATCGATACAGCTATTGAGCCATTGTCATGGGGCAAAGTGCATCCTGACGTGATTTCTGTGCAAAGCATGTTGAAACATTATGGCTTTGATGTTCCGGATATCAATATGCAAGCTTATATGAAGGCTCGTGCCCTTACGCAAGAATTTATTGATGACTGGCTGGGATATTTTATTAACCCACAGAATAAGTTGATGTCTTCTCTGCTGTTAGGTTGTGGCCTGCCAGGTGGTATGATGGGAAGTATGATGGCTGATCTGGGAGGAATCCGCCAGACTATCAATCATTTGAGGGCGAAGAAAGGTGAACCTGAATATTCTGTAGATGATCTGATGGTGAAGCTCTTTGATGAAGTAGCTTATGTTTGGCCTCGTGTAGGTTATCCACCATTGGTAACTCCTTTCAGCCAGTACACGAAGAATATAGCATTAATGAACCTTTTGACTATGGAACAAGGCAAAGGGCGTTTCGTGATGATGGATGATAATATGTGGGGTATGATCCTGGGTAAGAGCGGTCGTGTTCCTGGAAAGATTGCACCGGAACTTGTCGATCTGGCCAAGAAACAGGGCCGTCAGTTTACTGATGTTGATCCTCATACTCTTCTGAAAGATGCTCTTCCTGATTTCCGTAAGGAAATGGACAAGAATGGCTGGGACTATGGTCAGGATGATGAAGAACTCTTTGAGCTTGCCATGCACCCTGAGCAGTACCGTAATTATAAGAGCGGTCAGGCTAAAAAGAATTTCCTGGCTGACTTGCAAAAAGCCAAGGAAGCTCGAATGGGGGCTAAAGTGAGTGTGGAAGAAGCTGTTGCCTTCAAACATGCAAAGGCTGATCCTATTGTCGCTCCTGTCCGCGGACAGGTGTTCTGGGAGTTCCAGGGCGAGGGTGAAGCTCTTCCTGCAGTAGAGCCTTATATCGGCAAGGAGTATGAAAAGGGAGATGTGTTCTGCTATCTTCAGACTCCATGGGGTGAGTTCCAGATGATTCCGGCAGACTTAGGTGGGCAACTTGTTGAGATTGCTGCTCGTCAGGGTTCCAAGGTTCGTAAAGGAGATGTACTTGGATATATCCAGCGACCGGAAGCCTGAATCCTGAATCCCGTTCTTTGATAGGAGTTGTTTTGGATTATCAGAAAATTATTGATAAATACTATCCGGAGAATAACAAACTCCGGTATATTCTTATCACGCACAGTACGCTTGTTATGAGACGTGCTGTGCGTATCTGTGAGGCACATCCGGAATTGAAACTGGATCGCCAGTTTCTTATAGAGGCTGCTATGCTCCATGACATTGGTATCTACAGGTGTTATGCGCCTGGTATCTGCTGTTTTGGTACAGAGCAATATATTTGTCATGGCTATATCGGTGCACAGATGTTGCGTAAGGAAGGGCTTCCTCGTCATGCTCGTGTCTGTGAGCGACATACTGGAACGGGATTGACGGAAGAAGAGATTATCCGGCAGAATCTGCCATTACCGCATCAGAACTTCCTGCCGGAAACGATGGAAGAACAGGTTATCTGCTATGCCGATAAGTTCTATTCCAAAACTCATCCTGAACGTGAAAAAACGATAGAACAGGCCGAACATAGTCTTGTAAAGTTTGGTAAAAAGGGACTGGAGCGGTTTCATTCATGGAAAAAGCAGTTTGAGTAAATTTCCGTGAGGAATCTTCTTTACTTTGGAATCCAAACTTTTTAAGGAGAAAGTTGAAATTTAAAGAAAAGGTTAAATTCGGTTCGAAAAGGAAAAAAAATAGAATGCTATTTCACGACAGACAACTTTTTAGTATCTTTGCACTCTGTCAATGAAAAGAAAGTCAGTTATATTTCTGCTGTTGTGCGCCTTCATCTATATGATGGCAGTGCCCAATATGCCTTTTTTTAAAAGGAAGAAAAAATTGGTGGTTGCCGATTCAGTCGCATTGCGGGATTCCGTGAAGCGTGATTCCTTGGGTCGTATCGTAGCCGATACGTTGAAAATGGATTCTATGCAACTCGCTATCTATCACCATAATAAGTTGATAGATGACTCTATTCGTTTGGATTCCATCAATCGGAAAAAGGCAGGTGGTATAGATGCTCCCATAAATTATCAGGCAGATGATTCCATTGTTTACAATGCAGATCAGAAGATTGCTTATCTTTATGGGAATTCTGTGGTAAAATATGAAAGATATAATCTTGCATCCGATAAAATTCGGATGAATATGGATAATAATCTGATACAGGCTCGGGGTACAAAAGATTCTACCGTAGAGGGTGGTGTCAAAGGAAAACCTGTTTTCAAAACTGGTCAGGATGAATACCAGACAGATACGATTGCCTTTAATTATAAGTCGAAGAAAGCGTTGATAGATCAGGTCTATACACATCAGGATGAAGGCTATCTATCCGGAAAACTTTCTAAGCGTGATTCATCTGGTATTATCTATTTGCAGCATGGCCGTTATACTACGTGTGACAAGCCTGATCCTGATTTTTATATTTCTCTTTCCCGTGCCAGGGTACGTCCTAATAAAGATGTCGTTTTTGGACCGGCTTATCTCGTTGTAGCTGATGTGCCGTTGCCATTGGCTATCCCTTATGGTTTCTTCCCGTTTACCAAGCATTATTCCTCAGGATTCATCATGCCAAGCTATGGTGATGAAAATGCCCGGGGATTCTATCTTCGCAATGGTGGGTATTATTTTGCTGTCAATGATGATTGGGACTTAAAACTACTTGGAGAGATATATACTCAGGGCTCATGGGGATTGAGTGCGGCTACGAATTATCGTAAGCGTTATCGTTATAGCGGTAGTATTTTCTTTAGTTACCAGGATACTAAGACGGGTGACAAGGGTATGCCGGACTATACCAAACAGGAAAGTTTTAAGATTCAGTGGAGCCATCGGCAAGATGCTAAGGCTAATCCTTTTAGTTCTCTTTCAGCAAGTGTTAACTTTGCAACGTCCAGTTATGAAAAGAATAACTTGACGAGTTTATATAATCCGCAAAGTTTTACACAGAGTACACGAACTTCTTCTGTCAGTTGGAGTACAGGTTTTTCAAGTATAGGATTGTCTCTGAGTGCTACGGCCAACTTGTCACAGAATATGCGTGATTCATCTTTGGCTATGACTTTTCCGGATCTGAATATCAGTCTGGCCCGTTTCTATCCTTTTCGGCGTAAGCACATGGTAGGTAAGGAACGCTGGTATGAGAAGATTGCCATGAGTTATACTGGTCAGGTCAGTAATTCGATTAATACGACAGAAAACAAATTCCTGCATTCTAACCTCATAAAGGACTGGAAAAACGGCTGGGAACATTCAATCCCGATTAGTGCAAGTTTTACATTATTCAATGCAATCAACATTAATCCGAGCTTCAATTTCACAGACCGTATGTATACAAACAAGATCATGCGTTCCTGGGATGAGGTTCATCAAACGGAGGTTCGCGATACCACATACGGATTTCATAATATTTATAATTGGAACTTCAGTGTAGGTGCAAGTACGAAGGTATATGGCTTCTGGGTTCCGAACAAGAAAATCTTCGGTGATAAGATTCAGGCTATCCGTCATGTTTTTACTCCGACAGTTTCTTTCAGTTATTCTCCCGATTTTGGATCACGTCATTATGGGTATTGGGATTCCTATCTTAAAACAGATGCTGATGGTAATGTCTCGCTTGTATCATATTCACCTTATAGCGATGGACTTTATAGCGTGCCGGGGAAGGGGCGTTCTGAGAGCATTACATGGGATGTTGATAATAATCTCGAAATGAAGGTCAAGAGTGACAAGGATTCTACAGGATTTAAGAAGATCAGCCTGATAGATGAACTGGGGGCAACAATGTCTTATAATGCTGCAGCTGACTATCATCGTTGGAGTGACCTGTCTGTACGTATGCGGTTGAAATGGTGGAAAAACTATACCTTCAATTTCAATGGCGTTTTTTCTACCTATGCCTATGAGTTGGATCAGAACGGAAAGCCTTATGTCAGTAATCATACCGAGTTTGGTAAAGGCCGGTTCCCTCGTTTCCAGGGGATGTCCCAGAATATATCCTATACGCTTACACCGGATAAGATTAAAAAATTATTCCATCATGGAGATGATGAAGGAGAAAGCAAAAACAAGAATAAAAAGAATAGCTCTCAAGATGATGAAGGCACAGATACAAATATAGAGAGTAATATTGATCCGGATATGGAGAAAGGTAAGCATGGTGCTCAGAAGACTGGTAAGGCTGAAACGGATGAGGATGGTTATATGAAGTTCTCCATGCCTTGGTCTCTCACTTTTGGCTATGGTATCTCAATGCGTGAGAATACGAGTGGCAAATTTAATTATAAGCACATGCGTTATCCCTATAAATATACACAGACACTTAATTTCAGCGGAAACATTCGTATCAGTGACGGATGGAATATTAATTTCTCATCCGGTTATGATTTTGAATATCATAAGATCAGTATGACGACAGCTTCTTTGCAAAGAGATCTACACTGTTTTAATATGAGTTGTGATGTAGTCCTCGCTCCATATACGAGTTATAACTTTACTTTCCGTTGCAATGCTTCTACCTTGACAGATGCCCTGAAATATGAAAAGCGCAGCGGGTATTCCAATGCTGTCCAGTGGTATTGATTTCTGTCCTTGAGGCTATTTTAATTAGGAGGGGAAATGATGGAAAAATATGATTTTGATCAGGTTATTGATCGCTCTGGTAGTGGTGATGTGATGCATGAGACGTTGCAGTCACGCTGGGGGCGGAAAGATTTGCTGCCTATGTGGGTAGCAGACATGGACTTTGCTGTTTGTCCGGCTATTATTGCTGCCTTGCGTAAGCGTCTGGAACATCCGATCCTTGGCTATACGGTGTTGCCTGCTGATTATAAAACTGCTATTCAGGATTGGATTTTTACTCATCATCAGTGGAAGGTCGCAAAAGACTGGATCAATTTTATTCCGGGTATTGTGAAAGGTTTGGGTATGGTCTTGAATGTTTTTACCAAACCGGGTGATCACGTAATTATCCAGCCACCTGTATACCATCCTTTCAGGCTCGTTCCTCAAGGAAATGGCCGTAAAGTTGTGTTTAATCGCTTAAGAAGGAATCCGGATGGTTCTTACAGTATGGATTTTGATGATCTGGAGAGAGTCTATGATGAGCAATGTAAAATCTTTGTACTTTGTAATCCTCATAATCCCGCTGGTATTTGCTGGGATCGTAACACTTTAGTACGTTTAGCCGATTTTTGCTATGATCATCATCTTCTCGTGGTAAGTGATGAAATACATTGTGATATGGCCCTTTTCGGGAACAAACATATTCCTTTTGCCAGTGTGAGTGAGAAGGCTGCCTCTAACAGTATAACCTTTCAAGCTCCTACGAAAACCTTCAATATTGCTGGTATTATCACCTCGCATTCTATTATTCCTAATCCTGAGATTCGGGGAGAATTCTATCGCTGGGTGAATACAAACGAGTTAGCTGGTCCTCATATCTTCGCTCCGATAGCTACAATAGCTGCTTTTCGTTATGGTGAGCAATGGAGGAAGCAGATGCTGGCTTATGTGGAGGATAATATCCGTTTTGTTGAGAAGTATTGTGCGGAACATATTCCCGGAATCCGTCCTTTGCGTCCTCAAGCTAGTTTCTTGGTATGGCTTGATTGCCGTTCCCTTGGCCTTACCCATGATCAGTTATTGGATCTCTTTATTGACAAGGCTCATTTGGCATTGAATGACGGAGAGATGTTCGGGCCTGGGGGCGAGGGATTTATGCGTTTGAATGTAGGATGTCCGAGAAGTATTATAGAAAGAGGATTGAATCAATTGTCGCGGGCAGTAACCCATCTTTCCGTGGAGAATAAGCATTATAAGCATTGACTTATATTGATATCCAAATGCTGCTCCTTGGCAGAATATCAATTTTCTCCTATCAGTTTTCTTAGAGCAACTTCTTCACCGACCACCCATAGAATATCACCTTTCTGAAATTTTCTTTCCGGATTGATGATTTTTAAGTTCTCGAGTCCTTCGTCCAGTCCTATTACCATACAATTGTATATATCGCGGATGCCACTTTCCTTAAGGTTTTTACCTATCAGCGGACAGTTGTCAGTAACAATAAACTGTCGGAGTTTCATTTCTCTCTCTTCTATATCCGGGTCCTCCGGCACTCTTTCACGTTTTAAAGCTTGAGTCATGTGAGTCAGTTGTTTATCATTCCCGATAACTTCCAATCGATCACCTGGATAGACAGCGTTGTCTCCATTAGGAATATTGATACGCTGATGTCCTCTTAGTATACTGCTTACCTGGATTCCAAAGCGTTTCCGGAGTTGCAATTCACGTAATGATTTACCGCTCCATTTTGAATCTTCTGCAATTTCAAATGTACTGATATGGATATTTCTGTCCAATAGGTGGCCTTCATAGAGCGGTTTCCTTTTTCCTTGTACTTGCGCTCTGATTTCCCGGCTGTTAAGATTCTGTATGAATAGTCTTTCTAATTTGATACTTTGTTTCTTAAGTCTTTTGGAGGCAATCATCAGAATGATGATTGCCAAGGCGATTGTAATCAACAGGGCAGTATTGAATCTTGTCAGATAATTGCAAATATAAAATACAAATCCTGAGGCAATAATAAATCTCACCAGAATAGTAAAAAAGATAGGGAGACGATTGATTCGTTTTTCTGTTAGCAGTGTTTTTACTTCTTTGCTATGATTCTTCTTTGTAATCATGGCTCGAAGTGCAGGAGAAATAATAAGTACGGTTAGTATCCCGCATGCCATATTTCCTGCGAGGTGTCCGAAAATATGTATGAGAATAGGCAGGATAAAGGTAAACATCAGGAATATACCTGCTATAGAAAGGATACTGCAAATAATCGTGATCCTTAACAGAGACCTGAGAAGACGTTTCCAACTGTTTCTTTCTGTCTTGGATGTGGAACGTGCACTGAGTGTGATATGGTTCAGTCTCCTGATCCATCGCTTGGGAAGGTGCCGTTCCAGATATTGATAACAAGGATTGGAAAACCTGATCATATATGGAGTAAGGAAAGCCGTTATGATACTTACAGCGACAACAACAGGATAGAGAAAGTTGCTGATCACATGCAGAGATAGCCCCAAGGATGCGATAATAAAGGCAAATTCACCGATTTGAGTCATGGAGAAGCTACATTTCATGGCTGTTTTCAGGGGTTGCCCACTCAGCATAAATCCTACTGTTCCGAATAGTGCTTCACCTCCTATTACTGTAATAACCAAAATCAGAATAGGGATGCCATATCCTGCTATTATCTTGGGGTCGACAAGCATGCCTACAGAAACGAAGAATACCGCTCCGAAAAGGTTTTTAACAGGAGCAACGAGCCTGATGATTTTCTCTGCTTCAATGGTTTCAGCAAGAATACTGCCCATGACGAAGGCACCGAATGCTGAACTGAAGCCAACTTTTGAAGAGATGACCGCCATAAGAAAGCATAGACCTAAGGATACAATAATCAGGGTCTCGTCATTCATAAAATGACGTGTACGGCGAAGAAAAAGTGGAATGACGAAAAGTCCTACGACAAACCATAGGATCAGAAAGAATGCAATCCTCAGTATACTTTCCAGCAATTGACCACCGTCGGGATTATTTCCTCTGGCGATAGTAGAAAGCATGACCATCATGACGATTGCCAGAATATCTTCGAGGATAAGAACGCTCATGACCAGTCCTGCAAAATTCTGTTGGATTAAATCCAGGTCATTGAAAGCTTTGTATATTATGGTTGTAGAAGCCATTGCCAGCATTCCTCCCAGAAATATACAATCCATTTTTGCCCATCCGAAAGCATGTCCTACGAGAATACCTAGTGTCATCATACAGAAGATAATGGTACAGGTCGCTATTATGGGAGCCATTCCCATCTTGAGAATCTTTTTGAAGGAAAAGTCCAGACCTAATGAAAAGAGCAGGAATATCACGCCAATGTCTGCCCACGTCTGTATAGATGACTTATCCATGATGGATATCGTATAGGGCATGTGCGGTGAAACCAGAAAACCGGCGACCAGATATCCTAGGACTAATGGTTGTTTAAGTTTCTTAAACAGTAGGGTTACGATGCCTGCTATGGTGAGAATAAGCGCAAGATCTGTAATAAGATTTGGTATTTCTGCCATAAGTAATCGAATTTAGTGATTCTCTGGAAATAAATTATGAGAGAATGGCAAATCTGGTAAATCCAGTGTATGCTTTAGGTCTATTGTTTGCAGGTGGATATGAATTTATTGGGTATAAGATATTAATATATATGGTTCATTCTGAGAATGAATTCTAAAAGCAATGATAATTAGTATATTGATGATTCTGAAATAAATTTGGAAATGATAAACTCTATAGAAAACAGTTGCCGGTGGCATTGGTTACCGACATCTGTTTTCTTAAAGGATTTATTCATTGTATTTTGCAGTGATCTCGCAAATCTTAATGATTGTCTGGACAGCCTTTTCCATGACTTGGATGCTGACAAATTCATGGTTGCCATGCATTTCTACACTGCCGGCAAAAATATTTGGACAGGGTAACCCACGGAAACTGAGTTGGGCTCCGTCTGTTCCGCCACGTACGGCTTCCACTTTTGGAGGAACACCAACTTGTTGCATGGCACGTAATACGATTTCAATCACATGCATATTGGTGTTGATTTTCTCTTTCATGTTATAGTACTGGTCTTTCATATCCACTGTGCAAGTATCTTTTCCGTATTTCTTATTCAACTTTTTAGCACAGTCCATGATGAAATTCTTGCGTTCCTTGAATTTTTGATTATCGTGGTCGCGGATCAGATAACTGAGTGAAGCCTCTTCTGTCCGGCTCTTCATGCTCAGCAAATGGTAAAATCCCTGATAGCCTTCTGTTGTCTCAGGAATCTCGTCTTCAGGAATCATATTGTTGAATTCACAGGCCAGTCTATTGGCATTAATCATTTTTCCTTTAGCGTAACCTGTATGTACACTTACACCTTGGATGTGGACTTTTGCAGCAGCAGCATTAAAGTTTTCATATTCTAAATCGCCCAGATCACCACCATCCATGGTGTAAGCCCAGTCACAACCAAATTTCTTGACATCAAAATGGTGGGCACCCATTCCAATCTCTTCATCAGGGTTGAAGGCGATGCGGATATCACCATGCTTGATTTCCGGATGGTCGCGCAGATAACATATAGCCTGTACGATTTCTGCTACACCGGCTTTGTCATCAGCTCCCAGGAGAGTCGTACCATCGGTTACAATGAGATCTTCTCCTTTATGTGCCAAGAGCTCCGGAAATTTTTTGGGGGAGGAGATGATGCCTGGTGAGAGTTCGATGTCATCCCCTTGATAATTCTTGACTATATGAGCTTTTATATCTTTTCCGCAGGCATCAGTACTGGTGTCATAATGAGAGATGAATCCGATAGTCGGAGTCTTTATCTTTGTGTTTCCTTTCAGGGTGGCATAGATATACCCCATGTCATCCATTTCCACGTCACAGAGGTCTTCGTCCTCAAGTTCTTTGGTCAGATACTTGGCGAACTCCAGTTGTTTCGCCGTACTCGGGACACTGTCTGAGTCTTCGCTCGACTGAGTGTCATACTTTGTGTAATTAATAAATCGTTCAGTGAGTTCCATTATTTTTTAATTGGTCTTTAAAATCACTATTTGCAAAGATAATCATTTTTTCGGATATTCCAAGGCTTAAAAACATGAAATGAACCCTATTCGAGTTGAAACCCTACCATAAGGAAATGAAGGGTATTTAATATCGTCTGAACTGGAGTCTAAGAATAGTGTTCCTGACGATGAGGTGCTTTTGGGTAAGTTGCTCGATGAAGAAGTGTTCATCAAAGGAATTTATGCCATATCTGCGATAGGGCTCTATAGATAGATGCTTGGAATCTACGGATGCAGAGTCGGAGAGCGGTCGATAGAGTCTGAGCGTATCTCTGTATTTTTCTGTCATCAGAGTAAGACCATCTGTCTGAAAGAGTTTTCCTTCTATTGCCCAGAACATTTTCTCCTGTGAAACGTCTTTTCCCTGTCCTTTTGCGATTGAATCGATATTGGTCAGAAGCCAATAGCCGTCAATTTTCCGATTATCGGTAGAACTGATATCTCCGCAGGCTGATAATAGAATGGTTGTAAGAAGGAGCGCTCCTGACATCATCCTTATAAATATCTTATACTTGTTCATTCTTTAAAGTTTGAAAATTCCACTCTTTGATATGGTTAATCGGAATCCTGTATTGTTTCCTAAAAGTTTTCCATGGTCAAGGCCGAATGCTCCCTTAAGGATCCAGTGATTTCTGAACAGATAACTTGCTTCGGCCATCATGCTGAAGTTCCTTCTTATCGGAACGTATGGATTATTGTATGTACCCCAGCCTTTTTGTATTGTTGTCAGAACCCTGTAGTTCAATTTTGGGGTCAGACTGCCGGAAAATCCCAGATGCCAGGCAATAAATCGGGTATCCTTGAAATCAATTTGTTGATCAGTATTGTATATTGGTGAACGATAAAGGGGATTCCCCATGGCTTGTCCCCAATGCTGCCAACCGGGGTAGAAGTAGTGATTGTAGTAATCGTCCCTTCCGGCTACATGTGCTGGTAATCCTGGTTCACTGTCATGGTATATAGCTCCGCTCTGGTCGGTTGTGTGGATATATTCTATTACAATATCATTCAACCATGTATTCCTTTTCAGATTGATTTCACCTCCAAAAAGTCCATCTCTTGGGGTATAGAAAACATAATGCGAGTATTTGTGTGTCCGGTAATCCTTTTTCGTATCACCATAACCGTCAAAATCCAGAAAAAATAGTTGTGAATGATCATCGAAGAAGTGATCTATGTAGAATGCGGCTTTCCAGGAGGGTTCATCCAGATTGATACGGCACATCAAGGAGCCAAGTCCGTTTCCTTCCACGTTAGCGTATGGTCCTTCACCTATATCGCCTTCTCCACCTGGAAGGAAAGCTTGCCAATAGTCTTTTAGTTCAGATCCGCGTCTGATGGCTTTGCCGTGATTATAGGTGATTCCACCAAACTGGCAGGCCATTTCCATTCCTGCTTCTACGGTAAGATGTCCGTCCGGGTTACCAAACCTGAAAAATCCTGATTTGGTGTGGAGCAGCATGTTCTTTGCCCATTTGGATTCTGGATCAGCAAACTCTTTCTGCCAGTGATTGTCTGTCATCCATCCGAAAGAGAGGTGTCCCTTGAATCCAAGCCACTTGAAAATCTTGATATAGTCAGGCAATTCCACCCGTATTTGTGGAACAGGTCTGGCGTTGATACCTAATGTCTGAGAGCCGCTTGAGAGGTATTCGTTTTTTTGTTCTTCAGGAAATTCCTTTGATCCGATTGTCAATACTCCATGTAGCCACCGTCCTTCAAGGTATGCTTGTTGGACGATAAAATCAGAAGAATAATGGTTTGGCAATACCAGATCCAGTCCGGCTCCCCAGTCCCATTTGCTTTTTGTGGGTTCTTGATTTTTTGATTCTATGTTTTTTGTTTCTTCATTCGGATATCCTTTCATAGATTTGAATATACCGGAACGCAGATAACCGTTGTGCTTTTCCAGAGATGATAATCCATACCTGTTTGCATTCAGCCATAAAGGGGTTTTGTCATTGGAAAGGCCACCATCTGCTTCGACCTTATAATCTAGTTGTTGAGCTTGAGCCAAGGTTGGCATCAGGCAAATGGTTAAATCTAACAGGACTTTTATCCTTATTCGTTTTCTTTTCAATTTTTCTCTTTTTTGAGTCATTAAGATTCTGGATATGGGGAGAATGTATGATGTGGTTTTCTCGGAATATTCATATTCGTAAATAAAAATTATTTGCAAATATACAAAACTTTTCAGACAATTTGGTGTAGCATCGATTAAATCGTGGTGACTTCAAATATCTGTTTCAGACGATGAAATGTACTTCATATAAATGAAACTTGCATTTTTTTCTTTATTGTGAATACTTGTCATATTATAGACAAGATAATTCCTAAATTTGCCTAATATACTTGTAATATTCAATAAAATAATCTAAATTTGCAAGAACTAGTTGGTTAAATAAGAAAAAATCCATGATGAAAAAGATTCTGACAGAATCAAGCGGGCTTATAAAATGGACTGTTTTAGTGGGGGATATTGCCCTCTTTTATATAATTACAGCAATCTATCTATTTCTCATATTTCCTGATATTTCATGGAGTCTTATGGACCGGCAGTTGTTTTATGTCTCTGCTCTAGTCGGCTTGATGATTGCTCAGTATGTCTATCCTTCTATCATTCATCGTAGAATCGTTACTCCAGGAAAAATCCTTCGTCGTGTAACAGAATTAGTAGTAACTGTTTTTGTCGTTACTTATTTAATGATCCGTTTGCTTCATTTTGGTGGTTATGATGGGGGCATCATATTGGCCTTCATTAGTGGGACATACTGGATATTCTTACTCACGTTGAGGTATGTAGAGCGTGATGTCCTCGGTTATCTCCGTAAAAAGGGTAGAAATACACGGTCTGTTATTTTTGTGGGTACGGATCCTGCCTTGGATATTGTTTTCAGCAGATTGATAGGAGATCCTTCTACAGGTTATCGGTTTGGCGGATATTATGCACCGGAAGATAATAAGAAGTATCTGAACAGGAATAGCCTTTCTTACTTAGGTACTTATGAGGCTTTAAATCAGAAACTGGATTCTGAATCACAAACAGCCGTCGCTGACGAGATTTATTGCAGTCTGCCTCGTTCTTGTTATGATGAGATTACGCATGTCGCGCAATATTGTGATGATCATTTCATCCGTTTTTTCTATGTTCCGATGTTGGCAGAAGGTTTTGACTTGAATCTCAGACCGGAAATGCTGGGTGATGAAATGCTTGTGTTTTCCACTTATAACATGCCTTTATCATTGTCTGGAAACCGTTTCCTGAAACGTACTTTTGATATTGTCTTTTCTTTGGTCTCCTTGATTCTTACTTTACCTTTCTATCCTGTCATAGCTCTGATTATCAAACTGTCGAGTCGGGGCCCCGTGTTTTTCAAGCAGCGGCGCACTGGAATCAATGGAAAAGAATTTACCATATTGAAGTTTCGTTCAATGTGTATCAATTCGGAGGCAGATCAACTTCAAGCTACAAAAGATGATCCTCGTAAGTTTGTCTTCGGCAATTTTATGAGAAAGACCAATATTGACGAACTCCCTCAGTTTATCAATGTTATTAAAGGTGACATGAGTGTGGTTGGCCCTCGTCCGCACATGCTAAAGCATACCCAACTCTATTCGAGTTTGATTAGAAAATATATGGTTCGTCATTTTGTCAAACCCGGTATTACAGGTTGGGCTCAGGTTACAGGATTCCGTGGGGAGACAAAGAATCTGGAATCAATGAAGAAGCGTGTCAAATGTGATATCTGGTACATGGAACATTGGAGCATAGAACTTGATTTCCATATCATCTTCCGGACGTTTAAGTCTGTATTCATTCATGATAAACATGCTTACTGATTCTTTATCTTTATAGGTGATAATTACTGTTTTTAGGTTTATAAGGTTGTGTATCTCGTCCAAATTGTTTAATTTTGTAGAGAACCTTGTGGGACGGCTGGATTGCAAAAGTGTTTCTATCGTCGTTGCAAGCGATTGATTTTAGAATAAAAGTAGTAAAAACCAAATTCCAAATATGATTAAAAGGGAAGAAAAGCATTCTTTGCAGGGACAACCCTTGTTGCAATTCAATCAAGCTGTTAGAAGCGTTTTTCATCAGTATACTACGTTTAAAGGACGTGCCAGACGTTCTGAGTTCTGGTGGTTTGTGCTGTTTGAATTTATTGTTTGTTTCATAGCCTCGTCTTTGGATGCTGTGATCATTAACTTCTTCTACAAGAAATTCGGATTTCTGTATAAAGGCTCTGTTGGAATTCTGACGTTAATAGTTTTCCTCGGACTGTTATTACCGGGCTTGGCGGTGCTCTGGCGTCGTCTCCATGATACGGGAAGAAGTGGATGGTATTACCTTATGATCTTCGTCCCGGTTATTCTGAGTACCGTTTTATCCTTTTTCTCTACCGTTGGAAGCATTTTCTTTGGAGTTTTAGGACTTGTTTGTGGGGTTATCCTTTTGGCTTTTTGTTGTTTGGATTCTCAACCGGGAGAGAACAAATATGGTTCGTCTCCTAAATATATCCATTCAGAAATAGATTCTTGAATATTAAAAAATAAATTTACTATGGAAGAAAGTAATCAACTTAATGTCGTACCATTATTATCCTTTGGTCAGGCTGTCAAAAATGTTTTTAGTAAATATGCAACGTTTACAGGACGTGCTCGACGTTCAGAATTTTGGTGGTTTCAGTTATTTAATTTTATCTTGGTTTTTGTAGCCTCACTATTTGATGATTTGTTGGGTCTAGGTATTTCGGATACAGGAGAGGGTGTTATTTCTCTTATTGTCACCTTGGCCTTGCTCTTGCCGGGCTTGTCAGTTTTATGGCGCCGCCTTCATGATATAAATAGAAGTGGCTGGAATTATTTGTTGGTAATCGTTCCAGCAGTTCTTTGTACTATCTTTGCTTTGGTTCAACTTTTTGTGCTTACGATTCTTATGGCTATCGTTCTTGTCGTGACAGCCATCTTACTTCTTGTTTGGTGCTGTATGGATTCAAAACAGGAAGAGAATAAGTATGGTCCTTCTCCAAAATATTTGCAGGTATCAGATGATACTGTAGAAGATGAGGCTGTACCAATGTGATAAATTGAAAATTGGTCGAATTAAACTCTTATCTGATTATGCCAAGACTTTCTTTGGGGCAGGCTTTGAAGAAAGTTTTTGGCCATTATGCTCTATTTCAGGGGCGTTCCAGACGTTCTGAGTATTGGTGGTATACTTTGTTTGTAAGTGCCATATCGAGTCTTGCTTTAGCGATAGATGACTTGTCAGGGATAGATTTCGGTCATTTCTTTTATGGACCGGTTTCCGTTTTAGTAACTTTCTTATTACTGTTACCAAGTCTGTCTGTGAGTATACGCCGTCTTCATGATATCGGTAAAAGTGGATGGAATATTCTGCTGGTTGCCATTCCTTTTATCGGACCAGTGTTGCTGTTGGATTTTTTTTGTTCAGATTCAAAATCTGGAGAGAATCAGTATGGCCCTTCGGTGAAATATATAAAAATATAAGAGGCAGATCTGCTTCTTCTTGATTTTAGTTGACCTATTTCTATTTTGCGATAGTCAACTGATGATTTTCCTGCTTGTGTTTTTGATTTCCTCGTTTACTTGTTTGATAAGTTTTATCTTATCATAAGTAATGGATCGTTGAAAATCCTGTAAATATCATCCTCATTTGTTATGATTTAGTCGTTAAATAGCTACTGTTTTTTATTTAATGATAAGATTTCTTTTAACTTTGCGTGACGTGAATCAATATATAATCTAAAGTTAAAGAGATGAAAAAAAACAAATGGATGGTGATGGGCATGGCCATAATGCTGCTGTTTATGGTTGCATGTAGTGATAATGACGGCCCTTCTTACAGCAAAACGGCGTTGACGAACGATGCCTTAAAAACTATTTTAACCCAGAAGGGATTTCAGTTTGATGACCAGGGACGTCTCTTGCTGGATACTAAGGCAGACACGACAACTGAGCTTGATCTTTCTGGTACAAAACTGGATACACTGGAACTGAAGGGACTGTCCGTTCTGCCTCATCTGACATCGGTTGATCTTTCTCATAATGGGTATGGCCCGAGATTTAATTTTTCTCTGTTGCCTGAGCAGATCAAAAGTGTTAACTTGTCAAGTAACGATATTTACGAATATCCCGGTCTGGTGAATATTCAGACCGCTGAGAACGGTGATGAAACGGTGACCGTTCTACACCATTTGACTAAATTAATTCTGCCTCATAGTGCACAATACAACTGTGTGGAAATTCCTACTTATTTTGCCCAGGTAAAAGGCTTGGATATGGAGATGCAGAATGCGGCTGGTACACTGAAACCTTACACTACACTGAGGGATGTCCCGGATGAAGCAACAAGAGCCTATCTGAAAGAGGTCTTTCCTTCTGTCTTTACGGGAGATCAGATCGATATCAGCAAACGGTTAGTGAAATTGACAGAAGCGAATGCGAATATTGCTTTATCTAAAAAGTATATTCCTTCAACAAGTTCCACCAACGAGATCAAATCGGTGGAAGGCGTGGAATATATCATTATGAATCCTGGATACAGGGGTGGAACTATATTCATTGATGCCCATGATCAATGTGTATTACCTTATATTGCAACAAATCTGTTTATGAACCAGTTTATCATTTCTAAAGTCAGCACAAATTTGTTAAACTTATCGGCTTCTACTCGGTTATGTTGCTTCAGCATTACTAGTAATGATTCTATAGAGAGTGCTGATTTAAGCCATTGTACTTTAATGGGGACAAGGGACAAGATGACAGAATTCGACATTGGTGATCCAAGCCAGATAACCCTGATTCGTTGTCCCAAACTGACGTCTCTCTCTATACCCAAAACTGCTCATATTCTGGGTGGAATAGATTTGGAACATTTGCCGTTATTGAAAGATTTAAATCTTTCGACAATGAGTTATGTCCAAGACCTTGCTCTTCAGGATATTAAAAACTGTAAATTAACTTTTTATGAAATGAAAATGCCTTCGGGCTGGACATGGAATCCCTTTTTTGGTGTAGATGAGCAAACTTATAACCGGCCTTCGGTCAAAGCCTTCCTTGATAAGTATCATTCCCAATTTCAATGTTTCTCTGGACCGGCTTTTCCTGATTCAGGTGGCGAATTTTATGATTGGGCTGCTGACTATAAATAATAATCTTTTAAAATTTAAGTTTTATGAAAAAAGTAACTTTTCTTTTTATGATGATTATGGCGTTTGCCGGTGTAACAAATGTAAATGCCAAATGTGAAACCTGTCAGTATCTTGCCACTTCTGCAACGGATGAATATGATGGAACCTATTCGGGGGTAGCCGTTCCTACCCGAATGAATGGTGTTCCGATTAGTAGTGGTAAAGAATATAACTGTGCTTTTGAAATCAGTAATGGCATTCTTGAAGGTGATTTCACAGTAGGTCCTCATGATGTCTATATGCTTTCTTCTACAGTTATCACAGGTGTGGGGACTTATCCTGTAACAGGATATATTATCCTTTTAGGATTTAAGATGCCCTATACGGGTATTGTGACAGTAACTGATCTGGATGGTAATTCTCTGTCATTTACTTGCAATGCTCATTTAAGTAAAACGGGTTTAGAATCTGATTTTTCTTTTACGGGTACAAAATAAGTTATAATTCTATTTGCAATAAAAAATGAAATATCGTTTATTTTCCGTTGCGTCACTGATGATGCTGGTCTGTCTGACTTTCTTTTCTTGTTCAGAAGATGAGAAAATCATTCAGACTCCAGTGTCTGAGGAGAATCTGAACGCAGCCAAGAAGGTCTTGAATGACAGTATCGTACTGAATGCGAAAGGCATGATGGGTCAAGTAAATAAAACACTTCTCCCCGAAGGGTGTCCTTTGAAGTATTACTTTTCTTGGAAGGGTGATTCAATGAATATCCAGATTAGAAAGTTTTCAGTCGGCAGAATGCCTGTTACAATTTATTTTGGTATCAATTGCGCTTTTATGAAGTTGAATACATGGGAAAAAGATGAGTATAAAGGGGAAGGCTGGATCAAGTTTGAAGGAATAGGTGGTGTTACTCACTATACCGGCAATGATCAGGATACCTCTCATGAGTATACGGATGGAGGTGGAGGAGGAGGTACCGTCACCGGCTATTTTAATGCAGATACCAATGAGATCGAGTTTGAGACGGAATTCAATGTGATGGATTTCTCAGCTGATGTCTATCAGCAGAAGATAGATAAGAGCAGGATGGCTCACTTTAAGCAGGACTTTGCCCAATATGAGGCTGATCTTGCAGCTTATAAAAAAGCACATGGGCTGTGAAATCGGATAGGATGAAAAAAATCTTTCTTCTGATCTTTGTTACGTTGCTGTTTTTGTGGGCTACTGTTCCAGTCTCGGCCCAGACTGAACAGAACCATTGTGACTCTGCAAAAACGGTAACGTTGATGAAGGATATGCAAAAGAAAACTTATCAGTTGCAAGGGGTGACCGTAACTGGCTCGGCTGCCTTACGCCCCATTAAGGTATCGCCTGTAACTACACAGGTACTTGATGGTAAAGGCTTGGTAGATGCCGGATATGGCAATCTGCAACAGGCACTGTTGATGGAAACTCCTGGATTGAATATTCAGAAGGTAGGGTTTGGCAATGAACTCAACATGGATGGGCTTGATGCCCGCCATGTGCTTTTTCTCATAGATGGTGAACGTATGACTGGAGACATGGCTGGTAATCTTGATTATGAGCGTTTTAACCTTCATGCTATAGACCACATAGAAATTATCAAGGGGGGGAGCAGCACGCTTTATGGTTCGATGTCCTCAGGTGCGGTGATTAACATGATTACGAAGAAAACCAGTAAACCGGTGTCCCTGGAGGCTGGGGTGCGCTGGGGACAGATGAATGAGCGTAATTACAGGGATCCGAAGAAGAAGGATTTTCTCTATATGTTTGAGAAAGATGTTGATAGACCTAACTTGCAGACCTGGCTTTCTGCCGGATTGCATCAGGGGAAGGTGACTTCTCAGACTGATGTCTGTTATAGTTCATCGGATGCTTTTAACCTCTATCAGAAAAAGAATGATACGAAAACTTATACGGCTGAGGCTAATGGGTTCCTGGATCATGATGTGACGGTAACGAGTCTGTTACCACGGCCGCCGATGGGCGTGGAGGGCGATGAGCATGTCTCGATGTCTCAGAAACTCTATTATGAACCTTTCAAAGGGTTGGAGCTGCAAGCTGATGGTACTGGTTTTTTTATGAATACATACGATATGATCCAGGATCTTGTGTTTACACAGTCGAAAGATTTTTCGTGGGGGACTCAGGGCAAGTATGCTTTGAAAAACTGGTTCAGTGTTACGGCAGGTCTGCATGCTGACTATTATTATCGTTATAAGCGACATGAACGGCGGGATGAGCGCAAGAAGGTATATAACTCGCGGATCATTGAACCTTTCTTTGTCTTGGAAAGCCATTATTTCGGTGGCCATGATCTCCGGATGGGAATGGACTGCTTCAGTGACCGGCTCACGAGTGACCGTTTCGTGAACCGCAGAATGACTTCCCGTTCTCTCAAGGAAACAGAGTGCTATCTCCAGGATGAATGGATTCCTTCTGACAAATGGATGCTCTCACTGG
>DAIPMC010000008.1:0-3711 GCA_036768895.1 Prevotella sp. | reverse complement strand
CGTACTGATTTCAGTCATCAGTTCGGTTTTATGTGGATGCCGAAGATCGCTGCTAAATATAATGTCAATGATCATGTAGCCTTGCGGGCCGACTATTCGATGGGCTACCGGTCACCCAGTATTAAGGAACTGTTCTTCAACTGGGATCACCTGGGTATGTTTATGATCAAAGGTAATGAATATCTGAAACCTGAAAAGAATCATTATTTTTCTTTGGGGGCTGAATATACTCACGGTGACTTCTTTTTCAATGGTACTGCCTATGCAAATCTCTTCCGTCATAAGATAGAGGGGGTATGGCGCATTTATGATATGCAGTACAACTTTGAGTATACGAATCTGGATAACCAGACTTTGGCGGGACTTGATGGGTTGATGAAATGGAAGTTTCTCCGACATTGGATACTGAATGCTTCCTGTTCGTATGTTTATGTCAGCAAGGAGAATGGATTACAGTTTAATACAACTTCTCCTTACACTGCTACGGCAGGACTTGGTTATAGCTATGACAATCGTAGGAATTACGGTTTGAAGGTGAATCTGAATACTTCCCTGATGGGGGAGAAAACTTATGATGTACAGGATCGACTGACAATCAATGGTATTAGCCATAAGGCTTATTTCCGCTGTAAACTCCCTGCGTATGTCCTTTGTAATCTGAATATCTTGCAGGATTTCGGGGCGTATCTTAAAGTTTCTGCCGGCGTGAATAACCTCTTCAATTATAAACCGAAAACTTTAGGTTCGGGTTTGACTGCCTTTAGTATACCGGCTACGGCAGGAGCGAGGATTTATGTGCAGATGGAGGTCAAATTGGATGCGTTGTTCCATAAATGAAAACCAAGAATGAAACGAATAATATATCTGACAGGTTTAGTGCTGGTGATTCTTTCATCGTGTACAGAATATGATGCAGATGATTTTGAAGGGAAGGTGTTGCCTCGTGTCACCGGCTATACGACCGGTGTAAGCAATGACTGGCTTTATTTCAATCTTCGCACAGGTGAGGTCTTTAACAGGACTGCTCCCAACCAGGATATGAAGGAGGGTGAACAACTCTCACATACGGATTGGGATCTTGCTTTCTGTAGTTATCATCTTCGTACCAACAGCGGGACAAGTGGTCCGGGAAAGGGTGGTGCTGTTGATCTGGGATACGGTAACTATGATCGTTGGACTTCAAAATCACAAGTGATGTCGAAAAATTTTACTCCTGACGATTCGACCATTTCCGTGACTTATTCCCAGGCAGACTGGTATCATTATCTAGTGATACGTAAATTGAATTTTGATGAGAACCCTTGGTTTGACCCTAATAACGGTATCCGGCAACTGCCGTCATCCGGCAATCCTGTACTTGAAAAGGCTATTGCCTTGAGTGGCCCGCCTATGGTATATACACCGAGTCAGCATACTTATGTGATCCGTTCGGCTGATGGTGAACATTATTATAAACTGATGATCGTGAGTTGGTATAATACGAATTCGGAGATTGATGATGATGGGGGACAGATCAGTTATTATCTGGACGAACTGAAGTGAGGGATAATGTGATTTAGAATGTACATAGTAGTTAATATATATTAATGTTCTGTATGTAAAACAAGTTTCTTGCAATTTTTGACATCTATATGTATACATCCGTCTGTAATGTCAGTTGATGAATTAGTGTCAAAGTGTAAGAGAGGAGATTATGAGGCAATTACCTTGCTTTATAACTTGTCTGTGCCTAAACTGAAAGCCAGTGCTATGCGTATTGTGCATAACCAGCAGATTGTGGAGGATATTGTGCATGACGCTTTTATCATTATTCTTACTTCTCTTGGTTCTCTTAAGGATAACCGCAGCATTGCCGGGTGGATGAATCGTATCGTAGTCAATCTTTCCTATGCCTACATGAAATCGGAGGAGAATAGGATGGTATCATTGGAACAGTTGGATACCGACATTTTTTGTGAAAAGGGAGCTCCGCAGTCTGATGAGATACCATTTGAAATTCTTGAAGAAATGGTAGACAAATTACCGGAGGGCTATCGTAAGGTATTCAGATTATATGTTCTTGAAGGGTTGTCACATAAAGAGATATCCGAACTGCTTCATATAGAGCCTCATACCTCTTCTTCTATGTTGTTTGTCGCAAAGGCAAAATTGAAGAAGATGATTGTCGAGTACCGTTCTGTTGTATGGCTCTTGCCGGCGATTTTTCTGGCAATATGGTACTTCTTTTCAAAAAAGAATTCCGAGACGGCTCGGAATATTGAAAATACTGTTGTCAAAACAACTGGTCGTGTCTCTTCCACAAAAAGGCAGGAGACCGTGGAACAGGAATGGTCTCATCCGGTTGAAAAAGAGTATGGCATGGGAAGAAAGCTCCGGAAACCGATATTACTTGCTCATTCTGTCCCAGAGAAGAATCCGGTGTCTATTGTTGAAAAAGAGTTCTCTACGTGATACAACGGAGATGGCACATGATACTGTCAGGACTTTTCTTCCTTTGTGTCCGTACTCTTCTTCTGACAAAAATGATTATGCCAGTCGGAATGCTAATCATACCGATGATGGTACATTAGGGACAAGTGGATGGTCTTTCTCGTTGCATTGCGGACTGAGTGGAAACCGGAGGAATGGAGAACCTGCTCTTCCGTCCTACTATTCTTTTCAAAATACGACTTCAGACGTTCAACCGCCATTGGAGTCATTTAAAGATTGGGAAAGTTATTCCCGTTACCTCAATTCTCAGATCACCTATGGTAAAAAGGAAAAGGCCTTAAAGGCAATTGCCTCCCATAATCGTGGTAGTATTTGCCAATATAAGAATTTTGATATGCCCTTTATCCTGGAAGTAATGGCAGATAAAGCCTTGACAGAACATTGGAATGTCAGTTTTGGAGTCAGCTATACACAGGCAGGCTCAGAGATTACGACAGGCGAGAATGGATATTGTACGATAGAAAAGCAGAAAGTCCGGTATATCGGTATACCGTTGAAGGGAATTTATATCTTTCACCCAAGGAGTCCGTTCTCTGTTTATGTTTCCGGTGGGGTTAAAATGGATATTCCTTGTTATGCACATAACTATATTGATTATGTCATTAATGGAAAGGTGGATTATCAGGAATCGGTTGAGGTGTCTGTACCGTTGCAGTGGTCTGTCAGTGCAGGGATGGGGATTCAATACGATATTACGCCTTATTTCGGACTGTTCCTGGAACCGGGAGTGAGTTTCTATTTCCGGAATAACAGTAAGATACATACGATCTTTAATGAACATCAGACAAGTTTTACTCTGCCGTTTGGTATAAGAATCAAATACTGATTTACAGCCCGTTGATGGAATGGTTTTTGAAGAATACTTCTTTATATCGCTGGATCAGACGATGATCTGGTGATAGTTGTAACACTAAATTAATTCCGTTAACGGGTTGATATTGTAATATTTAACATTCTGTCAGCAAGTTTTTTAACTTTTTGGAATCCTATTACTAAAGTAATGAGTTTCAAAAAAGACATGCTAAAATGCAAAAAAGGCATATTGACAGAAGTATCTATTTTATGGAATCCTCCAACACTTCACGAGAGTTCTATATTCCTTATATAGAACGTTTCAAAAAAGTATTAGATGGAGATCGGGTGTTGGAGATCGGGTGCGGAGAAGGAGGAAACCTGTTTCCGTTCGTACAACGTGGTTGCAGGGTTGCTGGAATTGATATA
>DAIPMC010000103.1:1461-7477 GCA_036768895.1 Prevotella sp. | reverse complement strand
CCAAGTTTCACCTTCCATAAACTTCCAACCGTTATCTGCATTAAATGTAAATGTCCATCTCCCGAGATAGGCCTGAAGGCTTCCACCATAGCTATAAGCTGTGAGATAGTGACGATAATTGTCACCACGATTGAAGAAACGGAAAATACCACCATTGACAGAAACAGATAATTTCTCTGGCAGAATATCATAGGTAGAACTATTCCGGAGAAAGAGCATATTAACGCCATGCTGGTTCTTCTGAGTATAATAGAACTGATCATCGGCAGTACGGGTATAACTGGCCATATTGCAATTTGTGTTTACCCGGTATTCCATATCCATTTGTGAAGTAAAACGAGGGAGAGTACAGGCAAGCATAATCTGATGTTTAATCACACGGTTAGGTTCAATATTCGGATTACCAACCGTCCACTCCATTGAATTCTGGCGAATCTTCGTATCACTGATCATGGCAACCTGAGAGATATGCTGGTAGACTTCAAAACTATATCTCAAACTTAACGGTTTTAAGATAGAGTAAGTCAAAGTGGCTTTCGGTCGGAACATCCAGAAATGATAATGGTATGTTCCCTGAGAATAACGTGCATCACTGGCTCCTAGACCTGCGACATAACTGAGACTTTTAATATGTCCCTTCAGTTCTCCAAACAGATAGAGATTACTGTTATGCATGTAGTTCGCAGATTCCACATCACCACTATAGATATTTCGGGTATATTTTATAAAATGCTGCAAACCAAAAGATAGAGAGAAAGGTCTCAGCCGGTTTTCATAAATGGCTTCTGACATCAACGACCATGTATGACCTCCAACATGATATTCATAATCAGACCCCTCATTATTAGAATCATGCTTACGGGTAGAAATGGAGGTGCCTGTAACGTTGGCCGTTACAGACTGATGCTTACTCAACTGATGGCAGAGATAAAGGTCGAGAACAGGAGATAAACTCCTGCCTCTGTCCAGCGCCATTGCCTCATAGTCCCGGGTACCGTCAATGATTCGACGATCATTGAAACTACTGGGATCGTGACTAAAATCACCGGAGAGCGTTGCCTGAAAAACATAAGAAGCAGAATCAGCCAAATTATATTTCAGTTCAATGTTGTTATGGAATTTACGATCACGCGTTTGCTGATCCTCCCTTGAGATCTTATAATGTGTACCATCATTCAACAGATAGTCAGCTTCTTCCTTATTTCTATCACCATCAAAATCCCAATAAGAGAAATCATAGACCAGACCCAACTCCGAATTTCTGTGGTTCAGTCTGGCATAGACAGAATGATCTCCATCCCAGGTCGTCACTGAATTTGTCAGTTCTGTTCCTACTGTATAACCGGAATTACTACGGCTGGTCCTGATATTGATAACATAAGCGATCCCCTCACCATACCTTACTCCCGGATTATCAATGAAATCAATATTTCTGATGCATTTGGGATCCAAAGCCAGCAAATCTTCCTTAGAAGCCAATGCGCCGTTGAGGCGCAATTGAACCTCACCTTTATTACTTAAAGAATTAATGGTATGCATCACCACATCCACCCGAATATCCGGCAGTGACAATTTGCCAAGCAGACTATAACCATTAGTCGAACTCTGCTTTTGTGCCTCCGAAGGCAGGAGCAATTTACCATCGGCCTTGTTCACTACCTTTGCTGCCTCCACTTTTACCTCATCCAACTGTATCTCTTTCTGTTTCTGGGCAACAGCAGGTAAGGCCAGGATAACCACCACTAAAATCAAACCTATTCTTTTCATCTCTGTTTGTTTTTTGAGGCAAAGATAAAAGGAGTAAAACATAATGGCAAAAAAAGAACCTGACATCTGTCTGACATTTAAAAGTCAGGAACAAATCAGCTCCCATACAGATCTGCCAAAGTATTCTTCTCTAAGAAAAAATATCCCCACTACTAGATATGATAACCCATACTCAACTAAAAAATCATTATTTTAGAGTATTGCCCATATCGTCATATACCAATACCTTTGCGGAAAATCAAGAGCATTACTTATATATGTATACACAAAAAGTCACAGAACTCAGACTATGTTAACTCCTAAAACGAAATAAAGAAGTTTTACGAAACTTAAATACTAATATACGAGATAAATTAACGATTTATGAATCAAAAAATGTTTTAATCTATATGTTTTCTTGTTTAAGTTGATTACACAAACAAGATATTTACGTTATTCTATATAATATATTTATAAAAATAAATAAAATTCTGTTTTTCAACAAATTTGCGTCAAAATTATATTCAGAACATGTCAAAGAGAGATTTATTCAGGGATTTAATAACCATTTTGCTAAGTATTTTTTTTACCATTAGAATTAGCGCGCAAGATGCATCAACTACGTTAATTGGCTATATCCAAGATGATCATAAGCAGCCCCTGATCGGTGCTTGTGTACAGATTGAAGGTACAAACTACAGGGCAGTAACAGATGCAGATGGCAGATATGCTATCAAAGGCAACTGGGGACAAAATGCAAAACTTTCCGTATCCTGTATTGGATACACCAGGAAATCAGTACTTATTAATAATAGGGCAAAACTAGACCTTGTTATGGCAGAAGATGCCAAGCAGATAGATGAAGTCGTTGTAAAAGCCAAGACCAACATTAACGCTATTGATATCCGAGGCATTGGCGGTCAAGTTCAATCTATGGACATGAAGCGAATTGAAGCAAAGCCTATGATAGACTTTGCGCTTTCCCTACAGGGTCAGGTCCCCGGACTTGTAGTCATCAATTCCGGTGAACTTGGTACCGATCCCAGGATTCGCATTCGAGGTAATTCATCTTTAAGAAAAGGCAATACTACAAATGAGCCATTATATGTAATGGACGGACAGGTCATCTCTTCAGAAACCTTCTATAACCTGAATCCGGAAGATATCAAAGATATCAAGGTGTTAAAGGATGCTGCTGCCTGTGCTCTCTATGGCGTAAAAGCAGCCAATGGAGTATTGGAAATCACTTCTCAACGAGGCTACCAAGGTAAACCTACAGTAAGTTACAGCATGAACGTAGGTATGACTGCCAGAGGCCGAAGAGGTATCAAGATGATGGACTCTAACGAAAAACTTGAACTGGAAAGATTACTGCAAAATCCAGAAACACCAGGTTATAGATATAGTGAAGATTACTACAAGAAATACTACGCCAATGACCCAAACCTGACAAACCTGATAGCAGAAGGAAAAAACAAACTTGACCAACTGCGGAGTATCAACACTGATTGGTTCAAGACCCTATTACATAACAATCTTTATCACCGTCATAACTTAAGTGTAAAAGGTGGCAACAACCAGACCACTTATTATATTTCAGGAAATTATTCTTACCAAGGTGGCAGAATAGAAGGGAATGACAAACAGCGCATGGGCATGGGCTTGAGATTAAATCTAGACCAAAGGTTAGGAAAAATCGGGTATTTCATGTTAAGTATAAATGGAAACTATGAAAAGGCCAAGACTGGCAATGGAACAAGCAATGACCCGACAGCCCTAATTTACCAACTAAACCCTTATGAGCAGAAAACTGGCGAACTATGGTCATTCCCGGGACAGACCTATTCAGATCTTATGCATCAATACCAAGCCGAATCAAGCGACAAGAATGCAGGAATCACTGCATCATTGACCCTTACCCCTTTGAATGGCCTGGACATAGCAGCCGTAACAGGATTAGATTTCCTCCTTGACGAAGGGTATCAGTTTACGCCTTCTACAGCCTATTCGGAAATTCACGGAGGTGTTCCTGAAATAGAACGGGGCATCTATTCCAAACACAAGAATACTACCAGCAATATCACTTCAAACATTCGGGCTACCTATAATCACACCTTTGCAGAAAAACATGATTTGACTATCGGTGCCAATATGGATTATTATCTCACAAACATAGATGATGAATTGATGAGAGGTTATGGTGTAGGAGAGCTCAACTCTGCAGCAGCCATCAACCAATCCCTCAATGGTAACAGAAAGCCTTATGTAAGTGCTCCAAGAGACAAAAATGCTCAAGTTGGTTACGGTCTCGTTGCCGGTGATACCTATAATAGTTTATATGACTTATATGGGACTTATAAACACGATGGTTCTTCAATTCTCCCAAAAGATAAAAGGTGGAACAGTGCCTGGGCTGTGGGAATAGGATGGACACCCAGCAACTATGGATTTCTAAAAGGCAATAAAGTACTTACACAATTAAACTTGAAAGCTTCTTATGGTGTAACAGCCAATCTGAACGGTGTATCCGTTTCTTCGACCGTTGCAAGTTTTAAATATTCCACATCAAGTTATGAAAATCAACGTCCATTGGAATTCGTATCATTATACAACAGTGACCTCGTTCCTGAACAAAATAAGAATCTTGA
Source organism: Prevotella sp. (assembly GCA_036768895.1). Taxonomy (GTDB): domain Bacteria; phylum Bacteroidota; class Bacteroidia; order Bacteroidales; family Bacteroidaceae; genus Prevotella. Next base: position 3,083 of record DAIPMC010000103.1, on the reverse strand, counting down.
TATGGGCATAAGTTTTGGACTTTGGAATCGTCTGTCATTTGATCTCTGTTGGTACGACAGGAAAACAGAAGATGCACTTCTGGATGTACCAATCCCATCATCTACAGGTTATACGACACTGATGAGAAATATCGGAGTCCTTCAAAATAAAGGTGTTGAGATAAATTTCAATGCAAAGATTTTAGACTCCTATGACTGGCACTTCAGCATTGGTGGTAATTTAGCATATAATAACAATAAAGTACTCAATCTCTATTATACAGACAAGATTTATAGTACAGAAGATGCTTTGGTTCCTGACTACGAGGTAGGAAAGAGTTATGACATATTATATGGGCCAAAATCACTTGGAATAAACCCATTAACAGGTTATCCTGTATTCAGTACACCAAGTGGCGAGAAACAAGCTACAGAGGTATTGACAAAGGATGATGTTGTAGCTCTTGGACACATGACTCCACCCTATACCGGCAGTTTTTACTTAAGTTGCACCTACAAGACCCTGGAGTTAGACATGGATTTCTATTATGTACATGGTGGCATTCAACGATTTAATTATTCGTATGTACGTAATAAGGATAAAGCTAACCAAAATGCCGTTCATGGACAGATCGAAAAGATGTGGTTCAAACAAGGAGATGAATATAAGACTTATTGGACCCCATTTTATACCTCAAGTACTGCAGAAGAGAACATTGCGCTTTATCCCAATTCAAGAACCATAGGAAAGAGCGATTACATCAAATTCTCAATGCTCTCACTGAAATACCGTATTCCATCAAAATGGATGAGCAAGCATTTACCTTTCATCCAATATGCCACTATTGGTCTACAAGGCAGTAATCTCTTTACCTGGACAAACTACAATGAAAGTGACCCCGAAAGCGGTCAATTGGCTGGTACTACCCAACCAATATATACCTTTAATTTAAATCTGACATTCTAAATCTAAAGTAAAGGAAAAATATTATGTTTAGAAAGAAAATTCTCAACGGTCTTTGCTTAGCTACAATGACGGTAACATTCTGTGCATGTTCTATTAATGTTCCACCTCCAGATTTATATTCTGATCCTAATGCCATCAATAGTATCAAGTCTGCACGTTCCTTACTTACATCATGCTATCTGCTATATCCGCATTATGAATACGAGCTTTCAACCATAGGAAATGATTTCTGCCTGACAAACCTTTCAGGGAAAGATGTTGAACAGCAAAATCTTTATCTATGGCAAGATAATACCTTAAGCAATTTTGCTTCAGAAAGTTGGTTAACTTACTTCAGCGGCATTGCCAACTGTGATATACTCCTGGACCGACTACCAAATGTAAAGTTGGAACAAACTTCTGATTCCACGATGCTCAATAATATAAAGGCAGAAGGAAAAACACTCAAAGCAATGGCATATTTTGACATTCTTCGACTTTTCTCTTCTGCTTATGACAATACGACGGATCAGGCGGGCATGATTATCAAGACAAAAACGGGCGTTGAGGACAAAGCTCGTTCAAGTAAGACTGAAAGTGTCAATTATATCAAAGGATTGCTTACAGAAGCAGCAACTGTTAACCACACCCCTACTTCCAACGGATGGTTATCCCAGAATGCAGCCATCTATCTGTT
>DAIPMC010000103.1:0-1451 GCA_036768895.1 Prevotella sp. | reverse complement strand
GATGCCAGTTATATAGACAAGAACAACTATGAAAGAATCTGGGACAGTCCTTCTTATGCCGGTCGAATATTTGCGTTCAACGTCAATTCCTCTTATTACGCTTCTATCCAGTATAGTGATGAAGGAGATTATTTTGCCGTAAATCCGGAATTTGCTTATTCTGAGAATGACGGCAGAAAAAACTGGGCCATTTATCCAAAAACCATCTCCGGCATAAATCACAACTTACTGGGCAAATACAATAAAACCAACAAAGAAAACGGGACTATCTCATATATCAATCGTATGCGTTATGCCGGGGCTTACTTTATCGCAGCCGAAGCCTATGCTCGCTTAAAGAAGGATAATATAGCTATTAAAACCATTAATACCTACCTCAATGCAGAAGGAGCCAATCCGTTAAGTGAGAATCTGACAGGGGACGAACTCATTCAGAGTATTCTTAAAGAAAAATACAAGGAATTTGTCGGTGAGGGCCAAAATTACTTCGATCTTAAGCGTACACACGCTGAGACTCTCCCCCGCTATGCTGCCTGGGGAAACTCAACGAGATCAACTATTCAGTCAACAGATTACCGATGGACATTCCCTATCCCAGCTTCAGAATACCGTTACAATAATGCTGTAACTCAGAATAATGGATGGCCCATAAACAGGAATTGAAAATCAACAGATAAAATATCCGGAACAACTTCTGAACACACCGGACGATATTGATAGGTAAAAAGATTTCCTGAGGATTCATCCCCAGGAATATACTTCTGGAAGCAAACATCCATTCATCAAATGACATTTAAGTTTAATCATTCATTTATCAAGAGATATTCGACTACTATTATCTCAACTGCACAGAAAAAACAAGTAAATTAAGAAAAAGGATGTATTGAAAATAACCAGCGAATGAAGAGAGTTGGCTGACATACTCATCCGAAACGACATTTTATCAAAATCAAGAAACAGACATTTAATAATAGACTCAATAAATTTATAAAAGAGAATTATGAAAACAACAAAGTTAACACTTATGCTTCTCCTTGCCATAATCGGACTGGCATCATGCAGCAGCAATTCCGACAATTCTGAGCAAATGACAAACTACGTAACTTTAGCTGTCAATGGCGGAAGTGAAATGACAGAAGACTACACAAAAGGTATTGACATAACACTTACACTTGCTTACTCATTAGATAAGGATGCTACGGTTAATCTCACGCTCTCAGGAGATGACAAAGGTGCTGTAAAACTCAGCCAAAACCAAGTAACATTTCCTGCAGGTCAGAAAACTGCAACTGTAAAGGTTCTTTCAAATAATCTGAACGTACTCGGAGCTCAAGAGGTAGTTTATGTCAAGATTGCATCTTGTTCTGAAAATAACATGCACCCTATTTCAAATGAAGGTGCAGCTATTACGGTAAAGCCTAATACTGCTGTCCCAGAACTTACAGCAGAGC
>DAIPMC010000102.1:0-7507 GCA_036768895.1 Prevotella sp. | reverse complement strand
TTGCCGAAGTATTCGGCTGGTCTTTCGGCTGGAGCTTTTACTTCCAGAGGCTTTCTGCGGGATGCCTCTGCGACTGCATCAAATCTTAAGTTCATTTCTCTTAGCATTTTGTGGTCCTTTCATCCTTTGCTGAGGGATGGGGTGTCCCATTATTAATTAATAATCTTTTTATATAATCGCGGTGTTGTAATGATCTTTTATATCGATAGAGATGTTCTACTTAACTTTCTTTTTATTGTATATCCCTTTAAGGATGAAGGGTAAAACCAAATATGAAATATGCTTTTTCGTTACTTGGATTAGCTGTTATTTGAGCATAGATAGGTAATGTAAACGATGATGTGATAGGAATGGCTTTTGTCGCCCTCAAACTGACATTCGTGATAGCAAAACCATTTACATCTGAGTAAAAACTTGTTCGGTAAGGAACGGCCCCTACTGCTGCATTCCAATCACAGGTCGCAAATGTGAAGGGTGCACTAATTTCAACGTATGAAGAATAAGCGCGATTGCCATTCTTGTTTACTCCGTCATTTCCTGCAAAATTGGTATACCACTGTAAGGATAGAGGACCAAAATTATAACCGACATTTGCCTCAAATATATGACTCGTCTTATGGGCTGCATAACAGAAATATTGTTTGTTGGGTTGATTAAACCAGTAATCAGTGATTCCCATATTCAATCCTTTGAAAGTGTAAGCTCCTGTCAGATCAAACTCTTTGGTATCATCCTTATCTGAAAGTCCGACATTCCCAAAAGAAGAAAGGGAAACTCCCTTCCAACTGATGCCAAGTGCTGGCTGAACTGAGACATCTCCTAAATCCTGACCACGCCAGATATACTGATTGACAAGATTTGCACTGATAGTACTTTTTACATTGTCTTGTGCATTGGTTGCTGTAGTATCGAGTGTTATTATTCCAATGGCAACAACGCCTGTAATCCTCAAATTTCTCATATCTAATCTTTTTAAATTGTTTGTATTTAAATAGAAATAATATAGAATTTCAGATTTTGAGATATCTGTCAGTTTCGTACTTGTCAGTTACTTATTTAGTGACGATTTCGAATTCTGAATAGAAGGTCCTTTTACAGCCCGTTGAGTATTTCGTCAGGGGAAAGACTTTTATTTTTCAAGGGCATTTACTGGTTTTCATGCAGTTTGCGATTCTTTGCATGGCTTCTTTGACATCTTCTCGTTCTCCGAATGAAGTCAGACGGATGAATCCTTCTCCACTGGGGCCGAACCCTATACCAGGAGTACATACTACGGATGCTCCAAACAGGAGCTGATCGAAAAATTTCCAACTTGGTGTATTGTCAGGAGTCTTTACCCATAGATATGGAGCATTTACACCTCCGTATACAATGAATCCGAGTTTGCCTAATGCTTCACGCATGATACGTGCATTCTCAAGATAGAAATCAATCGTTTCACGAGTCTGTTTTTTACCTTCTGGTGTATATATTGCTTCTGCAGCGCGTTGACTGATGTAACTCGTTCCATTGAACTTGGTACTTTGGCGGCGCATCCAAATTTGGTTCAGACTTATATGCTGTTTCCCGTCTTCTGTGGTGGCAGTGACTTCTTTAGGAACAACGGTATATCCACAACGGATACCGGTAAACCCGGCAGTCTTGGAATAACTGTGGAATTCTATAGCACATTTCTTTGCTCCACGGATTTCATAGATTGAGTGTGGAATGTCACTGTCTCTGATAAATGCCTCGTAAGCAGCATCATAAAGAATAATGGAATCATTTTTTAGTGCATAGTCTACCCACTTTTTTAGTTCTTCCTTTTTTAAGACTGTACCGGTAGGATTATTCGGGTAACAAAGATAAATCATATCTACACGGTGATCCGAAATCTGTGGAATAAAATGATTCTCATCTGTACAAGGCATGTAGGTGATATCACTCCAATTTCCGTTCTTTAACTTTCCCGATCGACCTGCCATAACATTTGAGTCAATATAGACAGGATAGATAGGATCGGTAACACCTATAGTGTTATCCTGTTGAAGAATATCTTGGAAATTGCCAGTATCACTTTTTGCACCATCATTAATGAAGACTTCACTGGGATCAATATGAATCCCTCGTGGTATGAAATCATTCTTTACAATGGCTTCCCTTAGAAAGTCATATCCTCTTTCTGGCCCGTAACCATGGAATGTCTCTTTTTGGGACATCTCGTCAACTGCTTTATGCATGGCCTTGATAACGGCAGGACACAACGGTTGTGTGACATCTCCGATACCCAGGCTGATAACACGCTGTTTCGGATGCGAAACTTTGTAGGCATTGACCTTTTTCGCAATGTCTGCAAACAGATAGTTACCTGGTAATTTTAAAAAGTTTTCATTTACTAATGCCATGATCGATTTCTTTGTTGTTATAGTTTGCTATCTATGATTGATTTCTTTTATTGCCGATCTGCTGATTTATAAATTAATGTCTCCTTCGAAAACAAATTCTGCCGGTCCTGTTAAATAAACATGGCCGTTCTGTTTATTCCATTCTATTTCAAGCGTTCCGCCATCCATGATAATCTCATTCTTTCCTGGATTTCCCGAAACCAGATCGGCAGCGACTGCTGTGGCACATGCACCTGTTCCGCATGCTTTTGTGACACCACTTCCTCGTTCCCAGACTCGTGTTCGGAATTGGCATGGTCCTGTCTTTTGTGCAAATTCAATATTACATCTTTGAGGAAAGGTCTGATCCACTTCAAGTTTACAGCCGTACTGTGTAATATCTAATTTTGTGATATCATCTATGAAAATTACGTAATGTGGATTCCCCATTGATACAAAAGTTCCCTTCTTTCCCCTTAATTCTCCTTCAAGTTTGGGTTGATCTCCTTTAAACTGTTCTGGTACTTCTATCTCTGGCTTTCCCATATCGACTGTTACACTATCTACAATGTCCGGCATCTTCTCAGAAAGGTGTAGCTTTAGTATCTTGATTCCTGATTTTGTCAGAAGACGTATTGAAGTCTTCTTTGTCAATCCCTTTTCGTAAAGATATTTTCCGACACAGCGGCTGCCGTTTCCGCACATCATTGCTTCTGATCCGTCAGCGTTGAAAATACGCATTGAAAAATCTGCATTTGTTTCTTTCTCTGGCTTGCCTATTAGAATCAACCCGTCACTGCCGATTCCTGTATGATATGAACTCCACTTAATCGCTTCAGTTACAGGGTCGGGAATTGTATATAATAAGGTATTTATATATATATAATCATTGCCCGCACCTTGCATCTTGGTGAAATGAATGGTTTGCGACATAATGTTACTTTTTCTTCTTAAAAATTATATATTCGTTTATATCTCGATGCAAATATATAACGTTTTGTTTAAATGTGAAATAAATCTGGTACAAAAATGATTAAATTTTTAGTGTAGTTACTATTTGATTTATATTTTTGGTATTTTGTAACAGTTTGCAATGATAAATGTCTATTATTGTAACAGTATGTAATTGCTTTGAATATTGTTTTATCAAAAAGTGTATTATGTATTGTATTTTGTGACAAAATGATATAACTTTGCACAAGTTTTGTGACATTATGTAATTTATTGTGTCGTTTGCTATGCGATATGTGTATTAGAATATAGATGATAAAAATTTGAAAAGAGAGGCTAAAGATGAAAAAGATTGAAGCAATTATCCGGAAGACAAAATTTGAGGATGTTAAGGAGGCCTTATTAGCTGCTGACATCGAATGGTTTTCTTACTATGATGTTCGTGGGGAAGGAAAAACGCGGCAGGCTCGGATATTTCGAGGAATTTGTTATAAAACGAGTTGTATTGAACGTATCTTAATTAATGTAGTAGTACGTGATAAGAACGTGGAAAAAACCATAGATGCCATTCAGAAAGCTGCTTATACTGGCGAGATCGGGGATGGACGGATTTTTATTATTCCAGTAGAAGATGCTATTCGGATCCGGACTCATGAACGTGGCAATATAGCTCTTTATAATGCTGAACAGGAAAAGTAATTGATTGGGATAATTAAATGATTAGTGATATGAAACAATTTGAAAAGAAGATATTCGCTTTAGCCATCTCTATATTTGCAATACCAATGACTGTTTTTGCCCAAGGTGCCACGTCTGCGATAAATAGTGGCAATACGGCCTGGCTAACCATGGCAACCATATTGGTGATGCTGATGACTATTCCTGGTCTTGCTTTGTTTTATGGAGGGCTGGTTCGTCAGAAAAATGTTTTAAGTATTCTCATGCAATGTCTTATGTGTACAGCTGTGGTCAGCCTCATGTGGATATTCTTCGGATACAGTTTTGTGTTTGGAAAAGGATTAAGCGGCAGCACGCTGGGATTCTTTGTTGGAGGATTTGACAAGATATTCCTGCATGGGGTGACTATTTCTTCTGTTGTGTCTCCTGCTCATGTTCCGGAAATCTCATTTGTTTTATTTCAGTGTATGTTTGCTGTAATCACACCAGCATTGATTATTGGTGCTTTTGCTGAAAGAATAAGATTTTCAGGTTTCTTGCTCTTTACTATTTTGTGGTCTATATTTTCTTATTATCCTATGGCTCATTTCGTGTGGGGCGGTGGTTGGATGCAGCAGTTGGGCGTTATTGATTTCGCTGGTGGAACGGTTGTCCATATCAATGCTGGTATTTCTGCTCTTATTATGGCCTTGATGCTAGGCAGACGTAGGGATTATCGTCCTGGTAAACCTATTCCGGGACATAGTGTGCCATTTGTTTTTATTGGCGCGGCTTGTTTGTGGCTTGGGTGGTTTGGTTTCAATGCTGGTAGTGGCCTGACAGCTGACGGATTGGATGCAAATGCTTTTCTAGTTACTCATGTAGCAACTTGTGTAGCTGCTCTTACATGGATGGTCATAGACTGGATAGTTAATCGTAAACCGACAACTGTAGGGGTCTGCACGGGGGCCGTTGCGGGTTTGGTCGCTATTACACCTGCATCCGGATCAGTAGGTATCCTTGGGGCGTGTGCTATAGGACTGACTACTGGCATCGTATGTTTCTTTATGGTAGCAGTAGTAAAGACGAAATTAAAATATGATGATTCTCTCGATGCATTCGGCGTGCATGGCATTGGTGGTATTATCGGTTCTATCTTAACAGGCGTATTTGCTTCTAAGACTGTAACTGGTGGCGCCGAAGGGGCTCTCTATGGTGATTGGCATCAGCTTGGACTACAGGTAGTAGCCACGTTGTTTACGATTGCCTATAGTGCTATTATTACTTTTATTTTATTTAAAATTGTTGATAAACTCATCGGTATCAGGGTCGCTCCGCGTGAAGAAGAGGAAGGTGTTGATATTTATGAGCATGGTGAGTCTGCTTACAATTATTGAATTTTGTATTTTTGAATGATAAATAAATCTTCATTTTGGTAGTTCAGTAAAGTTAATGCCTGATTGATTTGACCCTCCATCGGGGATATTGATTTTCGGTGGAGGGCTTTGATCCTTCTTTCTGGCCATTAGAAAATTTTCATTGGATCCTTCCTGAAGGATATTATTATCCTGATTGTTAATTCTTTCGTTGAAGGAACTATCCGAGTCCTCCCCGAGATCTTGTTGTGAAGGGGAAATTAGTTAAAAAGTCAGCAAACTTTAATAACAAAATAGATTGATATATGTGTGGTATTGTATCCATTTTTAATATTCAGGAGCAAACTCCTGAACTTCGACAGAAAGCATTACGAATGAGTAGAAAGATCCGTCATCGCGGACCTGACTGGAGTGGAATTTACTGTGGAGGATCGGCTATCCTGACCCATGAACGATTGAGTATAGTAGATCCGGAATCTGGAAAACAGCCTTTGTTCTCTCCGGACAAGAAACAGGTCCTCGCCGTGAATGGGGAAATCTATAATCATCAAACGATTCGTAAAGAGTTGAAGGATCGGTATTCGTTTCAGACGGGTAGTGATTGTGAGGTCATTCTGGCCCTCTATCGTGAACTGAAAAAGACTGGAGTTACTTGCAAAGGCATTCAAAAGATGCTGGAAAAACTCAGCGGAATTTTTGCCTTTGCTTTGTATGATGCTGAGGCTGATAGTTTCCTGATTGCACGTGATCCTATAGGAGTAATTCCTCTTTATATCGGTTACGATTCTGATGGGAAAGTATATACGGCCAGTGAGTTGAAGGCACTTGAAGGTCAGTGTGATCATTATGAGCCTTTTATGCCCGGGCATTATTATTGGAGTAAAGATCCTGGCGTGAAACGTTATTATACTAGGGATTGGTTCGACTATGATGCTGTAAAAGATAATTCTTCTAGTGTGAAGGCAGTTCATGATTCTCTGGAGTCTGCTGTGAAACGTCAGTTGATGAGTGATGTACCGTATGGTGTATTGCTCAGTGGTGGACTTGATTCTTCTGTAATTGCTGCGGTAGCAGAGAAGTTTGTCAATCATCGTGTGGAAGATAATGGCCAGTCGTTGGCTTGGTGGCCTCGTTTACATTCTTTCGCGATTGGTTTGAAGGGGGCTCCTGATCTGGCTAAGGCTAAACTGGTTGCTGATCATATCGGTACGGTTCATCATGAGATCAATTATACCATACAAGAAGGCTTGGATGCCATCCGTGATGTGATCTATTTCATAGAAAGTTATGATGTCACGACGGTTCGAGCTTCTACGCCTATGTATCTTCTGGCCCGTGTCATTAAATCGATGGGTATCAAGATGGTGTTGTCCGGCGAAGGTGCAGATGAGATTTTCGGAGGATATTTGTATTTCCATAAAGCTCCAAGTCCACGTGCTTTTCATGAAGAAACGGTTCGTAAGTTGTCTAAATTGTACCAATACGATTGTTTGAGGGCAAATAAGAGCCTGGCTGCTTGGGGTGTTGAAGGACGTGTGCCCTTCCTTGATAAGGAATTTCTGGATGTGGCCATGCGGACGAACCCTGAAGCTAAGATGTGTCCCGGAAAGACTGTGGAAAAGAAAATAGTACGGGAAGCCTTTGCAGATATGTTACCCGAAGAAGTAGCATGGCGGCAGAAAGAACAGTTTTCTGATGGTGTAGGCTATTCCTGGATTGACACCTTGAAGCATATTACGGCTTCTGCAGTCAGTGATGAACAGATGAAGCATGCTTCAGAACGTTTCCCCATTAATCCTCCTCGGAACAAAGAGGAATATTATTACCGGAGTATCTTTGCAGAGCTTTTCCCTTCAGACAGTGCTGCTCGTTCTGTACCATCCGTACCGAGTGTAGCTTGTTCTACAGCTGAAGCACTCGATTGGGATGCCAGTTTCAAAAAGATCAATGAGCCGAGTGGACGTGCTGTCGCTGATGTTCATGAAAATCAGGAATGAGCATTTGAGATCAGTTGCTTCGGTTAATGTATAAAACCTTGAAAATAACCTTTTGTAATAATTATATATTCTCATATCGCCGTTAAATCGTACGATACTTGGGACGAATAATCAATCTATCTTTCAATATTCTAATAAGTAGCGCTCGCGCCGTCGGTAGACG
>DAIPMC010000007.1:25637-40640 GCA_036768895.1 Prevotella sp. | reverse complement strand
ATAGACAGCACTTACCTCAATTGGTTCGGTGGTTATAAAGGTGCTCCCCGTCCTTTTGAGGTAAGTGCTGTCTATGGTTTTGGATGGGGGCATTCTTTTGGTAATGCACAGGTTTATACAAGAGCTGCCAACATGACAAATGATTACAATTTTGTTGCTGACCACGGAATCAACAGCCATCTTGATAACATCAGCTCTAAACTGGGTCTTGATCTTCAGTTTAATCTTGGTCAGGCTAAGGCTTGGCAGATTTATGTGGAACCTGCTATCATCTATGCATTGAACGGTGATGGTTATGATGGTGCTGCTTACAACGTAAATCGTTCTTTTGTTCAATTGAACGCAGGTTTGATTTACAAGTTTAAGAATTCTAATGGCACTCACAACTTTACAGTTGCTCAGCTTCGTGATCAGTCAGAGATTGATGGTCTGAATTCTCAGATAAACAATCTTCGCAATAACATGAATGAGAAAGATAATCAGTTGTCTGCTAAGGATAAGCAAATAGAAGATTTGCAGAATGCACTTAATGCTCGTCCAAAGTATGAGAAACCAGCTACAGCAACCAATCTGCAGCCTACAGTTCTCTTCCGTCAGGGCAAGTATATTATTGATCCTGCTCAGTATGCTTCTATCGAGTTGATTTCTCAGTATATGCATGACAATAAAGATGCTAACATTGAGATTAAGGGTTATGCATCTCCAGAAGGTAGTAAAGCACTTAATCAGAAACTTTCAGAACTTCGTGCAGAGGCTGTTAAGAAGGCACTTGTTAAGAAGTATCATATTGCAGCTGATCGTCTGACTACCAAGGGTATGGGTGCAACCGACAAACTCTTCAAACAGATAGAATTTAACCGTGTTGCTACTTTTAATGATAACAATGCAGCAGAATAAAGATTAACTTTTGGTTAATTAAGTTGGAAGTCCCGGCATTCAAGATGAATACCGGGACTTTTTAATTATATCTGCTCACTCAGATATTACTATCAGGTGATAAAAACAGTATTTTACAGGATAAACCAGATAGTAATTTTTATGCATATAAAAGATTTAAAATTGCAAATTTATACAGTGACGATTAAATTTGTTACTTTTATACTGGTTTATCTTTCGAATTTGCTTTATTTCTGAATTTATTTATTAGATTAGTTGGCTGTTTTTCAAAAACTCCTTATCTTTGCAAAAGAATTATTGTAAGATATAGGAGATTATGAAACATCAGTTAAGGAGTGCTGTCTGTACTGAAGGCAGAAGAATGGCAGGAGCTAGAGCGCTCTGGGTTGCCGCAGGTATGAAACCGGAACAGTTTGGTAAGCCTATTATCGCGATTGTGAATAGTTTTACACAGTTCGTACCTGGGCATACACATCTTCATGAGATAGGGCAGGTCGTCAAGAAAGAAATAGAATCATTGGGATGTTATGCTGCAGAGTTTGATACGATTGCCATTGATGATGGAATAGCAATGGGGCATGATGGCATGCTTTATTCTTTACCTTCACGAGATTTGATAGCAGATTCTGTAGAGTATATGGTAAATGCTCATAAGGCTGATGCTATGATTTGTATTTCCAATTGTGATAAGATCACTCCGGGAATGCTGATGGCTACTATGCGTTTGAATATTCCTACGATATTCTGTTCCGGAGGTCCGATGGAGGCAGGTCGCTGGAAAGGGGAGAATGCAGATTTGATTACTGCTATGATAAATGGCGGTGATCCCAGTTGTAGTGATGAAGATTTAGCAAAGATAGAGCAAACGTGTTGCCCGGGCTGTGGATGTTGTTCAGGTATGTTTACTGCCAATTCTATGAATTCTTTAACAGAGGCGATAGGACTGGCTCTTCCTGGGAATGGAACAATACTTGCTACACATAAAAACCGTATCCGGTTGTTCAAAGATGCTGCCCGTCAGATTGTCAAGAATGCTTATTCTTATTACAGGGACGGAGATGAGAGCGTTTTACCACGTCATATTGCTACCCGTGATTCTTTTCTCAATGCTATGACCTTGGATATTGCCATGGGTGGCAGTACCAATACGGTTCTTCACCTGCTGGCAGTTGCCCAGGAGGGTGATGTTGACTTCAAAATGTCTGATATTGATCAGTTGAGCCGTAAAGTACCTTGCATCTGTAAACTGGCTCCTAATACCCAGAAATATAGTGTTCAGGAATGTAATCGTGCCGGTGGTATTTTAGGAATCCTCAATGAGTTGAATAAAGGTGGATTGATCCACGGTCAGGTCAGGCGAGTGGATGGAAAATCTTTAGACGAAGAGATGACTCAGTATGATATTACCGGGAATCAGGTTGACCCTGATGCAGATCGTATTTATCATAGTGCGCCTGGTCGTCAGTTCTCTACTGTCATGGGTAGTCAGGATACACAGTGGGAGAGTCTTGATACAGACCGTTCCACTGGCTGTATTCGGGATTTGCAGCATGCTTATACAAAGGATGGCGGTTTGGCTGTTCTTTTTGGCAATATTGCTCAGAATGGTTGTGTCGTGAAGACCGCAGGAGTTGCACCGGAATTATGGCATTTTGAAGGCCCGGCAGTATGTTTTGACAGTCAGGAAGATGCTTGTGAAGGTATCTTGGGCGGAAAAGTGAATGCTGGTGATTGTGTAGTCATCACTCACGAAGGACCTAAAGGTGGACCTGGAATGCAGGAAATGCTTTATCCTACCTCTTATATCAAGAGCCGTCATCTTGGAAAGAAATGTGCTTTGATTACTGACGGTCGTTTTTCTGGAGGTACATCAGGGTTAAGTATTGGACATATCTCTCCAGAAGCTGCTTCTGGTGGAAATATAGGTAAACTGAAAGATGGTGATATTATTGTTATTGATATTCCAAGCAGAAGTATTTCTGTGAAACTGAGTGATGAGGAATTAGATGCTCGTCCACAGCAACCTTTAAAACGTAATCGTGTCGTGTCAAAGGCATTGAAGGCTTATGCACAAAGTGTTGCTTCTGCAGATATGGGAGGTGTCCGTGTCATAGATTAGGTATCGGAATGCTTATGCTTTCGTAAACGTCTTTAGATCAATAAGATATATTTGTAGATTGATGGTAAGGTATAAGTGCTTTAGGATAGGTATCAGTATATTTTAAGTTAAGAGAGAAAGAGGTAGATTATGGGAAAAGAGATGATTACAGGATCAGAGGCGTTAATGCGTTCTCTTCGTCTGGAAGGAGTTGATACAATCTTTGGCTATCCGGGGGGAAGTATTATGCCGGTATACGATTCTGTTTATACTTATACAAGAGGAGAAAAGAAATGCTTTAATCATATTCTGGTTCGTCATGAGCAGGCAGCTGCCCATGCTGCAGAAGGTTTCGCTCGTGTGAGTGGAAAGGTTGGCGTTTGTTTGGTGACAAGTGGTCCAGGCGCTACAAATACGCTTACTGGAATTGCTGATGCGATGATGGATTCAACTCCGATTGTCGTGATAGCAGGTCAGGTAGGTATTGGAGTCCTGGGGACAGACGCTTTTCAGGAAGTGGACCTTGTCGGTGTTGCTCAGCCTATTACGAAATGGGCTTATCAGATTCGTCGGCCGGAGGATGTAGCGTGGGCTGTCAGTCGTGCCTTTTATATAGCTCGTTCCGGTCGTCCTGGACCTGTAGTCCTTGATTTTCCGAAAAATGCTCAGGTCGGCAAATGTGAATGGAAGCCGGTTAAGGTGGAGTGTGTACGTTCTTATCGTCCTTATCCTGAATTGAAAGAGGATGCTATTCGGAGTGCGGCAGAACTGATCAATCAGGCAGAGCGCCCTTTTGCGCTTGTAGGGCATGGCATCGAACTCGCCGGCGCACAGAAAGAATTGATAGATTTTCTTGAGAAAGCTGATATTCCGGCTGGAAGGACTTTATTAGGACTTTCTGCTTTGCCCAGTGACCATCGGTTGGATATGGGAATGCTCGGCATGCATGGTAATTATGCCACAAACATGAAAACGCAGGAATGTGATGTGTTGATCGCGATAGGGATGCGTTTTAGTGACCGTGATACCGGTACTCCTTCCACTTATGCAAAACAGGCAAAAATCATTCATTTGGATATAGATAAAGCGGAAATCAATAAGAATATCCCGGTTGATATCCCGATTATCGGAAACTGTAAGGAATCTCTTCCAGCTATTACAAAGTTGCTGGATAAGCGAACTCATACAACTTGGATAGATTCATTCCGCAAGTATGCAGATGAGGAGCGCGAGAAGGTCATCGAACCTGATATTCATCCTAAGGATGGACCGATGCTGATGGGTGAAGTCGTAAATGTGGTGTCTGAAGCAACTGGTGGTGATGCCGTTTTGGTAAATGATGTCGGACAGAACCAGATGATTTCAAGTCGTTACTTTAAGTTCCGCCATCCTCGCTCTATTGTGACCAGTGGAGGTTTTGGGACTATGGGATTCGGACTACCTGCTGCTATAGGAGCTACGTTTGGTGCTCCAGACCGAACGGTTTGTTGCTTTATGGGTGATGGTGGTATTCAAATGAATATTCAGGAATTTGGTACCATTATGGAACAGCAAGCTCCCGTAAAAATGATTTTGCTGAATAATAACTATTTAGGTAATGTCCGTCAATGGCAGGATCTGATGTTCAATCATCGTCATTCTTTTACAGAGATGCTGAATCCACATTATCAGGAAATCGCAGAAGGGTATGGCATTCCTTATGATATAGTGATTGATCGGAAGGACTTAAAGAAAAAAGTGGAGCGAATGCTTTCTACAAAGGGCCCTTATCTGTTGGAGTGTGCCATTAAAGAGGATGAAAACATCGTACCTATGATCCTTCCTGGAACTAGTGTGGAGCAGATGCAACTGATACTGGATTGCTGAATGATAAGAAAATATCGGATATAACCATATAGGAAAATAGGAGAGTGACTTTGTTTTGACATTTATTATTTAGAAATACAGACTTGGCAGATTAGTTTTGTATATTAATAAGAATTAAAGATGGATAGTAATAAAAAATTATATACCTTATTAGTTTATTCGGAGAATATTGCAGGCATTTTAAATCAGATTACTACTGTTTTTACCCGTAGACAGGTAAACATAGAGAGTTTAAATGTATCTGCCAGTAGTGTCAAGAACATTCATAAGTATACGATTACGACTTGGAGTGAGGAAGAGCAAATCATTAAGATTACAAAGGCCATAGAAAAGATAATTGATGTCTTGAAGGCTGATTATTATCTGGAGGATCAACTTTTCATCCATGAGGTAGCCCTTTATAAGATTTCTTCATCTGTATTGCTGGACAATCCGGAAGTTTCTCGCTCTATTCGCCGGCATAACGCTCGGATGATGGAAGTAAATCCGACCTATAGTACTGTGCTTTTAGCGGGATTGACTGAAGATATTACAGATCTTTTTCATGCTTTGGACGATTTCGGTTGTCTTTTGCAGTATACCCGAAGTGGAAGGATTGCAGTTACACGCAGCTTTCAGGAGCCTATTTCTGATTATCTAAGGAGCTGGGGCAAGTCGGAGGATGTGCATGAAAAGTAATCAGGTGAGGCAATATGATTTCATTGCTGAAGAGTTTCATAGTGATTTCACGCGCCATCTTTTCTGGGGTGAATTGGGGCAAGAATTGCTCAATACTTCAGATTATCATAGTAGTGAGCATGGCTATGGCATGGATTACATGAATGGTATTCATCGTACATGGGTATTGAGCCGTTTAGCTATTGAGATGCAGGATATGCCAATGGCTAATCAGAAATATACGATAGAGACGTGGGTGGAAAATGTATTACGGTCATTTATAGGCCGAAATTTTGCCATCGTTGATTCTCTGTCACATAAAGTGTATGGTCATGCAAAAAGTATATGGGCGGTTATTGATACGAGAACGAGAGAACCTATCGACTTAAGATCGATTCATGGTGATGATATTGAAAAGTATATCAATAAGGAAAAAGTATGTCCGATAGACAAACCTTCCAGAGTTCAAATAGGTAGTGATGCTGTTAAAGTTCGTACTCTTGATACCTATTATAATGATGTGGATGTAAACGGGCATATCAACAGCATAAGGTATATTGATCATGTTCTGGATCTTTTTGATCTGGACTATTACAGACAAAATACTCTGAAGCGTTTTGAAATTGCTTACGTAGCGGAGAGCCATCAGGGTGATCTGCTGAATTTTTATCGTAAGGATGAGGGGAATGGTATTTATTCGTTTAAAGTTACTAAAATAGAACCGAAAACTACTAAAGAAATTGAAGTTGTAAGAAGTAGGGCTGTTTTTGTAAAAAAGTGATACGAAATTTTGCTGTTTCATTTTAAATTATTACCTTTGCAACTAATTAAGGGAAATATTAAAAAGATCGATAGAAAGGATTGATTTTACCTCCGGATATCGAGCTTGATAGATAAGAGAAATTTAATTTTATAGAGATTTTAATCGTTCAACAGCGGTCTGTGTTGGCCGCATAAAAATTATATCAATATGGCACAAATCAATTTCGGTGGCGTTGTGGAGACAGTGGTCACCAACAAGGAGTTTTCGTTGGAAAAAGCACGTGAAGTATTAAAAAATGAAACGATTGCAGTTATTGGCTATGGTATTCAGGGCCCTGGTCAGTCTTGTAATCTGCGTGATAATGGTTTCAATGTCATTGTTGGTCAGCGTCCTGGTCGTTCTTATGAGAAGGCCAAAGCCGATGGTTGGGTTCCTGGAAAAACTTTATTTTCAATAGATGAAGCTGCAAAAAAAGGTACAATCCTTTGTATGCTGCTTTCTGATGCAGGTCAGATTTCACAATGGCCTGACATTAAGAAGAACCTGACAAAAGGCAAGGCTCTTTACTATTCTCATGGCTTTGCAATCAACTGGCAAGACCGTACAGGGGTAGTTCCGCCTAAGGATGTTGATGTCATCATGGTAGCACCTAAGGGTTCCGGTACTTCTCTGCGTACAATGTTCCAGGAAGGCCGCGGTCTGAACTGCTCATACGCAGTAGAGCAGGATGCTACTGGTAAAGCTGAAGACAGGGTTCTTGCCATGGGTATTGGTATCGGCTCCGGTTATCTGTTTAAGACTACTTTTCAGCGTGAGGCCACTTCAGACCTTACAGGTGAGCGTGGAGCTCTGATGGGTGCTATTGAAGGTTTGCTCGAGGCTCAGTACAATGTCCTTCGCGAACATGGACATTCTCCTTCGGAGGCTTTTAATGAGACTATTGAAGAATTGACTCAAAGCCTTGGCCCGTTGTTTGGTGCTAAAGGTATGGACTGGATGTATGCAAATTGTTCCACTACAGCACAGCGTGGTGCTCTTGACTGGGCTCCTCGTTTCCGCGATGCCATTCATCCTGTAATGGAGTGGCTGTACCTCTCTGTAAAGAGTGGAGTGGAAGCACAGATTTCTATCGATAGTAATTCTCAACCGGATTATCGTGAAAAACTGAATAAGGAATTGAAGGCTATGCACGATATGGAGATGTGGCGTACGGGTGAAACCGTTCGTAAACTCCGTCCTGAGAATAGTGATAAATAAATCTTGTATTTGAGATAAACTTTTTCTCGTACATCATGTTGTGGAGAATTGATTCCGTGAGGACTCAATTCTCCCTTTTTTTGTTACTTATAAATAAGATTATTTGTACACAATGTATGTTATTGATATAGAAAAGAACCGTCAATATGAATAATTTCTTCGTCTACCAACTCTTGTAGCGCCGCTTTTAGAGTTGTTTCTGATCCTTTAAACTGATGTAGCTCTGTTAGGTTATGCTTCTTTCCGTCTGCAAGTAGATTCAGAATCATTTGCCGGTCCGTGTATAGGCGTTTCTCCGAGTAGAGGTTGTTCTGATGTTCCAGACAGACATCACACTGACCGCAGTCTTTAGTATGCTTTTCTCCAAAATAGAGGAGCAATTGTCTTGAACGACAAACACGGTTATTGGCTGCGTAGTCAAGGATTGCTTTTATACGATGGATATATTGGTCTCGTCTGGTTTCATATACTTCCTTTGGAATGATTATCCGGTCAGCATCTTCCCGTCTTTGTAAGTAGGTGATGTATGGTGTCTTTCTTTGAGGGATGAAATCGACAATACCCTCTCTGCTTAATGTCTTTAGGACAATATAGATTTGCTGTTGGGTATAACCGGTCTGCAAAGCCAGAAAACTATCATCTATGTAGACGTAATCTGTGAATAATCCTCCATAAAGTCTCAGTAGGGCAGTAATGACCCGTTCTTCTGTTTTGTCCCGATCTTGTAATCGATAAAGTTCGTCCCGTCCGATTCTGAACATGAGTCGTGCCCGGTCGTCAGGTTGACTTTCGTAGTGAATGTATCCGGATTGTTCCAGAATGTGTAAGGCTGAATCGACTGGTACAGGAAAATACTTGTAAGTATAGCAAAATTTTTCAATGTCAAATTCGAATGTTTTACCTGTTCCCGTTCCTACTGCAATTTGATAGAAATAAGCCAGATGTTCGTAGACATCCTTGATATAGTCTTTTGGAGGGAAGGTGTTTGCTGCACGTTGTTTCAGAATCCGATGGTCACTCTGATTATAAAGTAAGACGGCATAGGCCTTTTTGCTATCTCGTCCAGCACGCCCTGCTTCCTGGAAATAAGCTTCAATAGAATCCGGAAAATCTATGTGTACGACGCACCGTACATCTGCTTTGTCAATGCCCATCCCGAAGGCATTAGTAGCAACAATAACTCGGACCTTTTCCTCTTGCCAGGCTTTTTGCCGTTCGTCCTTTGTTGCAGGAGCTAATCCCGCATGGTAAAAAGTAGCGCTGATCCCTTCTTCTGTCAGGAATTTTGAGATTTCTTTTGCTTTTTTCCTGCTTCTTACATATACAATAGCACTTCCATGGAGCGAAGAAAGGATATGAACCAGTTCGGCGTTCTTGTCGGTTGTTTGTCTTACGATGTATGCCAGATTCTTTCGTTCGAAACTCATACGGAAGACATTCTTTTCTCTGAAGAGGAGTTTCTCCTGAATGTCGTCTACAACTTCTGGAGTTGCAGTAGCTGTAAGGGCAAGGACAGGTACTTCTGGTTTCATCTTCCTGATATCTGCAATATGCAGGTAGGAAGGTCGGAAGTCATATCCCCACTGACTGATACAATGAGCTTCATCAACGGTAATAATACTGACTTGAATATGGCGGAGCTTGGTTTGAAAGAGTTCTGAAGAAAGTCGTTCCGGTGATATATAGAGAATCTTTATTCCTCCAAAGATACAATTTTCCAGGATCTGGACAATTTCATTTCTGGATCTTCCTGAATAAATTGCATCGGCCCGGATGTTTCTTTGACGAAGATGCATAACCTGATCTTTCATCAAGGCTATTAAAGGCGTAATGACAAGACATACTCCTTCTTTAGCCAGTGCCGGAACCTGAAAGGTAATGGACTTTCCTCCACCTGTTGGCATTAGTCCCAGAGTATCCTTTCCTTCACCGATGCTTTCTATAATAGATTGTTGGATACCCCGGAATTCAGGGTATCCCCAATACTGTTTGAGTAAGTCAAGGTATTTATCGATCATATATCTCTGATTGAAAGAGATTTGTCTTTTTATGGCTTACAAGAGATGACTATTCTACGATATCTTCTGCTGATGGGCGGATGTCTTCAATCTGGAGTTGCACTTGATTGTGCTTGAAAATATTATCTTCAATAGTGTATGCAATATCAAAACTCCTTTTGCTCTTGATATATCTTGCAGAAGCACTCTGGCCGAATGCAATACCATTGAGCACATTACTTGATTTTGAATCAACCAATTCGAGTTTGATATGTTCCTGATTGCGTCCTACGACCTTACTGGTGCCATAGTCATATACACCAATGGTGCAAAATAACGGCTTCTCATTCAATGGACCGAAAGGAGCAAACTTCTTCAGGTCACATCTCAATTTGCGTGTAATATCCTTGAAGTCGATAACTCCTTCTATGTTGATGATAGGTTCAATCTGTTCCGGAGAAATATGTTCTTCTACATATTTCTGAAACCGGTCGCGGAATTCCTTTACATTTTCCCACTTCATATTCAAGGCGGCAGCGTAGGGATGGCCTCCGAAACTGGTCATCAGATCACGGCAACTCTTAATGGCTTGATAGACATCAAAACCTGGCACACTTCTGGCCGATCCAATGGCAAATTCACCTTCTTTTGTAGTGTCTTTGGTGATAATGATGGTAGGACGTGTATAAATCTCTGTGAGTCGTGAAGCAACAATTCCTATAATTCCTTTTTTCCATGTTTCATTATATAGAACGATAGAGGAATGGTGCACCTGACTGTCCAGGCGTGAAACAATATCATTGGCCTCCTTTGTCATTTTCTTGTCGATACCTTTTCTCTGCTCATTATACTTGTCTATGTTCTTCGCCATCTTTAAAGCGGTATCATAATTCTTTTCGACCAATAGTTCTACACTTTCCTTGCCATTTTCCATGCGCCCTGAGGCATTGATTCGCGGTCCTATCTTATAAATGATATCACTCATGGTGATTTCTCTTCCGTTGAGGCCGCAGATGTCAATGATTGCCTGTAGTCCTACATTTGGATTTTGATTCAATCGCTTAAGTCCATGATAAGCCAGAATTCGGTTTTCATCAATAACAGGTACAATATCGGCAGCAATAGCTACAGCACAAAAGTCAAGCAAAGGGATAAGATGAGAGAATGATATATTGTTGTTCTTAGCGAATCCCTGCATGAATTTGAATCCCACGCCACATCCGCATAAGTACTTGAACGGATAGGAATCTCCGGATTGCAGTGGATTGAGAACAGGTACATCATCCGGAAGTTCTTCTTCTGAATCAATACCGTGATGGTCGCAGACGATGATATCAATTCCTAAACTCTTTGCATAAGGAAGCATTTTCTCAATAGCCTTA
Organism: Prevotella sp.; assembly: GCA_036768895.1. GTDB lineage: Bacteria > Bacteroidota > Bacteroidia > Bacteroidales > Bacteroidaceae > Prevotella. The sequence continues at coordinate 29,723 of DAIPMC010000007.1, read as the reverse complement.
AAACTACAGTCTAAAATAATAATGAGTTTGATTCCTTCTTCCTTTGCCTTGTCTATTCCGATTTTCGTTAATCCATAACCTTCATTATATCGGTCTGAGATATAATAATCGATATTGGAATAAAATTGTTGTAGGAACTTATACACCAGAGCAACAGCCGTACAGCCATCCACATCATAGTCACCCCAGACACGAATGCGTTCTTTTCTTCCCATTGCATCATTCAGACGGTCAACGGCTAAATCCATGTTTTTCATCAGGAAGGGGTTGATGAGATCAGCTAGTTGAGGACGAAAAAACCTTTTCGCAGCTGATTCAGTGGTAATACCACGACGAATCAACAATTGTGCCAGGATAGGACTGATATTCTGTTTTTCTCCTAGTTCTTTAGCTGTTTTTTCTTGTTCTGATGTAGGTGTCGTGTATTTCCATTTAAAATGCATTTTAACTGTTTTTATTTCTGTGTGTAAAGATACAAAAAAATGCGCAAAGTTTTTAGCTTTGCGCATTTTTTTATAAGATCAATATTAAATCAAATTCCTATTTTTTTACGTATATCTTTAGGAACGGCATTCTTATTGACTGTGAAATCCATGGTCTTATATGCCACATAAGCCTTGGTCATATACCAGATGCCATTATAGTCACCGGTCTTGCCCCATGAATTCTTAACCATATAGTATTCCTTTCCATTCTGGTCTTTTGCTATACCGAAAATCTGCATACCATGATCGTCTGTTGTTTGCCAGTCATTAAAGGCTTTCTGGCGCATCTCCTGTGTAGGTACGATTTCAGGTGCATTGATACCCAGGGAATCCAATTTGTCCTTTTTTGTAGTACTTGAGAATTTAAGCCAGTGGTCAGCATCCGTACCTGTCATCGAACGAGCTTTCTTTTCATCTAAAGCAATACCGAGTCCTTTACGTGTAAAACCGTCTTCGGTAACGTCACCGCCCCATGCTATCGTATATCCGTTCATGATTGCATTATCAATGATCTTGCAGATATCGTCGATAGGAACATTCCAACTTGGAGACCAGCGCCAGTTGTCTTGTACTTCTACCGGAAATTCTGTCCAGAAAGGGTGGTGTGTATATGAGGTAAAACTTACATAGTCATTCCAGTTCAGTCCCAGACTAGCTGCGAAGCTACTCGGAGTATAAGACTTTCCTTGATAAGTGAAATGCTCAGGACATTTTCCTAGATAGGCATCCAGAATACCTTGTAAACCGTTGATCCATGCGCCTGAAAGTTTCTTTAAATTACTTTTTGCAATTCCATCGACATAAGGAGTCATTGCCTTGAAGAATTCCCCGAAATCAGCTAGAGAATCCCCATAGAGGGTCCCAGGTGCCGGCATGGCATTTTCCGGAACGATTCCGTAGTGTTCAATGCAATATAGTGGGTCGTATGAAGATCCACCTTCTGCAAAACTGACATCACCGTGCATGCGTACACTCATGATAGCGCGGTCAAGGTAAGTCTTGTTGGCGACATACATTTCACTGAGGTCGTATGTCTTTCCTGTCTTTTTCAGAATTTCACTTTCGAAAAAACCAAGGGTTGAATAGTCCCAGCACGTACCGCTTCTGTTCTGGTCCTTGATGCTCGTAATCGGATTCTTCTTGATTACCGTGAAAACAGGTTTGTTCTTGTTAACAGAATCTTTTGCAACCTTGGCATTTGCTCCTGTAGCAAATAAAACCAAAAGTGCGAGAGCTAATACTTTTCTCATTTTTCTCGTATGTTTTATTATTTTTGATAGATGTTAATAATATACATATAATATGATTTTTACTTGATACCGAATGGATTCAAGTCCGCTTATATCTCATTTCAAGTAAATGATGTTCTCCCAACTGTACGATTAAGCTTTAGCATTGTCAGCCATGAAAGCTTCTATATCCTTTGGATGGTATGGAATACGGTCTTTTCCTAAGAATCTGCAACCATCTTTAGTAATGAGGACATCATCCTCGATACGGATTCCACCAAAGTCCTTGTAAGTTTCAAGTTTATCAAAATTGATAAATTCCTTACAATGTCCGCTTGCCTTCCAATCGTCTATTAAAGCTGGAATAAAGTAGATTCCCGGTTCGTCTGTAACGACAAAACCTTCTTTCAGGCGGCGTCCCATCCTTAAGCAATTTGTTCCAAATTGCTTCAAGTTCGGTCTGGTCTCTTCATCGAAACCGACATAAGTTTGTCCCAGACTTTCCATATCGTGGACATCCATTCCCATCATGTGTCCTAATCCGTGTGGAAGAAACATGGCATGAGCACCGGCTTTAACGGCTGCTTCTGTATCACCCTTCATTAGTCCCAACTCTTTGAGTCTGTCTGTCATCAGTTTACAGATAGCAAAGTGGACATCCATCCATTTTACTCCTGGTTTAGCAATTTTCAGGGTGTAGTCGTGACAGGCTTCTACAATAGAATAAATCTCCAATTGCCTTTGGGTGAATTTGCCATTTACAGGATAAGTACGTGTATTGTCAGAACAATAATTATTGATTGTTTCGGCTCCCGCATCACAGAGTACCAGGCGTCCGTCTTCCAGTTTGTTCATTGACGGGTTCCCATGCATGATTTCTCCATGTTGAGAATAAATGGTTGGGAAACTGACCATTGCTCCGTATGATTCTGCAATTCCGGTAATCTGGCCACCTATATATTTTTCTGTTACACCAGGACGAGTCAGGTGCATTGCTGTCGTATGCATTTTATAGCCAATCATAGCAGCGCGTTCCAATTCTTCTATCTCTTCAGGAGATTTTGTGGAACGTTGTTTGACAACAGCCTGGATTAAATTGATACTTGCTTCATCCTGTTGCTGGTTCGGATGAATGCCTAACAAGTCAAAAATCTGAAGTTTGATGTCATTCCGGTAAGGCGGAAGAAAATGGATCTTGCGTTTTTCGATGAGGACCTTGTGACAGATCGTTTGCAAGGCATTCATAGGAGCAGAATCTTTTATTCCTGTCTGCTCTGCCATATCCTTAACGCTGTCTACACTCCCATACCATACGATATCATCTATGTCGATATCATCACCGATTAGAGTTTCCTTATTGTTGTCAATGTCTATTACTCCTACAAGTCCGTCTCGGTTTAATCCGAAATAATACAGGAAAGCGGAATCCTGACGAAAAGGATAATACCCGTTAGCAGGAAAATTACAAGGTGCTTCATTATTGCCAAACAAAATAATAACACCACTTTTGACAAGGTCTTTCAACTCTTGTCGGCGCTGTACATATATTTCTTTATTAAACAACATATTTTAATTACTTCTTAAATTTTACTATGCAAAAGTACATATTTTTAACTAAAAAAGTGTTATATTTGCAACAAATATTGAATGAAAAATTGAAAATTATAAATTATTAGCGTTTGATCTTATGAAAATAATCCGAAATACAGGCTTGGTATTAGAAGGTGGTGGAATGCGAGGAGTCTTTACAAGTGGAGTTCTTGATGCTTTTATGAAGCATGGTCTGTATTTCAAATATGTCGTTGCAGTATCGGCAGGAGCATGCAATGGAATGTCGTACATGTCACGTCAACCCCGTCGGGCACGAATATCCAATATAGATTACCTTGCCCGGTACGATTATATTGGCATCAGGCATTTGGTGACACAAGGATGTATCTTTGATCAAAAACTTCTCTATGATCAGGTTCCTAATCAGTTGTTGCCTTTTGATTTTGATACATTTTTTAATTATGCGGCTGGCTTTGAGATGGTAACGACCAATTGTCTGACAGGCCGAAGTATGTATCTGACTGAAAATTCTGATAAGCAGAGGGCTCTTGATATTGTTCGAGCCTCCAGTTCTTTGCCTTATGTCAGTAAGATGGTTCGTGTAGACGACATACCGATGCTGGATGGGGGAATAATAGATTCTATTCCTGTTATGCGGGCTTTGGAAACGGGACATACACGGAATGTGGTCATTCTGACGCGCAATAAGGGTTGGAGAGATGATGACAAAGATCGCAAGGTACCGTATTTTGTTTATAAGAATTATCCTAAGTTGAGGGTCGTCTTGAGCAAACGCCATTTTTCTTACAATAAACAACTTC
>DAIPMC010000007.1:9889-25621 GCA_036768895.1 Prevotella sp. | reverse complement strand
GGATGATCTCGAGGCGTCGGGACAGGTCGTCTGTATTCGTCCGGAACGTCCTCTGGAAGTGAAACGTATTGAAAAAGATACAGGAAAACTTGAATCTTTATATGAGGAGGGTTTCTCTCTCGGGGAAGAGTTTTGCCATCGACAGGAAAAAGGAAATATAGAATTGGATTAATCTGAATCCGGAGAGTTGAAAATTAATATTAAAGCATAAGAGACTCTACAGGCATCAGTATACCTGTTTTTGATGGATGTTATTGATAGAATCCTTACTGATCCCGAATCTTATTTCTGTTTTTTCGAAGATTTGTTTTTCAGAATGGAATCACCATAGCTTTTATTTGACTTTTTCAATAAATCAGGACGAAGTTGCTTCGTCCTGTTTAGTGCCTGATCGAATTCCCATTGTCGGATTTTAGCTTCATTTCCGCTAAGCAGAATATCCGGTACTTTCCAACCTTTATAGTCTGCGGGTCTCGTATAGATTGGAGCTGCCAGCAGGTCATCCTGATAACAATCGCTCAAAGCACTTTCTTCATCGCTGATACTTCCAGGAATGAGTCTTACGATAGCATCGGAAATCACCGCAGCGGCCAGTTCACCACCTGTAAGTACATAATCTCCGATGGATATTTCTTTTGTAATGAAATGGTCACGTATACGCTGGTCAATACCTTTGTAATGTCCGCAGAGAATGATGATATTATGGAGTAAGGAAAGGTTATTGGCTATATGCTGATCGAATTGTTCTCCATCAGGGGAGACATAGATAACTTCATCATAATCTCTTTCTGCTTTTAGTGCTGTGATAGCCCTGTCAATGGGTTCGCACTGCATGACCATTCCAGCACTTCCACCATAAGGATAATCGTCAACTCGCTTCCACTTGTCTAGGGTATAATCCCTGAGATTGTGGAGTTTGATTTCCACAAGACCTTTTTTCTGTGCACGTGCCAGTATGGATTCATCAAGGAATCCCTTGATCATTTCCGGCAAGACTGTAATTATATCTATTCGCATATTTGATGCAAAGGTATGGAAAAAAGGTTTGTTGTACAAGAAAGGAGACGTATTTCATCATTTCTATAGAGAAAATGTTGCTGTTTGTTAAAAAAATAGTAACTTTGCCCCCGATTTAACGAATAACTTTAATTTCTGATGAAAAGATTTTTTTCCTTGGTTATTGCCATGGCAGTTTTTACAGGTGTTTATGCCCAAAATATCCAGTTACATTACGATTTGGGGCATTCTCTGAATAAAAGTCTGACTTCAAGACAAAGTGTGACAACAACAGCCGAAATTTACAAGGCCGACAAATGGGGTAGTACCTATTCCTTTATCGATATTTATTATCAGAGGGATGGTGTATCAGGTGCTTATTGGGAGTTCGGACGTGATCTGAATATTACAAATAACAAACAGTTTGCTGCTCATGTTGAGTATAATGGAGGGTTGAATTCCGATGAAACTACCTGGCAGGCTACCCGTTTTCAGCATGCAGTCTTAGCCGGTCCTGCATGGAACTGGCACAATCATGATTACAGTTCTACTTTTACGGTTCAGACCTTATACAAGTATTATTTTAAGAATCGTCATTACCACGCCCATCCGTATAATAGTTTTCAGTTGACTGAAGTCTGGGGATTTCAACTTGCTCATCACTTGGTGACATTATCCGGTTTTTGTGATACATGGTATGACCCTCATGTCAACGGCAAGTGGATAATAACCAGTCAGCCACAATGGTGGATCAATCTGAATGCTATCAAAGGTTGTGAGGTACCATTGAGTCTTGGTGGCGAAGTAGAGATCAGCAACAACTTCGTTTATAATGATTATGGGCGTAATAATCGTTTTTATGCCATTCCGACAATGGCTTTAAAATGGACGTTCTAAGGACATAATATTCTGAATAGAATCTGAAAGGCAGACAAATATCTTCTGCCTTTCAGATTTTTTTTGTCGGATTAATCTCTTCGTCTGAATAGAAAGCAATTGCTATTTAATCTTGTGAAGCAAATTTCTGTATAAATTCATCTTCTGATATGACAGGAATATTCAGTTGGTGAGCCTTCTGGTTTTTCCCACTTGTAGAAGTAATGTCATTGTTGATCAAGTATGATGTGGATTTACTTACAGAACCAGTTGCCTTACCCCCCTGGCTTTCTATATATGCTTTGAGTTCATTCCTGTTTTTATAGTGATGGACATCTCCGGTAATGACAAAAGTCAAACCTTTGCACTGTTCTCCTTTTAACTTGTCACTGACCTGAGAAACGTTGAGCATAGCCCAGAGTCGGTCAAATTTTGCTTTATTGTCCTTGTCCTGAAACCATCTGATGATTTGGGTACTCTTTTCCGGGCCTATACCTGCAATCAGTGCAAAATGATCTTCCTTGACATTTTCAGTTGAGGCTTCTTGAACTAATGTTTCTATCCGATAGGTATTCAACAATCGGTTGCAGACATCCTTGCCGCATAATGGAATACTCAACGCATAGAGCAGATGCCGGGCTTCTACTTTCTTGGAATACTCGATAGATCGTATGATATTTGTAGCACTTTTGTCTCCAAATCCTTCCATGTTGGCTATTTCTTCAATATGTTCGTGAAGGTGATATAAGTCAGCATATTCATTAATCCATCCTTTATTGATGAATTTATCCAGTGTCTGCTCCGATATACCATCAATGTCCATACCGTCTTTGCTGACAAAGCGAGCAAACTTTTTCAATTGCTTGGCAGGGCATTTTTTGTTTGTACAGTGAAGAGTCTTTGTGTTGCTGTTCTCACTGATGACGATTCTCGTAGGTGCTCCGCAAACCGGACAGTGAGTCGGGATATTCAGTTCACCTACTTTCTCGTCAACGTGAATGACCTTCGGAATGATTTTGTTTGCTTTAATGACACGAATAGCGCTCCCTTTTCCTCCAATACCCAGTCGTTCACACTCACTGATATTACAGAGAGAAGCACGTTTGACAGTTGTCCCCTCCAGACTTACCGGCTTGAATATCGCAACAGGTGAGATCGTAGAAGTCGCACAACTCCATTCGATATGATCAAGAATAGTACGGGCATCCTCATCTTGCCATTTAAAGGCGAGGCCGGCTCGCGTTGCATGATGTCCTGTGATAGAACCGGTTTGAGAGAAGGTCCAGTCATCGTATGCAATGACCAGTCCATCAACAGGATATGGATTCTCCTGATTTGTGACTTTTCGAGTCCAGCGACTGATCACTTCATCAATATTTGAGAGCGTAGGGGATTGGATATATTCCCGATCCACAGCCTTCATCCCGTTCTTTTCAATCCAATTCATACGATCACCCCAGGAAGGGATGTCATCTTCAGTATAGACAAGGGCGAATGGAAGCCATTGCAAATGGCGTTGTTTTACCTCCAGAGGATCTTTTAAGGTAAGAGAACCGGAAGCCAGATTGCGCGGATTTGCATAATCTTCGTCACTTTCCAGAATGAACTGTTCGAAATCGCTGTAGGAGATTACGCATTCTCCACGGATTACGGCATGTCCTTTGTAGGGAATACTTTGTGGAATGCCACCGATTGCTCGTGAAAGGTGGGTGATATTTGTTCCGATATGACCGTTACCACGCGTGACAACCTTAGTAAGTCTGCCTTCATCATAGGTGACTACAAGAGTCAGGCCATCCAGTTTCCAAGATAACCATATAGGTCTGCCTTCAGTCCATTTTACCAAATCGTCTGGTTTCTTGGTCTTTGCAAGCGAAAGTGCAGGAAACTCATGTGCTTCCTTCTGTCCATTGATTTCATCAGCCGATACATGGACGGTGGGAGAGTCAGCCAGAATCGTTCCTGTCTTTTTCTCCAACTGCTTGAGTTGGTCGAAAAGGTAATCCCATTCGTAATCCGTCATGATTTCACCTTTTCCATTATAGTAAGCGTCTGAAGCTTGATTCAAGCGATCGACGAGTTTTTGCATTTTATCTTCTGCCATAGTATTTCTTTTAAGCCAAATAGACATATAAACTCTCACTGGATTGTAATCAAGAATTTTAAAGTCACCCAAAGAAAAAAAATTCTTTTTGACTTTCTTTCCTTTACATCCAGATGATTGATGGTATTTGAATCCCTTGTGCAAAGATAGTAAATTTTCTGAAATCCTTTGTGCCTGTGATATAAAAATGATTATCTTTGCAGCATGGAAAAGAAAATCATCATCGGAATAGATGTCGGAATCTCAACAACAAAAATTGTCGGGATCAATCAAAAAGGTATGGTAATCTCTCCTATGCGTATCACAGCTGCTGATCCGATGACTTCTTTATATGGAGCTTTCGGAAAATATCTTCATGAGAACAAGATTAGCTTGGATGATGTGGAACATATCAAACTTACGGGAGTAGGTTCTGCTTACATTGATGAAAATATTTATGGGCGACCAACTTCTAAGGCTGAGGAATTTATCGCTGATGGATTAGGTGCGCGCTATGAATCAAATTTAAAGAGGATGATAGTCGTTTCAATGGGTACCGGCACCAGTCTTGTTCGATGTGAAGGCGATGATATTCGACATATAGGAGGTATCGGTATCGGTGGCGGAACATTGTCCGGATTGTGTCGTATCATGTTGCAAACAGATGATATGAGGCAGGTTGTAGCCTTGGCAACAGAGGGGAATATTTACAACATCAATCTTTTTATTAAGGATATCTGTGCTAAACCTCTTCCTGGATTGCCGATGTCAGCTACAGCAAGTCTGTTCAGTAATGCAAAAGCGAATGCTTCTCGTGAGGATATTGCCGTAGGGCTCATTCACATGGTATTGCAGGCTATTGGTAGTAGCAGTATTCTGAGTAGTCTGAATACCGGCATTCGCGATTTCGTAATGATCGGGAATCTTACGCTTCTTCCACAGTGTAGAGAGGTTTTTCCATCGATGGAAAAATTGTATAATGTTCGTTTCCGTATCCCGAAATATAGTGAATTTTGTACAGCAATAGGAGCAGCTCTAAGTTATCTACGAGAAAAATCCAAGAAGCATCTTTCCGAAAAATGATTGATTTGCGGATGAAAGAAAGTCTTTTTTATGGTACTTCATGTTCTTACATGATATAAAAACTCAGTCATGGAATCTCTAAGAGAATTATATAGGATAGGACGAGGACCTTCATCCAGTCATACGATGGGTCCACAAAAAGCTGCAGAGATCTTTCGAAAGCATTATCCGGATGCAGCTCGTTTTGATGTGACTTTATATGGTAGTCTAGCTGCTACGGGGAAAGGTCACATGACAGATAAAGTTGTTGAGGAGGTCTTGAGTCCTGTAGCACCTGTTAATATCAGTTGGCAACCACAGAAGTTCTTGCCTTTTCATCCGAATGGGATGGAGTTCATTGCCTATGACAGTGAAGGACAGGTACTGAATGATTGGACGGTTTATAGTATTGGTGGTGGAGCTTTGTCTGAAGGCAAAGGAGAAAGGGATCCATTCAAGACCCCGGAGATATACTCTATGAATAGTCTGACCGAAATTACGAGGTGGTGTGACCATAATGGAAGAAATTATTGGGAGTACGTCCAGCAATGTGAGAAAGACGGTATCTGGGATTACCTTAGAAAGGTATGGCAGGTGATGCAGGATTCTGTGGAACGTGGATTGAATCACGAAGGTGTACTTCCTGGTCCCTTGAATCTTCCGAGGAAGGCTGCCAATTATTATATCAAAGCCAGTGGTTACAAGCCATCTCTACAGAGCCGGGGGATGGTATTTGCCTATGCCTTGGCTGTGAGTGAGGAGAATGCCTCGGGCGGAACTATAGTTACTGCTCCTACCTGTGGTGCCTGTGGAGTATTACCTGCAGTCCTTTATCACTGTTATAAATCACATGCGTTTTCTGAAATCAGGATTCTACATGCTCTTGCCACTGCCGGACTTATAGGAAATATTGTCAAGAAGAATGCTTCTATTTCCGGTGCAGAGGTTGGTTGCCAGGGAGAGGTAGGAGTGGCTTGTGCAATGGCTTCTGCTGCAGGTTGCCAACTTTTCGGTGGAAGTCCTGATCAGATTGAATATGCAGCAGAGATGGGATTGGAGCATCACTTGGGGATGACATGTGATCCGGTTTGCGGGCTTGTTCAGATTCCTTGTATCGAACGGAATGCTTTTGCTGCTGCACGTGCTCTTGATGCCCAACTCTATGCTTCTTTCTCAGATGGTAAGCATTGTGTCTCTTTTGACCATGTTGTCCATGTAATGAAGTTGACTGGCCATGACTTGCCTTCTTTGTATAAAGAAACTTCTGAAGGAGGACTTGCAAAGGAATATTTCAAAGATAATATGATCTAAAGAAATACGGCAACTACTATTGAAAAGCAGTTGCCGTATTTTTTTATTGTCTAATCTTGATAGATATCAATCACTGTTAAATCGTGGATGTTTAGTGATAATAATTTATTACTTTTCCACCTATAGAAAATTTTTCATGATGTTTCTTCGCCTTTAATAAACACTTTCGAACTCCTTCAGGAAGTTGATGTCATTTTCAGAGAACATTCGCAAATCACTGACTCTGTATTTCAGATTTGCGATTCTTTCTACACCCATTCCAAAAGCATAACCTGTATAGATCTTACTGTCTATGCCTCCGGCTTCCAGAACATTAGGGTCAACCATTCCACAACCAAGGATTTCTACCCAACCTGTATACTTACAGAATGCACAGCCCTTTCCTCCGCAGATGTTACAACTGATGTCCATTTCTGCACTGGGTTCTGTAAATGGAAAATAACTTGGACGGAGGCGGATTTTTGTGTCTGGTCCGAACATTTCGCGGGCGAAAGTAAGTAAAACTTGTTTCAAATCAGTAAAACTTACCCCTTTGTCGACATATAATCCTTCGACTTGATGGAAGAAACAGTGAGCACGGGCACTGATAGCTTCATTACGATAGACGCGTCCTGGACAGAGTATGCGGAAAGGCGGTTGATGCTCTTCCATATAGTGAGCCTGATCACCAGATGTATGAGAACGAAGAAGTACATTTTTAGTAACATCGTTGGGATCACTCTGCTCAATGAAAAAAGTATCCTGCATATCACGGGCAGGATGGTCTGCAGCAAAATTCAGTTTTGTAAAGACATGTAGATCGTCATCGATTTCAGGTCCGTCAGCCAGAACAAATCCCATGCGTCCGAAAATATCGATGATTTCATTCTTGACAACTGTCAGGGGGTGACGTGTACCCACGTTGATTGGATATGCACTGCGTGTCAGGTCAATATGATCACTGGTCTCATCGGTATTTTCCATTTGAGCACGGAGACTGTTGATTTTCTCGGTGGCAGTCTTTTTCAGTTCATTGATCTTGATTCCGACCGATCTCTTCTGGTCTGCAGCAATATTTCTGAAATCACCCATCAAAGCACTGATTTCGCCTTTCTTACTTAGATATTTTCGTCTGAGTTGCTCAACATCTTCCATGTTTTTAGCTGAAAGGTTGTCAACTTCTTTAAGAAGTGTTTCTATCTTGTCCAGTATCATGATGCAGTATAAAATTTATAATTTAATTGCAAAGGTAAAAAATAAATTGGAAATAGAGAATAGAGAAAAAGAATTTCTATAATATTGTTCTCTATTAGACGGAAAATATGTAATTTTGCCGTAATTATCGTAGTATGTTATAATTATGAGAAAGCTTGTATATGTTTTCAGTATCGCTCTGGTGTGGGGGATAGTAGGCTTTTCTGTTTCAGGTTGTTCGAATAAGAAACCTAAGACAGTGGATTCCGCTAATATAGATACTTTGGCTAAGGATACAACCGGGGAAGATTCTTCGGAGCAATTGATAGCCTCGACGCCTATGCCTAAGGCTGCTGATGAATTGTTTGATGATTTTATATTCAATTTTGCAGCTTCCAGAAAGACTCAGTTTAAGCGTATTGTCTTCCCTTTGAAGGTATATTCCAATGGCAGGGTTATCAGGACCATTGACCCCTTTCACTGGAAATTAGATCATTTCTTTATGCGTCAGGATTATTATACACTGATATTTGATAATCCAAGACAGATGAATATGCCTAAAGATACCAAGATTAGTCATGTAATTATTGAAAAGATCTATTTTTCGAAGAGTATTGTCAAGCAGTATTTGTTCAATCGAATCAATGGACAGTGGAAGTTGACCTCTATTAATTATAATCGTTTGTATAAAAATACAAATGCTTCCTTCTTGAGATTTTATAAAGTATTTGCTTCTGACAGTACTTTTCAGATTGAACATATTCATGATCCGGTGAAGTTTATCGGACCGGATCCTGATAATGATTTTTCTACCATGACGGGTGAAATCATACCGGAACAATGGCCTGCTTTCGCACCGAAGTTTCCTCAAGGTATGATTTACAATATCATCTATGGTCAGAAATATACGGAAAGTAATCAGAAGGTCTTTGTTATTCGAGGCATAGCGAATGGTCTGGAACAAGAATTTACTTTTCGTCGGATTCGTGGACGCTGGATGCTGATGAAGATGAGTATTTGAAAACGCCTGTAAGTTTGAAGCAGGCTGTTTTGATAAATTATTTATGAAAGATATAAAGAATGCGAGTCTTCTGGCTCATAATACTTTTGGTATTGATGTTCATTGCCATCGGCTGCTGGAGTTTTCTTCGACGGAAGAAGCCCTGCATTTGGTGAAGGGACTTCGAAAATCCGATTATCCTTATTTGCTGTTAGGCGGAGGTAGTAATTTGTTGCTTACCGGTGATTATCCTGGAACGGTTATTACCCCTGAGAACCGCTTTGAAGTTACTGTCTTTACTTGTCCTGGTGATAAAGATGGCGTTTATCTTCGTTGCTGGGCCGGATCCACGTTTGATGAAGTGGTGGAATATGCTGTAAAACATGGATTTTATGGCGCGGAGAACCTTTCACTGATTCCCGGACAAGTCGGAGCATCTGCTATTCAGAATATTGGTGCTTATGGTGCCGAAGTATGTGAAATCATAACAGAAGTGGAGGCTGTAGAGATTGCTACAGCACGTTTGTTACATCTGTCAAATGCCGATTGCCAATATGGCTATCGGCAAAGTAGGTTTAAGCGTGAATGGCGTGATCAATATCTTATTACAGCTGTAACCTATCGACTGACTCAGACCTTTACCCCAAAGTCGGACTATGGCAGTATTCGCCGAGAATTGGATGCTCATGGAATTACAGCCCCTAATGCAGAACAAATGAGACAGATTATTATTGCAATCCGTCAGGCCAAACTTCCTGACCCGAAAGTGCAGGGAAATGCAGGCAGTTTCTTTATGAATCCTATGGTTACGGAAGATAAGTTCAAAAGTCTTCAGGGTTTGTACCCAGACATGCCTTTTTTCAGGCTTCCTGATCCTATACAGCAGCCAGATGGGAACGTTCTTACCGTAAAGATTCCCGCTGGATGGATGATAGATCAGTGTGGATGGAAAGGCAAAAGTCTTGGTCGTGCTGGTGTGCATGACAAACAAGCACTGGTTCTTGTTAATCGTGGTGGTGCAACAGGACAGGAAGTGCTGACACTCTGTAAGACCATTCAGTATGATGTCAATAAAAAATTTGGTATACAAATTCTTCCGGAGGTAAATATTAAATGAGGGTTACGCTGTTAGGCACAGGTACTTCGGGTGGTGTTCCCGCACTCGGATGTCATTGTGAGGTATGTAGGAGCAGGGATCCACGGGATCATCGTTTGCGTTGTGCTGCACTTGTAGAGACAGAGTCAACGAGAATACTTATTGATGCGGGACCGGATATACGTGAACAACTGTTGAAGGTTCCTTTTAGAAAAATCGATGCCTTACTGATTACGCATATCCATTATGATCATATTGGAGGACTAGATGATTTGCGTCCTTTCAGCCATCAGTTTGGTAGTCTTGATGTTTATTGTGAGAAATTCGTGAATGAACATCTACATCATACGATGCCTTATTGTTTTCCTTCGGATTCTTCCAAATTGTATCCTGGAGCACCGGTATTGGAGATGCATACGATTCGACCTCATGAATCATTCAGGGTAGGGGATATTGATATTTTACCCATTCGTGTCATGCATGACACGATGCCGATTGTCGGATTCCGTTTCGGTCCTTTCGTCTATATTACAGATATGAAGCGAATGGACGATGAAGAATATGATTATCTCCGGAATGTAGATACCTTGGTTATCAATGCCTTACGTTGGGAAAAACCTCATCACAGTCATCAGCTGGTAGCTGATGCGATTAATGCTTCCCGCAGGATGAATGCACGTCGTACATACCTTACTCACCTTACGCATAAGATCGGACTTCATGCAATTGCAGAGAGTCTGTTGCCGCAAGGAGTACAACTGGGTTATGACGGTTTGTCATTTAATGTGTAGAATTTGAATATTTATTCTTAAGGGGAATAAATAAAAACTTTATCGAAAGTCCCTATTTTCTTTTGAATTTTCGATAAAGTTTCCATCCAAGTATAATTCCGTCTATTGCACCGGCACTCATATTTAGAAGTCCGTGGAGACGCTTGGAAGGAGCATCGTCTTTTCTAAATGTTTCAGGTTTATGAAACAAATCATTCCATAGCCCCTGGACTCTATGATCATCTTTGAGAATGTCATTCTTCAACATTTCTTTCCGTAAGCGGATGTCTGCCAACGACTTGTAAGCGATATCTGAATTATTCATAGGTACAAGTTTTATGCATTTAATTTAATCTTGTAATAGAAGATTGGCTAGAAAGTGAACCAATGGGCGCTCAATCCATTCATGACGAAAAACGATGACCAATAATAAGAGAAGGAGATCAACTCCTGCAACGATACAAAATGCGATTGGCATGTTTCCTAACCATGACGCCAATGCATAGCCAGCAGCTAAAGACAAACTGAAGAGAATGAGAACGATACCTCCCCCAATCAGCATCATCATTCCTATTGAGGTAAGTAATCTGGCAACCTTGCCTATAACATCGAGCTTCGTGTATTCTACACGAAGTCCGATATCATGTTTTAACACCTCAATGAGTTGTCCAATTGTGTCGATATTTTTATCGTTACTGAACATCATGCTTTATACTTCTTCTGGGGCGGCGTCCTGGATATCATCCACGAGGTCATCCTTGTCCTTTCTGCTCAGTTTGATATCATGCTTCTTGCAAAAGCCATCAACTGCATCAGAAACTTTGGTACGAGTGTCTTTACCTGTCTCGGGAGCAAATACGAGACCTAAAGCTGCACCAGCGATTGCACCGCCTAGAAATGCTCCAATGTAACTTAATGCTTTCATCTTTATAATTTTTAATGTTCAACAATTATCCTTTGAGTTATGGCAAAGATAAGTAAAAGAAGTGGAGTAGCCAAATATTATAATCTTAATTTTTCGTTAATTATGTTGTAAAAACTTGATTTAACAAACTTTATTCGGAAATATATGAAATATCTGAACAGAATTTTGTAATTTCGCACATTGAATTAATAACTTTATTTTTATAAAGATCATGAAGAAGTATATGGTATTATGTGCCGGGCTTTGTGCAGCTATGGCGCTGACAAGTTGCAAATCCAGTGAAAGTGCTTATAAAAAAGCATACGAAAAAGCGAAAGCACAAGAAACGGAGCAGTCTGCTAATCAACCGATTCAGTCGGACAGTACTCCAGTAGTCACTCCATTGCAAGCCAAATCTGCTGACCAGACAACAGTCTTGGACAATGCTGATAATGCTTCCGTCCGTAAGGAAAATGTTACCGTAATCAGTGGTCAAGGACTGAAAAGCTTTAGTGTTGTAGTAGGTTCTTTTTCTTTGAAAGCAAATGCGGAAGGGCTTCAGAATACATTGAAGAATGCTGGCTATCAAGCTCAGATCGCTTATAATTCTAGTCGTAATATGTATCGGGTAATCGCTTCAACCTTTGATAGCAAACTTTCAGCAGTACAGAGCCGTAATCAGTTCCGTGCTGATAACTATCCGGATGCATGGCTACTGTATAAAGAATAAAGGACAATAAATTTAGTGGAGGAGGTATGAAAAACTCAGGAGACAATCTTAGAAATTGTTTCCTGAGACTATTATGCCTATAACCAAAAAGCAGAATAAGTTTGCTTTTAAGTAATCAAATATAATGAGAGTATTGTCTGTTGACTATGGTAAAAAGAGGACAGGAGTGGCTGTAACAGATCCATTGCAGATTATTGCGAACGGATTGACAACAGTTGCGACTGCATCATTGTTTGACTTCCTGATGGATTATGTGAAGAAAGAGGAAGTAGAACGTATTATTATAGGGAAACCTATGCAGCCGAACGGACAACCTAGTGAGAATTTGGCACGAGTGCAAGCCTTTGTTAACCGATGGAAGAAAGCCTGCCCGAATATTCCTATTGAATATTATAGTGAGATTTACACTTCGGTAATGGCTCATCGTGCTATACTTGATGGCGGTGTAAAAAAGAAAAAACGCCGGGAAAATAAAGGTCTGGTAGATAAAGTTTCAGCTACTATCATATTGGAATGCTGGATGCAGTCCAGACGATTATCAGAAAATTTCAATCTTCAATTAAAAAAATGATTTTACCCATTTATATATATGGTCAGCCTGTATTGAGAAAAGTGGCCAAAGATATAACTTCGGATTATGAGGGTCTGACAGAATTGATTACGAACATGTTCGAGACTCTTACAGCAAGCAATGGAGTAGGCTTGGCAGCTCCCCAGATAGGAAAGAATATCCGCGTAGTCGTCATCGACTTGGATGTGTTGAGTGATGATCTTCCGGAATATAAAGATTTTCGTAAGGCTTATATCAATGCTCATATCTTAGGTTATGACGAAAAGGCAGGAGAGACATCCATGGAGGAAGGATGTTTGTCCATACCGGGTATCAGTGAGTCTGTAAGCCGTCCAAAAAAGGTCCATGTTAGTTATTTGGACGAGAACTTCCAAAAGCATGATGAATGGGTAAGTGGCTATCTGGCATGTGTCATGCAGCACGAATTTGATCATCTTGAGGGTATTTTGTTTGTTGACCGACTTAATCCACTTCGTAAGAACCTGATAGGGGGAAGATTGAAGAATATCTTGAAGGGGAAGTTCCGCTGCTCATATCGTACACGTGTATACCGGAAATAAATAGTTGTTTCTAATAATGATAAAGAAGAGGGTGAAGGTTGAGGGAATTTGATAGCGAGAATTCTGGCTGATATAGAAATAGTTCTGTTATCCATATTCTGATAAAGTAGATAAGATTCCAATTATATATCCTAAATTTTATTGTTTGTGAAAAAGGTCTGTGTTTTCCTGATGATGTTTTTCGGAGTGCTGTCGGTTCATGCGCAGTTTAGGGTGGATCGACTTATTTCGGCTGGACGTAGTGCTTTGTATTATGAAGACTATGTACTTTCTATCCAGTATTTCAATTTGGCTATCAACTCTAAGCCTTATCTTTATGAGCCTTGGTACCTTCGCGCTGTCGCAAAATATAATCTTGACGATTTTGTCGGAGCAGAGAAGGATGTGGGGCAGGCCATCAATCTGAATCCTTATTATAATGAGATGTATGATCTCAGGGCAATTTGCCGGATCAGACAAAACAAGTTTAAGGAAGCTATCAGTGATTATAATGAGGCTATCCGTATAGATCCAAGGAATCAGAATTATTGGTTTAACAGAGCTCTTTGCCATTTTCAAGAGAAAGATTATGCCGGGACTCAAGACCAACTCGACACAATTATCTCAAAATGGAAAGATTTCGCTAATGCCTTTTCCCTGAAGGCAGAAGTCTGTCTTATTCAGAAAGATACTACAGAAGCCGCAAAGATGCTCGACAAGAGTCTGACCTATGATCCCTATAATGTGGGGACGTGGCGCACGCGAGGCTTGATTAGCATGAACCGGCATCAATGGAAGGATGCTGATAACTTTCTTACTAAAGCAATCCATTTTGAGCCTAAAGCTGTGGATGATTATCTGAATCGTGCCCTAGCACGTTTGAACTATAATAATCTCCGGGGTGCATTGAGTGATTATGACCTTGCTATTGAATATGATCCGAATAACTTCCTCGCACATTATAATCGAGGATTGCTGCGTGTAAACTTGGGCGATAATAACCGCGCGATTACCGATTTTGACTTTGTCGTCAATATGGAACCGAAGAATCCACTTGCTCTTTTTAATCGTGCAATTTTACTGGAGAAAACCGGGCATATCCGGGAAGCTATCCGTGATTATACTACTGTTATTGGTCAATTTCCAAATTTCTGGACAGGTTTGGCTTATCGTGCCCGCTGTTATCGAAAAATAGGTATGGCAGGGAAGGCTGAGGTGGACGAATTCCGTATCTTTAAGGCGCAGATGAATAAGACTATCGGTGTCCAGCCCAGATGGAGTCAGAAAACACGCAAATTGGTTCGTAAGCGTTCTGAATTTGATATCAATAAATATAATCGGATTGTTGTACCTGATGAGCAAGCAGCCGTACATACAGAGGATTACAAGTATAAGAGTGTCTATCGTGGAAAAGTCCAGGATCGTACGGTTACGGACAATTTCCTGCCGATGTATACGATGTCCCTTGTAGAGTATAATAATGGAATTAA
Source organism: Prevotella sp. (assembly GCA_036768895.1). Lineage (GTDB taxonomy): Bacteria > Bacteroidota > Bacteroidia > Bacteroidales > Bacteroidaceae > Prevotella. The sequence continues at coordinate 11,020 of DAIPMC010000007.1, read as the reverse complement.
TACTTATCAGGCTTTTGATGAGAATATAGAGAAATTTAATCATAAAGTCAATCCAAAATATCCGATCTATTTGAATTGTAGTAAGGGACAACTTACTGACGAAAAGTCTCTGGCCTTCTTCAACTATGTTGATCAACTTTCGAAACAGATTTCTGAAACGAAGGATGTGCAGAAGATGAAGAGTTTGCTGTTTGAACGTGCAGTGGCTTATTCTGTCCTTCAAGACTTTGAAGAGGCTGATAATGATCTTACTGCTTATATTCAGATTGATGATCAGAATGCTTTGGCTTATTGGCAGCGTGCTGTTTGCCAGTCTCGTTTGAATGCGGTCAATCAAAGTCAGGGGAGTGACGTAGCCCTTTCTTTGAACAGAATGCGTGCGGATTTTGATGATGCGATCAGGTTAAGTCCTAATAATGCTTATTTGTTTTATAATCGTGGCAATTTCCATGCAGACCATAAGGAATATAGTCAGGCAATAGATGATTATACACGTGCCATTCAAATTGACCCTCGTTTGGCCGAAGCTTGGTACAATAGGGGACTGGCTCGTATTCTCAGTGACAATAAAGCAACAGGAATAAATGATCTCAGCAAAGCAGGTGAATTAGGCCTTTATGATGCTTATTCTGTTATAAAGAAATATGAGACCAAGAAATAACGTTTTATACGCATTATTTTCAAAAAGAAGTATTACTTTTGTAGCAAGTTAAATAAAAATACTATTTGTTATGGTAAAAATTACTTTGCCCGATAGTTCTGTAGATGAATTTGAACAGGGCGTTACGGGTTATCAAATCGCCGAGAGCATTTCACCGGCTCTCGCTCGCAACGTTGTTTGTTGCGGTGTAAATGGTGAAACAGTAGAGTTGAATCGTCCCATTATGTCGGATGCTGATGTCGTTCTTTATAAGTTTGACGATGATGAAGGCAAACGTACATTCTGGCACACTTCCGCCCATTTGCTGGCAGAAGCTTTACAGGAACTTTATCCCGGTATACAGTTTGGTTTCGGACCGGCTGTGGAGAATGGCTTCTTCTATGATGTAATGCCACCGAAAGGAATTTCAATTTCGGAGAATGATTTCCCCAAGATTGAGGCTAAAATGAAGGATCTGGCTAAGAAAAACG
>DAIPMC010000007.1:1783-9866 GCA_036768895.1 Prevotella sp. | reverse complement strand
CAGAAATATAAAGTAGAGCACATTGACCAGGATTTGAAAGATGGTACGATCACTCTTTATACACAAGGGAATTTTACGGATCTCTGTAAAGGACCGCACTTGATGTCAACAGGTTCAATCAAGTCTGTTAAAATTACAAGTGTTGCCGGTGCTTTCTGGCGCGGCGATGCCAAGCGTGAACAGATGACTCGTATTTATGGTATCACTTTCCCGAAAAAGAAGATGCTGGATGATTATCTGGTGATGCTTGAGGAAGCCAAGAAGCGTGATCATCGTAAGATAGGAAAGGAAATGGAACTTTTCTTTTTCTCAGACCGTGTAGGAAAAGGTTTACCGATGTGGCTTCCGAAAGGAACCGAATTGCGACTTCGTCTACAGGATATGCTCCGCCAGATTCAGAAAAAGTTTGGTTATCAAGAAGTGATTACCCCGAATATAGGTTCCAAAAACCTGTATGTTACTTCTGGTCATTATGCACATTACGGTAAAGACAGTTTTCAACCTATTCATACTCCGGAAGAAGGAGAAGAGTATATGCTGAAACCGATGAACTGTCCTCATCACTGTGAAGTGTTTGCCTGGAAACCCCGTTCATACAAGGATCTTCCTCTGCGTATTGCAGAATTTGGTACAGTATATCGTTATGAGAAGAGCGGAGAGCTTCATGGGTTGACTCGTGTTCGTTGCTTTACTCAGGATGATGCACATATATTCTTGAAGCCGAGTCAGGTCAAAAATGAATTCCTTCGTGTGATGGATATCATTCTGACGGTTTTCAAAATCTTCGGACTTAATGATTACGAGGCTCAGATTTCTTTGCGAGATCCAAAGAATCATACTAAATATATTGGTTCAGACGAAGTCTGGGAAGAGAGTGAGCAGGCTATCGTTGAGGCTGTGGAAGAAAAAGGATTGAAAGCACATGTCGCTTACGGTGAAGCAGCGTTCTATGGCCCTAAACTTGATTTTATGGTAAAGGATGCTTTGGGCCGTCGCTGGCAACTGGGGACCATTCAGGTGGATTATAATCTGCCTGCACGTTTCAAACTTGAATATACGGATGATGACAATCAGAAGAAGTGCCCAGTTATGCTCCACCGTGCTCCGTTCGGTTCTATAGAACGTTTCGTTGGTGTACTTATTGAGCATACAGCAGGTCATTTCCCATTGTGGCTGACTCCAGATCAGGTGTCTATTCTGCCAATTTCAGAGAAGTACAATGACTTTGCTGCTCAACTTCGTAAGTATTTTGATACTTTTGGAGTCCGTTCTGTCATCGATGATCGTAATGAAAAAATAGGGCGTAAGATTCGTGATAATGAAGTGAAACGTATCCCGCTTATGGTCATTATCGGTGAGAAGGAAGCCAATGGTGGTAAGTTGTCTATCCGTAAACAAGGGGGTGGTGAACAGTCTATGATGACTAAGGAAGAGTTTACTCAATTCATCAATGATGAATGTGCCAAAGAGCTCGCTCCGGCTCTTCATTGTGAACCCAAGGACTGACAAAATTTGCGCTTTTATATCGCATTTGTAAGATAAAATTAGAAAGCCCCTCTTTCCTGATCAGGATAGAGAGGCTTTCTTATGATTTTTTGTTTCTTCTACTGACGAATGATTGCCAGATGTTTTTGTGAAAGAATGGTATTATGATTATCCACAATTAGGGGAATTAACCTTTTAAATTTCTGACTTTCGAAAAGTATAATCATTATTTACAATAAAATCAAAAGTCGTATGAAAAAAAAGTATTTATTTGATGTTGTCTGTGGCAGTGTTGTGTTAATTGCTGTTGCCACAACGTTGTCAGCAAAAGCGGCTAAGCATTTAACGACAAAACATGTTGATCCTCTTGTATCGCATATAGACTATAATGTCAGGCCACAAGATGATTTTTTTGAATATGCCAACGGGAAGTGGTTTAAGCATCACCCCATTCCCGCCAGTGAGCAAAACAATGGCATCTTTCAATTGATCCAGGATACCATTAATGCGCAAGTTCTGGATATTTGCAAATCAGCTGCATCAAAAGAAGCACAACCGGGAAGCAATAAACAAAAAATAGGCGATTTCTATTTTTCGGGTATGGACAGTGTGTCGCTAAATAAAAACGGCATTAACGACTTGAAGGACGATCTTGCAAAAATTGATGATATTAAAGATTTAAACGATATCGCTTCAGAAACATCATACATCCACAAAATATCATCATCCCCGCTGTTCAGTTTTTATGTAACGCAGGACGATAAGAATAGCAGTAAGTATCAGGTCTATGTTACTCAAGGCGGTTTAAGTATGCCTGACCGTAACTTCTACGTAGATATGGATGAAAAATCAAAAGAGATTCGTAACAAATTTGTCAATTATGCCACCGACTTATATGTAATTATGGGATACGACCGTGACAAAGCTCAACAATCTGCTACCAAACTGTTGGAAATGGAAACGGCATTGGCTAACGTTTCACGTAAACGTGAAGACACACGTGACCCGTTCGCAAATTACAATAAAATGTCAACAGACAGTCTGAGAGCTTTGGTTCCGAACTTCAATTGGACGCTGTTCATGCAAGGAATGGGTCTTGCCAAAGTTGACAGTGTTGTTGTAGGACAACCTGAATTCCTTACAGGTTTAAATAGCTTTTTAAACAAATATACCATTGATGATTGGAAAGATTATCTGAAATTTCATTATCTTAACGGTTTGGCTCCATTTGTCGATGACAATACGTATAAGAAATATTTCGGTTTTTATTCAACCACTCTGCGCGGAGTAAAAGAGGCAAGACCTCGTTGGAAACGCGTCGTGACTATGACTGATGACGCACTTGGAGACTTAATAGGACAAGTTTATGTGAATGAATATCTTCCAAAAGGCACAAAAGAAAAACTTTTAGAAATAGGCAAAGCCATTCAAGCTGAATTCGCTCAAAGAATAAAGGCTCTGGACTGGATGAGTGAAGCTACAAAACAAAAGGCTTTACACAAATTGAATGCCGTAATTATGAAAATGGGTTATCCCGACAAATGGAAAAATATGAGCAACTTAAATATTGATCGCTCATCATACGTGAAAAATGTGATGAATGTCAATAAGTGGGAAACGGCATTTATGATTAATAAATACGGCAAGCCGGTAGACCGTACTGAGTGGGATATGGAACCGCAAACTTACAATGCATATTATAATCCGTCGAATAATGAGATCGTAATACCTGGCTGCAACATAATAGTACCTGGATATGAAAAGAAAATGGCCGATGATGCTATACTCTATGCCGTTATAGGAGGCACGATAGGACATGAAATAACACACGGATTCGATGATCAGGGATGCAATTACGACGCTAACGGTAATTTGGCAAATTGGTGGACTAAAGAAGATAAAAATAAATTTGATGCAAGGACGAAACTAATTGTAAAGCAATTTAATAATTATGTGGCTGTCGACAATTTACATATCAACGGTGCTCTGACACAGGGTGAAAACATTGCCGACCTTGGAGGCGTAATCATGGCTTACGAATCATTTAAGAAGACGGAACAATATAAGAAAAATATTATTATTGCAGGGTTAAACCCGAGTAAACGATTCTTCCTCGGATATGCTATGGAATGGATGGTAAATACACGCCCCGAAGCTATAGCCAATCAAGTAAAAAGTAACGAACACTCACCTGAAAAATGGAGAGTAATCGGCCCGCTCTCAAACATGCCGGAATTTTATTCAACTTTCGGAGTTAAACCCGGTGACAAGATGTGGCGCTCGAAAGATGAAAGAGTGAAAATCTGGTAACGACTATTTACTTATCTGTTTATTTTTCAAAACAGACAGGATTTACATCTGAAGTAATGCTTTCGATAAGTATATTTTCGAAGGCATTACTATCACTGGCATAATAAGTAAATAACCGCTTGATTATGATTAAAATTCTCTTTATCTTTTGCTCTTTTTTCAGATCTACTGGTCTTGAAAAATTAATATAAAAGTTTGGAATTCAGAATAAATGAAGCGTCAGTGTACAAAAAACAAACAAAAAATTTTGTAAGCTCCTTACTTTTTTATAACTTTGCACACGATTCTATAAAAGAAAACTTAAAATAGTTGAATGAAGAATGACACAATGAAATTTCGTTATCGCATAAATGAACAAATACGCGTACACGAAATCCGCCTGGTAGGCGAAGGCGGTTCTCAAGTTCTGCCTACACGCCAAGCAATAAATATGGCTCGTGAACAAGGAGTAGACCTTGTGGAAATATCTCCGAATGCACAACCTCCAGTGTGTCGCCTTATTGACTATCAGAAATTCCTTTATCAGCAAAAGAAGCATCAAAAAGAGATGAAGACGAAGCAGATAAAGGTTGAAATCAAGGAAATCCGTTTCGGACCTCAGACCGATGAGCATGATTATCAGTTTAAATTGAAGCATGCTAAAGAGTTTTTGGATGAAGGTAACCGGGTACGTGCCTATGTGTTCTTTAGGGGTCGTAGTATCCTGTTTAAGGAACAGGGAGAAGTGCTTTTACTCCGTTTTGCCAATGATCTTGAGGACTTTGGAAAGGTACAGCAGATGCCGAAACTGGAGGGAAAGAAAATGTTCCTTTATCTTGCTCCAAAGAAAATAGGTGTCATTAAAAAGAGTCAGCAAAAACGTGACAGGGAAAGTGCTGAAGCTGCAGTAAAGGCTACTACGGTAGTAGAGAAGGAAAAGACTGCTCCTGAAAGTGACATGAAGGGCCTGTTTGCTAATGTAAAAGGCGGAAATGATGCATTGAAGAAACTTCAGGAAGAAAGCAAATAACATTTCAGGTGTGTGTAACGTCTTGGTATATACATTACCACCCTGATTGATTTTTTAAATCATTAAATAATAAACAAAAAATGCCAAAAGCAAAGACAAATTCCGGTGCAAAGAAAAGATTCACTTTCACCGGTACAGGAAAGATTAAGCGGCATCACGCTTATCACAGTCACATTCTTACAAAGAAGACTAAGAAGCAGAAGAGGAATCTGGATAGTCAGGTCCTGGTAGATCATACTAATCGTAAGCAGGTACGTGATTTGCTTTGCCTGCGTTAATTTAATTTTTTAGTCAAACTTTTAAAGAAAGAAAATTATGCCAAGATCAGTAAATCACGTAGCTTCTAAAGCAAGAAGAGCAAAAATTCTGAAGCTTACAAAAGGTCAATATGGAGCAAGAAAGAATGTCTGGACTGTTGCTAAGAACTCTTTTGAAAAAGGTCTTACTTATGCTTACAGAGATCGTAAAAATAAGAAACGTACCTTTCGTGCCCTGTGGATTCAGCGTATCAATGCTGCTGCTCGTCAGGAAAATATGAGTTATAGCCAGTTGATGGGTGCTCTGCACAAAGCAGGCATTGAAATCAACAGAAAGGTTCTCGCTGACTTAGCGATGAATCAGCCGGAAGCTTTCAAAGCTATTGTGGACAAGATTAAGTAATCCTTTTTGGATTTTACTCATAGAAATGAGGGTATATCAGTTGATATGCCCTCATTTTTTTTGTTTCTGATGAAAAAAAATAATTTATCTTGTGTTTCTGTTTTGTTTTTTGTATTTTTGTACTTCATATATACAATAGTGATTAGATCATGATTTCGATAGAAGGTTTAAAGGTTGAATTCGGTGTCAAGCCTTTGTTTTCCGATGTGAATTTTGTTATTAATGAACATGACCGTATAGCCCTGGTGGGCAAGAATGGAGCTGGTAAATCTACCATGCTTAAAATTATTTATGGTTTGCAGAAGCCTACTGCCGGGACGATTTCTTTCCCCAAAGACTGTACTATAGGTTATCTGCCTCAGGTAATGAAACTTCAGGATGATACCTCTGTAAAAGAAGAAACCCGAAAGGCTTTTGCAGACCATACTAGAATGAAGGACGAACTGATGAAGATGCAGCAGGAGATGGCCGATCGCACTGATTATGAAAGTGAAGGCTATTCTGATCTTGTTGAACGCTTTACTCAGGAACAGGAACGCTACATGATGATGGGCGGGGAAAATTATGAAGCAGACATTGAGCGAGTGCTTATCGGTCTTGGGTTTGAGCGTTGTGATTTCGAGCGACCGACTAAGGAGCTTTCTGGTGGTTGGCGCATGCGTATCGAATTGGCGAAGATTCTTCTTCGTAAACCAGATGTGTTGCTTCTTGATGAACCGACCAACCATTTGGATATAGAAAGTATTACCTGGCTGGAGAAGTTCTTGCAGCAATCGTCAAGTGCGGTGCTCCTGGTCAGCCATGACCGTGCTTTTATTAATAATGCTACAAACAGAACGCTTGAGATTACTTGTGGTCATGTGGAGGATTATAAAGTAAAGTATAATGAGTATGTAGTTTTACACAAAGAACGTCATGAACAGCAACTCCGTGCATACGAAAACCAGCAAAAAGAAATTGCCGATACCAAGGCCTTCATAGAGCGTTTCCGCTATAAGCCGTCTAAGGCTGTTCAGGTTCAGAGCCGTATCAAGCAGTTGGCTAAGATAAAACCCATAGAGGTGGATGATGTAGACAACACTGTCATGCATCTGAAATTTCCTCCATGCCTAAGAAGCGGTGATCATCCCATTATCTGTGAGAATGTCAGTAAGACCTATGGTGACCATTTGATATTCGATCATGTTACCTTTACTGTAAAGCGTGGAGAGAAAGTAGCCTTTGTCGGAAAGAACGGAGAGGGTAAATCTACTTTGGTAAAATGTATTCTGGGAGAGATTCCGTTTAAAGGAAAACTGAAGATCGGACATAATGTCCATATCGGATATTTCGCCCAAAACCAAGCTCAGTTGTTGGATGAGAATATTTCCATTTATGATACCATTGACCAGGTAGCTACCGGAGATATGCGACTGAAAATCAACAATCTGCTCGGTGCTTTTATGTTTGGTGGCGAGATCAGCGAAAAGAAAGTGAAGGTGCTTAGTGGTGGGGAACGGAGCAGGCTGGCAATGATTAAACTTTTACTTGAACCTGTTAATCTTTTGATACTGGATGAACCTACCAACCATCTTGATATGCCTTCGAAAGATGTATTGAAAGAGGCTATCAAGGCTTTTGACGGTACGGCAGTGATCGTGAGCCATGATCGTGAATTTCTTGATGGATTGGTATCGAAAGTCTATGAATTTGGTGATGCTAAAGTTAAAGAGCATCTCGGTGGCATCTATGACTGGTTGCAAGAGAAGGGTGCCGAGTGTAATGAGGATGGAGAATTTTCTCAGCATGTTATTGATGATGCCTTGAATACTCCTGCTGCTGAACGGCAAGAACCGGAATTGTTGGAGTCTGATGTCAGTGTTGATGATGTGAAGGCCCAGGATTCTACTAAACAGAGTTATTCGGAGCATAAGGAGCAACAGAAGAAAGTGCGTAAGGCAGAGCGGGCCGTAAAGAATAGTGAAGATAAAATATCCTCTATGGAAAAGCGTATCAAGGAACTGGATTCCCTGTTAATGGATGCCAAAAACGCATCAAACATGAAATTAGTTTCTGAGTATACTTCTGTTAAAGAAGCCTTGGACCATGAAAATGATACATGGTTGGTACTTTCACAGAAGTTGGAAGATTTGCGTGGATAGATGTTTTCTAAAAGAAGAATGATTATTTAATAATAAATGAATATGAACATGAGAAGAATTCTTCCGTTGATGATGATGGCTGTTACTCCTATGATGGGTATGGCTCAGAATCGGACGGGACTTAATGAAAAGAATCTTGATAAATCTGTCCGTCCTCAAGATGATTTTTATGAATTTGCTAATGGTGGATGGCAGAAATTGAATCCTCTGCCACCATCGCGTAGTCGGTTTGGTACTTTTGATCAGTTGCAGGACAATAATAACAAACGTATCAATACGATTCTGTCAGGACTTGAAAAGAAACATTATCCTAAGGGGAGCACTGAACAGAAGTTAGCTGACTTTTATAGACTGGCTCTCGATGTGAACCGTCGCAATCAGGAGGGGCTTGCACCGGTAGAGCCTGTTCTTAAGGAAATTGAGTCTGCAAAGACAGTTGAGGAACTTCGGAAACTTCAACTTAAGTATGCTTCACAAG
>DAIPMC010000007.1:0-1773 GCA_036768895.1 Prevotella sp. | reverse complement strand
ATGCAGTTCTATGATGTCTTCGATGACGATCAGAAGAATGCAAACATGAATATCCTGAATATAGGACAGGATGGACTGACTTTGGGGCAGAAAGATTATTATGTCAATAATGATTCTGCAACGGTATCTATTCGTAATGCCTATAAGCAATTTATAGACAAGATGTTCAAACTGTATGGATTTACTCCCGATCAGGCTGCGCAACGTCGTGATGCTGTATTCCGTCAGGAAACTCTGATAGCATTGATTTCAAAGAGTATGACTGACCTGCGTGACCCTCAATCCAACTATCATAAAATGACCCTGAATCAGTTTGTCGCTGATTACCCCAATATTCCTTTGGAAGAAATTACAAGCGCTGAAGGTATTAAACCGGAGTATATCCAGACCGTTGTAGTAGGGCAGCAGGAATTTATGACAGGTCTTGATAAACTGATAACGCTGCAGACACCCGAGGATATCAAGGCTTTGATGGAATGGAGTGTCATCGAAAATTCAGCTAACTATCTTACTGATGCTATTCGTGAGGCACAGTTTGACTTCTTTGGCAAGACAATGAGAGGCCGTAAAGAAGATGAACCGTTATGGAAACGCGCTACGAATCAGGTTCAGGATCAGATGGGAGAGGTGCTTGGTAAAATTTATGTCAAGCGCTATTTCCCTGAGTCTTCTAAGAAATACATGGAAGAACTTGTCCACAATCTTCAGTTAAGTCTTGGACAACGAATTGATGCCCAGACGTGGATGAGTGATACCACTAAGGCTGCTGCTCATCAGAAACTTGATAAATTCCTGATTAAAATCGGTTATCCTAACAAGTGGAAAGATTATTCTAAACTGAGTATTGATCCTTCACGTTCATATTATGATAATGTGCTGGCTTGTCGCCGTTTTCGCCTGAATCAGGAAATCGAAAAGAAAGCCGGCAAACCTGTTGATCGTGATGAGTGGTTGATGACTCCTCAGACAGTGAATGCTTACTATAATCCTACAACCAATGAGATCTGTTTCCCTGCTGGTATTCTGCAGTATCCTTATTTTGATCCTAAGGCTGATGCTGCTTTCAACTATGGAGGAATCGGTGTCGTTATCGGACATGAGATGACTCATGGATTTGATGATCAGGGACGTCAGTATGATGTTAACGGTAATATGAAAAACTGGTGGACGGATAGTGATGCCAAGAACTTTAAAAAGCGTGCTCAACTTTATGCAAACTATTTTGATAACATTGTGGTATTACCCGGACTCCATGAGAATGGTGAACTGACACTAGGCGAGAACCTCGCTGATCACGGAGGTCTTCAGGTTTCCTTCAATGCTTACAAACAGGCTACTGCTCATCACCCCTTGAAGACTAAGGATGGCTTTACTCCTGATCAGCGTTTCTTCCTGGCTTTTGCAGGTGTATGGGCTGATAATATTACAAGTAAGGAAATTCGTAATCGTGTCAAACAGGATCCACATTCATTAGGAAGATGGCGTGTGAACGGTGCTCTTCCACATATTGATGCTTTCTATAAGGCATGGAATATAAAGAAGGGTGATAAAATGTATATCCCTGAAAAGGATCGTTTACAACTCTGGTAAGTTGTGTTGATCAATATATGAATAAAGGAGTATTTCAAAAAGAAGTACTCCTTTATTTTTGTATATCATAGTCAGTGCAATTCAGCCTTAGTTACCTTACCGACCAAAATAGTGCATTATGGTATAGCGAAATGGTGCATTGTATATTAAATTAAATATATATATTTGCATAAACATTCAACA